>CAUWCT010000018.1:0-33696 GCA_963557065.1 uncultured Lachnospiraceae bacterium | reverse complement strand
TAACCATATGGATATAAAATTAACTAAATGACATTGATGGCTGAACTGTTACAATCATTTAAAGGGGGCGCTGTCTGTCAGGTCTTGTCTGGCAGGCAGCACCCTTTTAAATCACAGAGAATAAAAAATGTTAGTCAGTTATTTCTTCTACTTTAACGCCTTCGTTAAATCCGCTTGCTTCGGTTTCCTGAAAATCCGGCTTATCTGCTGCAGATTCGCAGCCTTCAGCCTGTTTGGGGCAGGATTTGTCTAATTGTTCTGTAAACGCATCAGCAGCCTCTGTAAGCTGGGAAGCGGCGTTTGCATCGCTGTAAATATCCGTTTCAGAGTATTTGTCCCGGTAAGAATCAATGGTGTCCTTTACGGCAGCAGATGCAATGTGAGCCGTATCAACTGCAGCGCTGACTGCATCATGCGCCGTATCCTTTAAAATAGCAGCCGTATCTTTTAACACATCTTTGGCAGCGCTTGCAGCGTCTTCTACAGATTCTCTGACATCTTTGGCAGCTGCCCGAAACTCATCTTTGCTGGAGGAAAGAGAGACATAATTGCGCTGGGAAGGATTATTTAAATCTGCCGCTGCGTCCTGTTCTTTGTCATAAAATTCCTTATCGGTTTCTTCCGGATTGCCGTCTTCAAAGTCTTCATCTTCAAAATCATGGAAATCCCGTTCTAATGCCTTATGGAAAGATTTGTATCTGGCAAAGTAAGCGATTCCCGCTGCAGCCGCTCCGGCTCCGGCCACAAATGCCAACACCTTTCCGATATGATTTTTTGCCATAAAAATAACTCCTTTCAGTCTTTGCTTTGAACTCAAAACATTTATTATCTGTTATTGTAATACGGATTGATAAAAAAGAAAAGGCATATTTGCAATAAGTTTGCACCTTGATGGTCTTTTTCCTCTTTGCAGCTGCATATAATAAGCAGAGGACTGGCTGTATCATGCTGAAAATCAGGATTTCACAAATTTTTTATAATTAAATTAGCACTCAACTCTTGACAGTGCTAATAATGAGTGTTATAACTTTACCAGAAAGAAAAGTAAACAACAGATTGATATAAAGGAGGATTTTTGTAATGAAGTTAGTACCATTATTTGACAGAGTTGTATTAAAACAGTTAGTAGCTGAAGAAACTACCAAGTCCGGTATCGTACTGCCGGGACAGGCAAAGGAGAAGCCACAGCAGGCTGAGGTCGTAGCAGTAGGCCCAGGCGGAGTAGTAGACGGCAAAGAGATTACCATGCAGGTAAAGGCCGGAGATAAAGTTATCTACTCCAAGTATTCCGGAACGGATGTGGAAGTAGATGAAGAAAAGTACGTAATCGTAAAGCAGAACGATATTTTAGCAGTAATTGAGTAATCACTCTTTTAAACTATCTTATTTTGGAGGTTGAGGAACCATGGCAAAGGAAATTAAATATGGCGTAGAAGCCAGAAAAGCATTAGAGGCTGGTGTAAATCAGTTAGCAGATACTGTTCGTGTAACACTGGGACCGAAAGGACGCAACGTTGTTTTGGATAAATCTTTTGGCGCTCCGTTAATTACCAACGATGGTGTGACCATTGCAAAAGAGATTGAACTGGACGATGCATTTGAGAACATGGGTGCACAGTTAGTAAAAGAAGTTGCTACCAAGACCAATGATGTAGCAGGTGATGGTACCACTACTGCAACGGTTCTGGCTCAGGCAATGATTAACGAAGGTATGAAGAACCTGGCAGCAGGCGCTAACCCAATCGTTTTAAGAAAGGGAATGAAGAAAGCCTGTGAGGCAGTTGTAGAAGAGATTGCAAAAATGAGCAAACCAATCGAAGGCAAGGAGCAGATTGCAAGAGTTGCAGCAATTTCTGCATCTGATGACGAAGTAGGCGATTTAGTAGCAGACGCTATGGAAAAGGTTTCCAAGGACGGCGTAATTACCATCGAAGAGTCCAAGACCATGAAGACTGAACTGGATTTAGTAGAGGGTATGCAGTTTGACCGCGGCTATGTTTCTGCATATATGTGCACCGACATGGATAAGATGGAGGCAAACTTAGACGATCCGTACATTCTGATTACCGATAAGAAGATTTCCAATATTCAGGATATCCTTCCTCTGTTAGAGCAGATTGTAAAGACCGGATCCAGACTGTTAATCATTGCTGAGGATGTTGAGGGCGAGGCTCTTACCACCTTAATCGTTAATAAACTGCGCGGCACCTTTAATGTAGTAGCTGTAAAGGCTCCGGGATATGGCGACAGAAGAAAAGAGATGTTAAAGGATATTGCAATTTTAACCGGCGGCCAGGTGATTTCTGAAGAGTTAGGATTAGACTTAAAAGAAGTGACCATGGATCAGTTAGGACGTGCAAAATCTGTAAAGGTTCAGAAAGAAAATACCGTAATCGTAGACGGCTGCGGCGAGAAGAGCGAGATTTCTGCAAGAGTTGCTCAGATCCGCGCTCAGATTGAAGAGACCACTTCTGATTTTGACAGAGAGAAATTACAGGAGAGACTGGCTAAGTTAGCAGGAGGCGTTGCTGTAATCCGCGTAGGCGCTGCAACAGAAACCGAGATGAAAGAGGCCAAACTGCGTATGGAAGATGCTCTGGCAGCTACCAAGGCAGCAGTTGAGGAAGGTATCATTGCAGGCGGCGGTTCTGCTTATGTACATGCAGCAGAAGCGGTTAAGGGCATGTTGAATACTCTGGAAGGCGATGAGAGAACTGGCGCTCAGATTATCTTAAAGGCTCTGGAAGCTCCTTTATTCCACATTGTAGCAAACGCAGGCTTAGAGGGCGCTGTTATCATCAACAAAGTCCGCGAAGCAGAGGTAGGAGTAGGATTTGATGCTTATAAAGAGGAGTATGTAGACATGATTCAGGCAGGCATCTTAGACCCGGCAAAGGTAACCAGAAGCGCTCTGCAGAATGCGACCAGCGTTGCATCTACCCTGTTGACAACAGAGTCTGTAGTTGCTAATATTAAAGAAGAGACCCCGGCAATGCCAGCTGGAGCAGGAATGGGCGGAATGATGTAATCATTCTCCCAGTAAAAAGGAGAGTTTACCAATGATTCAAGATGCATATGTAGAGCAGCTAGTAAAACGTAAGAATCCGCCTTATGCCTTACCTGTTAAAATTTTACTGGGCATTCTCTTTGCAGTGGCGCTGTTTCTTGCAATAACCACCATTTTTGGAATTTTGGTTTTGCTTTTAGTCGGCGTGGCAGCATATTTTGTGATGCTGCGGCTGAATACAGAGTTTGAATATCTGTATATTGACGGACAGCTTTCCATTGATCGGATTATGAACCAGAATAAGAGAAAAAAGGTACTGGAGTGCGACAAGGATTCCCTGCTTATGGTGGCTCCTGCAGATTCTTATGTTTTAAAAGATTACGAAGCGCCGGGCATGAAGACGGTGGACTGCTCTTCCGGACGCAGTGATGTAAAAAAATATGTGTTTTTTTACCAGGCGGGCCAGCAGAGAATGAAAGTAATCTTTGAACCAAATGAGCGTCTGCTCCATTGCATCCGTAATACATCACCCAGAAAAATAGTTATGTGATTCAGCACAGGGTATCGCAAAATCATCCGGTTGGAGGATTGAGCGATGCCCTGTTTTGCTGTAAGTGGATCTTAGATACTTATGTATACCATCCTGGAATGGTATTAAAAGGAGTTGGGGAGATACCGATTTTGGCAAAGCCAGACAGAGGGACGCTAAAAAGTAAGAATGCTTTCCTTGCATGACGCATCAATTTGTTAGCTGGATAAATTATCAGATAAATGATAGAGAATGATAAGTAAATACAATGAATTTTCTTTCAATTATAGTTTGACAAATAATATAAAATTTGCTAGTATTTATTACTAATAACCCTGAGACAGGGAACACATGACTGTTTTGGAACAGTCGCCAAATTATAAGAAAGAGAGGAATTTAGAATGGGTACAATTATTGGCGAAGGCATTACCTTTGATGACGTGCTTTTGGTACCGTCTTATTCGGAAGTAATTCCCAACCAGGTGGATTTAACTACTTATCTTACAAAAACCATCAAACTGAACATTCCGCTGATGAGTGCAGGCATGGATACGGTTACCGAGCACCGGATGGCGATTGCCATGGCAAGACAGGGCGGTATCGGCATTATCCACAAGAATATGTCAATAGAGGCGCAGGCTGAGGAAGTAGATAAGGTAAAGCGTTCTGAGAACGGGGTTATCACCGACCCATTTTATCTTTCTCCAGAGCATACATTAAAAGATGCAGACGAGCTGATGGGGAAATTCCGCATTTCCGGCGTGCCTATCACAGAAGGCAAAAAGTTAGTCGGCATTATCACCAACCGCGATTTAAAGTTTGAAGAGGATTTTTCCAAGAAGATTAAAGAGTGCATGACTTCCAAAAACCTGGTAACTGCCCAGGAAGGCACTACCATGATGGAGGCAAAGAGAATCCTGGCAAAGGCCAGGGTAGAGAAGCTTCCAATCGTAGATAAGGACTTTAATTTAAAGGGCCTGATTACCATTAAGGATATTGAAAAGCAGATTAAGTATCCCTTATCTGCCAAGGACGCCCAGGGACGCCTTTTGTGCGGCGCAGCAGTGGGAATCACTGCCAATGTATTAGAGCGTGTGGAAGCGCTGGTAAAGGCCCATGTGGACGTAGTAGTATTAGACTCTGCTCATGGTCATTCTGCCAACGTTCTGCGCTGCGTGAGAATGATTAAAGAAGCATATCCGGATCTTCCTGTAATCGCAGGAAATGTGGCAACTGGAGATGCGACCAAAGCTTTGATTGAAGCTGGTGTAGATGCAGTTAAGGTAGGTATCGGACCTGGTTCCATCTGTACCACCCGCGTGGTTGCCGGCATCGGTGTACCGCAGATTTCTGCAGTTATGGATTGCTATCAGGTGGCAAAACAGTATGATATCCCGATCATCGCAGATGGCGGCATCAAGTATTCCGGAGATGTTACCAAGGCAATCGCTGCAGGCGGAAGTGTCTGCATGATGGGCAGTATGTTTGCAGGATGTGATGAGAGCCCTGGAGATTTCGAGTTGTTCCAGGGACGTAAGTATAAAGTATACCGGGGCATGGGTTCTATTGCGGCTATGGAAAATGGCAGTAAGGATCGCTATTTCCAGAGTGATGCAAAGAAGCTGGTTCCGGAAGGAGTAGAGGGCCGGGTAGCTTATAAGGGGCTGGTGGAAGATACAGTATTCCAGCTGTTAGGCGGTCTTCGTTCCGGTATGGGATATTGCGGCGCACAGAATATCAAGACACTTCAGGAGACAGGAAGATTTGTTAAGATTTCAGCCGCATCCTTAAAAGAGAGCCATCCTCACGATATTCATATTACCAAGGAAGCTCCAAACTACAGTGTAGATACCTGATAGAGGATAAAAAGACTTAGAGCAGGAATAAATCTTGCTGCTAAGTCTTTTTTAAACCTAAAAACCTTAGAAAATAGATTGCGGCAGGCATCTTGGAAAGAGTATAATAAAAGGTAGCGAAGAAACAGACAGGAGGGTATTCATATGTACACAGAAAATAAGACAATCCCATTTACAGATTTAGGCGGAGGCGTAGTCCGCAAGATTTTATCTTACAGCAAAAACCTGATGGCAGTAGAACTGCAGTTTGAAAAGGGCGCTGTAGGCGCAAAGCACAGTCATCCCCATGAGCAGATGGGCTATATTGTGGAGGGCTCTTTGATTTATCAGGAAGAGGGAAAAGAAGATAAAGTTCTGGTAACTGGGGATATTTACCATGTAGAACCCAATGTGGTGCATGGAGTAGTTGCAGTGGAAGATACCAAACTGCTGGATATTTTCAATCCATGCAGGGAAGATTTCCTAAAAGCAGAACAGAAATAAGGCAGAAAAGATACAGATAGAAGGAGGCGACAGGATGTTAAGTTTTGGTATGCGCTGCCATGACATTTGCCCGAAAATGCCGATGGAGGAGCTGTTCCAGGAAGTAAGGGCCAACCAGATTGACCAGATTCAGCTTGCTTTTGGAAAGTCCATATCAGACTATGATTTTTCCGTAGGACATTACAGCCCAGGATTTGGCCGCTATATTGCGTCCTTATTGGAAAAAAATCAGATTCATGTGGCTGTTCTGGGTTGCTATATCAATCCAATTCATCCCATTGAATCCAGACGCCAGGCAGAAGTGGCGAAATTTATTGAGCATTTAAAATATGCAAAAATCATTGGCGCAGATATGGTAGGAACGGAAACCGGACGTCTGGATCCAGATATGAAGGTTACTCCGGAAACCTTTACGGAAACGGCCTATCAGAGGCTGCTGAAAAGTATGAGGGAGATTGTATCTGCTGCAGAGAAGCTGGGGGTAACAGTCGGGGTAGAAGGAGTATTTGACCATACCCTGTATAGTCCGGCGATGATGAAACGCTTTTTGGAAGATATAGATTCTCCAAATGTAGAAGTAATTTTGGATTCTGTAAACCTAATCCATCCTGATGAAGTGGAGCGTCAGGAAGAGGTAATTGACAAGGCTTTTGCCTATTATGGAGACAGGATTACGATGCTCCATATGAAGGATTTTGTTTTTGACGGCAGCAGCCAGATTTTCCGCCATGTGGGAGAAGGACTGTTCCAGTATGAACCTTTGATGAAGCATTTAAAAGAAAAAAAGCCGCATATTACCATGCTGCTGGAAAACTCCAATAAAGAGCGGTATCACAGCGATGTGGAGTTTTTGAAGGAAATTTACGACAGAGTATAAAAAAATATTTTACTAAAATTTTACAACATATTGAGCGCTTTGAGGTTTTAGTTCAATATGTTGTATTTTTTATGTAAAGTACGCAGAAAGTGGCAGAAATGTGGGAAAAATGTGTTTGATTTTATCGAAAAATATAGATATAATGTAGGTCAAAGGCCCATTTCAGGCCCGTTTTAGGAGCCGCAGAGTGATTATAAGGAAAAGGAAACAGGGCAGGGAGACAGGTATGACAGAAGATATCCAGGAGTTTGTGATTTATTTAAGGGACGTAAAGAAAACTTCAAAAAACACAGAAATTTCGTACCGGCGGGATTTGATGCAGCTGGAGGACTATTTAAGAGGACAGGGAATTACAGAGACAGACAAAGTTACCAGAACCAGCCTGAATTCTTATATCTTATATCTGGAAAAAAATGGGAAAGCCACCACTACCATTTCCAGGGAGCTGGCGGCAATCAAAGCATTTTTCCACTATGAATTTAAAGAAGGAAAGATCAAACGGGATCCGGCAGAGCTTTTAAAGGCTCCGAAGGTAGAGAAAAAAGCGCCGGTTATTTTAACCGTCGAAGAAGTCCAGGCGCTTTTAGCCCAGCCGGAAGGAAAAAACGCCAAAGAACTTCGTGACAAAGCGATGCTGGAACTGTTATATGCCACCGGAATCCGAGTGTCAGAAATTATTAATTTAAAACTGGATGATATCAATCTGAACGTGGGATTTCTGGTATGCAGGGACGGACAGAGAGAGCGGACCATTCCATTTGGCAAGAGAGCTTCAAAAGCGCTGGACGAATATCTGAATCAGGCGCGGGGCGAACTGCTAAAGGGACAGGAAAGCGACTGGCTGTTTACTAATTGCAACGGAAAAGCCATGACCCGACAGGGGTTTTGGAAGATTATTAAATACTATGGGGAAAAGGCCGGAATCCAGGCAGATATTACCCCTCATTCCCTGCGTCATTCCTTTGCAGCCCATCTGTTAAGGAGCGGGGCAGATATTCAGGCTGTGCAGGCAATGCTTGGGCATTCGGATATGGCGACGACACAGGTGTATGCTTCTTACCGGATTTCCGGTTGATATGTATCATAAAAAAGACCAGGAGAAGAAACTGGACAGGATAGTCCCATTTCTTCTCCTGGTCTTTTTTGAGCGTTCAGGTATGGAAAAGCAGAAACGGTTATCTGCCTTCTCTCATCATTACTTCAATATAAGCCAGAATGAGCGGTGCAACGCCTTTTGCCTCGTTTTTCACAATTGGTTCTCTCATGTAGTAGTCAAAGGTTCCTTCCCGCATTTCTTTGTTGCCAAGGCCGGCTACCAGACAGATGCCGTCCAGCTGGAGTTCGCCGTCCTTTTCTGATAACTGGGTGCGGCAGATGCCGTCAAATGCTTTTTTGCCATAGGCATAATAGCTGTCATCCAGAAATCCCAGACGGACACTTTTCATAATTGCAAATGCAAAAATAGCGGATCCGGAAGTCTCCAGGTAGTTGGGAGAGATGCCGCCTCTGTTTACAACCTGGTACCACATACCGGTTTTTTCATCCTGGTAAGGAAGCATGGCGTCGATTAATTCTTTGTAGATTCGTCCAAGTTCTGCCTGTTCCTGCCCCATGGAAGCCGGCATGACGTCCATGGTATCGATTAAGGCCATGGCATACCATCCAAGGGCTCTCAGCCAGAAGTTGTCAGAAAGACCGGTAACCTTGTCGCACCAGAAGGCCTGTCTGGAATCGTCATACGCGTGATAATACAGGCCGTTGCGGCAGTCCCGCATCAAGTCGTACACGTGAAGAAACTGTTCGTAGCTGTCACGGCATCCCTTGCAGTCATGGTAAGATGCTTCATACTGCATATAGAAAGGCTGGGCCATATACAGGCCGTCCAGCCAGATCTGGTTGGGGTAAATTTTTTTATGCCAGAAATTGCCGGTAGAGGTACGGGGCTGTGTTTCTAACTGGCTGTAAACCGTATCCATAGCTTTCCGATATTTTTCTTTTCCAGTCAGGTCATACAGGTCAAAAAGCGTTTTTCCGGCATTTACATTGTCCAGATTGTAGTCTTCTGGAGAATAGGACAGAATCTGGCCGTCTTCTTTTACAAAATAGTCGATGAAGGAATCGGCAAATTCCAGATATTTGGGATCTTTTCTTATCAGATAAAGTTCCAGAACCGCGTTAATCATACAGCCGTCCATATAGTTCCAGGAAGGCTTGGCTCCCTCGCGGATTTTTTCAATATTCCAGATTGGCGCCTGAGGGGTACTTCGTTCCAGAAGCTGATCAATATAACGATCTAAAATTTCCATAATACATACTCCTTTAAGTGGTAATAAAATGCAAACGTTTGCAAACGTTGCAAATTATATACTATATTAGATTATGTACATAATATCATAGAAGTATATGAAAGGAAATTGGACAAAACACACAAAAAAATATTGAAAAACTGAGCTAAATACACAATTGACAGATCGACTATCGGATGCTATTATAAAAACACGCACAGAGAAAATGCATATTTGCTTGTAAAACTTGAGAAAAAGTCGAGAGAATATGAGCGATATGCATAAAATTTTAAAAAACCTTGCAAACCTTTGCAAACAAAAAAGAACCAAGCAGGAACAGATGTAGAGGAGCAGGAGAAAGAAAGGGAGAAAAATATGAGAAAGAGTATTAAGAAAATGGCGTCTCTGGTTTTAGCATCTGCCATGGCACTGTCTTTAGCAGCCTGCGGCAGCAGCGATGACAACGCAGCAACTACTGCGGCAGCAGAGGAAGCAAAGACAGAAGCAGCAGAGACAGAAGCAAGTGCTGAGACTACTGCAGCTGAACCGGCCGCAGCAGAAGGACTGACCGTTAATACTACTGACCCGATTACGATTACCATGAGCTGGTGGGGCGGCGACGGCAGACATGAGGCAACTCTGGCAGCTGTTGAAAAATTCATGGAGAAATATCCAAACATTACCGTTGAGACCCAGTATGCAGCCTGGACCGGATGGGAAGATAAGATGAGCGCTTCTTTCGCAACCGGAACTGCTCCTGATGTAAACCAGATTAACTGGAACTGGATTACTTCTTTCAGCTCTGACGGTTCTGCATTTTACGACTTAAACAAAGTATCTGATATTTTAGATTTAACTCAGTTTTCTGAGACAAACTTAAATGCTTGTACCGTTGCAAACGAGCTGCAGGCAGTTCCAGTTGCCATGACCGGACGTATTTTCTACTGGAATAAGACCACTTTTGACAAAGCTGGATTAGAGACTCCAAAGTCTTTGGCAGACTTAATGGCAGCAGGCCCTGTATTTAAGGAAAAGCTGGGAGATGATTACTATCCTCTGGCTATGAATGAGTATGACAGAACCATCCTGATGGTATTCTATCTGGAATCCAAGTATGGCAAACCATGGGTTGAGAACAACACTCTTCAGTACAGCGCTGAAGAAATCCAGGACGGCTTAAACTTCATTACTTCTTTAGAGGATGCTCATGTAATCCCAACCATCCAGACCCTGTTAAACGACGGCGCTGAGTCCTTGGACAAGAACCCGAAGTGGATGGACGGCAGATATGCAGGTATCTTTGAGTGGGATTCTTCCGCTTCCAAATTTGAAGGTGCTTTAAACGAAGGCGAAGAGTTTGTAGTAGGCGAGGAATTTACCGATATGGGCGATTCCAAGGGCGGTTTCGCAAAGGTTTCCATGTGCTTTGCAATCTCTGAAAACACCGAGCATCCAGCAGAATGTGCAGCTTTAATCAACTTCCTGTTAAATGAGGAAGAGGGCGTTAAGATTATGGCTTCTGAGCGTGGTATTCCGGCTTCTGCAGCAGGTTTAAAGGTTTGCCAGGACAACAATCTGCTTAATGAAAAAGTAGCAGAAGCAAACAGCAAGGTATTGGCTCATGTAGAATTCCAGTTAGATCCAAAGTTTGAGGCAGCAGCATTAAAGAATACAGACGGCGTTTACTACGATGTTATGGCTGGCTTAAGCTACGGAGATTACGATGCAGAAGAAGCTGCTGAGATTTTAGTAGAAGGCATTGAAGAAGTTTTAAACAAGTAAAGATATGAAGAGATTAGACGAAATTCTAAGAGAAAGAGTTTCGGAGAACGGACAAGAGCTGCTGGCAGAAAGCCGGCAGCTGGGGGAGGCAGAAAACAGCTTTATGCTGGCAGAACGCCTCCCCTTCCGGATGTTCTGTGAGACTGAGTACGGGAACAAAGAAGGCTATCAGGAGATGATTCGTCAATTCAGACAGGTCAAAGACAATGATTACGACCGGATGATAAAAGGAACCTGTCAGGGAAAAGCGGAAGAAAGCCTGGAACTGGCCTATTTTTTTACTGCCTGCGCGGATACCCTGGAAGTAACTTCCATGGAGATTTATGAGCATTACCGTTATCTTGCAGATTTGATGAAAATGACAGCACGCACGTTAAGAGAAGCTGGATTTTTCCAGGATAATCGAATGGGATGTCTGGGAAAAGAGACGCAGGAGCTGTTTGAAGCAGCGATTTTAAAAGGCTGTCGGTTAAAGGTGCTGTCAGCAGAAAAGTATGAAACACTCTGTTGCAAAGGAGGAAAATGAGTATGTCCACCAATAAGGGCTTAAAGAAATGGCTGTCAAATAATCTGGGCCTGGTGTTTATCCTGCCATGGTTTATCGGATTTTTGATTTTCAAGGTATATCCATTTGGTTCATCCTTGTTCTACAGCTTTACCGACTATCATCTGTTTGATGGGATTACAGAATACGGCCTGATGAACTATGAAGAAATCTTTTCCAGCCGTAAGATTATGAAATCCTTTAAGGTTACCTTCCAGTATGCGTTTATGACCGTACCGTTAAAGCTGGTATTCGCATTATTTATCGCTTATATCCTGAACTTTAAGATTAAAGGGGTAAACCTGTTCCGTGTAGCTTACTACATTCCGTCTATTCTGGGCGGTTCCGTAGCGATTGCCGTACTGTGGAAGGCCATCTTTAAAGGCGACGGAATCATCAACATGATTCTTTCGGTATTTGGAATTGCCGGAGTAGACTGGCTGTCTGACCCGAAATATGCGTTGTTTATTATCTGTCTTTTGAGGGTATGGCAGTTTGGTTCGGCCATGGTTATTTTCCTGGCGGCATTAAAAGGCGTATCCCAGGATTTATATGAAGCGGCATCCATTGACGGTGCAGGAAAGTGGAGACAGTTTTTCTCCATTACCGTTCCGATTATCACACCGGTTATTTTCTATAACCTGGTAACCCAGCTGTGTCAGGCGTTCCAGGAATTCAACGGCCCGTATATCATTACCCAGGGCGGCCCGAGAAACTCCACAACGCTGATTTCCCTTCTGATTTACAACAACGCCTTCAAGAGCTACGAGATGGGTCTGGCAAGCGCCCAGGCATGGTGTCTGTTTATCATTGTCTGCGTTCTGACGGTTATTGCGTTCGTAAGCCAGAAGAAATGGGTTTATTATTCAGATGAGGATGGGAGGTAGAGAACATGACAAGAGAAACAAAGAGAAAAATATCCACGTTTCTGCGGTACTTTGTACTGATAGCCGTAGGATTTGTTATGGTATACCCTCTGATCTGGATGGTAGGGGCAACCTTTAAGACCAACAATGAGATTTTCTCCAGCGTAGGATTTATTCCGAAGAACCCAACCTTAGACGGATATAAGAATGCAATGAAGAGCTACGGAGGAGATATTGACCTGGTAAAAGCCATGATTAATACGTACTCCATCGTAATCCCTAAGGTAGTATTTACCATTATATCCGCAACCATTACGGCATATGGATTTGCCCGCTTTGAATTTAAGGGAAAGGGAATCCTGTTTGCAGTCCTGATGTCTACCCTGTTTTTGCCGCAGGTCGTATTAAACGTACCGCAGTACATCATGTTTAATAAATTCGGCTGGATCAACCATCCGATGTACCTGGCATTGATTGTGCCGACCATTTTTGCGACAGATACTTATTTTGTATTCATGCTGATTCAGTTTTTGCGGAATATCCCAAGAGAGCTGGAAGAAGCGGCAAAGATTGACGGATGCAACAGCATTAAGACGTTATGGTATGTAATCGTGCCGATGTTAAAGCCGTCCATCGTATCCTGTGCATTATTCCAGTTTATGTGGTCTTCCAACGACTTTATGGGTCCGCTGCTGTATGTAAATACACCGGCAAGATATCCGGCGTCCATCTTTGTAAAGATGTCCATGGACGGAGACACGGGATTTGACTGGAACCGAGTACTGGCAATGTCCTTAATCTCGATTATTCCATCCTTGATTGTATTTTTCCTGGCTCAGGATTCCTTTATCGACGGTATTGCAGCCGGCGGTGTTAAGGGTTAATTTTATAAGTACTTGAACTTAACAGGGCTGCTGCGAAAACAGTTGTTTTTGCAGTGGCCTTGTGCTATTCTAAAAGGTGAGGTTTTCATTATGAAGCTTTTGTTGGTATTGAAAACTGCACGCTGTGCAGTTATTATGGCAGAGGATGGCTCTGCATTTGAGGCGGAAACACCGTATCAGGTATATTTAAATGGAAGAAAAACGCTGGAAAGCCGGAGGACGGTGTTAAGTCTGTATGGACTTCAGCCAGATACAGAGTATGAAGCAAAAGTAATCAGGGATGCGGATACAGAAACGATCCGCTTCCGTACGGATAGAGAATTTGTAACCATCAATGTAAAGGAATTCGGAGCAAAGGGAGACGGCGTCCAGGACGACACCACCTTTTTGCAGGCGGCGATCATGGCCTGCCCGAAAGACAGCAGGGTGCTGATTCCGAAAGGAACGTACCGTCTGACCACCTTGTTTTTAAAAAGCCATATCCGGATTGAACTGGAAGAAGGAGCGGTTCTTTCGGCATTTACCGATCGGGATAAATTTCCTGTTTTCCCAGGCATGATAGAAAGCTGGGACGAGACGGAGGAATACAATCTGGGAACCTGGGAAGGAAATCCTCTCCCTATGTTTTCCGGCATTCTTACGGGTATTGAAGCAGAGGACGTGGTCATTTACGGATCAGGACGGATAGAGGGAAATGCCTCTGCAGATCCGGATAACTGGTGGTACGAACCGAAAAAGATGCGGACGGCATTCCGGCCGAGGATGATTTTTTTAAACCGGTGCAAAAACATTTCCATTCAGGGAATTACGGTACAGAACAGTCCAAGCTGGAATATTCACCCGTATTTTTCCCAGGACTTAAAATTTGTAGATTTAAAGGTATTAAATCCCAAAGATTCCCCGAATACAGATGGGCTGGATCCGGAATCCTGTAAAAACGTAGAGATCCTGGGCGTATATTTTTCTCTTGGAGACGACTGTATTGCCATAAAATCCGGCAAAATTTATATGGGTTCCAAGTACCGGACACCGTCGGAAAACATTACCATCGCACAGTGCTGTATGAGGGACGGTCATGGTTCCATTACCATTGGAAGCGAAATGGCAGGAGGCGTAAAAGGACTGCTGGTAAAAGACTGCAGATTCCTCCATACAGACAGGGGGCTGCGGATTAAGACCCGCAGAGGCAGAGGAAAAGACGCGGTAATTGACCAGGTAAAATTCGAACGGATTTACATGGATCATGTCATGACCCCGTTTGTGGTCAACTGCTTTTACTTCTGCGATCCGGACGGTTATACGGAATACGTAAGAACCAAAGAAAAACTTCCGGTAGACGACCGGACGCCGGAAATTAAGAGCCTGGTGTTCAGAGATATTGAGGCCAGAAACTGCCATGTGGCGGCGGCTTATTTTTATGGCCTTCCTGAGCAGAAGATTGAAGAAATCATAATGGAAAATATTCATGTTACATACGCAGAAAATCCTAAAAAAGATGTTCCGGCTATGTTGGAGGGGGTAGAGCCGATGAGCAGAAAAGGGATTCTTGCAAAAAATATTGGGGAATTGACAATCCGGAATGTAGAAATTGACAATCCGGACGGTCTTTTCGTTGACCTGGCAGGAGTCGATAAGATAATTACAGAATGAGAACTGCAGGTCAGGTTAAGGAGATAGTATGGCGGTTACGATAAAAGATGTGGCAAAAGAAGCCGGAGTTTCTTATTCTACGGTTTCCAGGGCTTTAAATGGCATCGGAACAGAAAATAAGGAAAAACAAAAGAGAATTATTGAGATTGCGGAGCGGATGGGATATACCCGCAATCAGGCGGCAGTGAACTTAAAATTGTCCCGTTCCTATGTAATAGGGCTGTATTTTTCTACGATCAGCCGGATGTCGTCGCCGTTTGTTCTTCACGAAGTGCTGACAGGGGTATACAGCATTGTAGGAAGTCACTACAATGTCGTGGTCAAAGGTATTGATATGCATGAGCCAGGAACCATTAATCCCAGCTATTTTGACGGCATTCTTGTCCTGTCCCAGAAAGATGACGACCTGCCTTTTATGGAAGAGGTTCTTCAAAAGAAAATCCCGATGGTTGTTATTTGCCGGAAGGTGGACATAGACGCTCCGAATGTAACGACAGACGAAGAACAGGCTATGGGAAAGGCTATGGATTATCTCTTAGACAACGGACACCGGAACATCGGAGTGATTGAAGGACAGCCGAATCTGGATTCTACCCGTTTAAGGCACAGGGGATGGCGTCAGTCCATGAGGCGTCATGGCTTTGATCCGGATATGGTGCCGGTAATCTGCGGAAACTACCGTTATGAAAGCGGCTATCAGGCGGCCAAAAGACTGTTGGATTACAAACCGACAGCTCTGTTGTGTTTCAACGATGAAATGGCCTTTGGCGCCAGAGTAGCGGTAACGGAGCGTGGACTTTCGGTTCCGGAAGATGTTTCCCTCATAGGATTTGATAATTGGGATTTATCCGGTTATTCCAGTATGAAATTAACCACCGTAGAGAGAAGCATGAGCGAGATTGCAAAAGAGGGAACCAGGGTTCTGTTAAAGCGCCTGGAAGAAGGAACCATGGATAATCGCCGGATTTACCTGGAAAACAAGCTGATTATCCGAGAAACAGTAAGAGATATCAGAAACGAAAAGAAGGAGAGAAGAGCATGAAACGATTAGAAGAGTATGTCAGAAGCATTCCGGATTTTCCGGAGCCTGGAATTATTTTCAGAGATGTTACCACCATTTTGCAGGATGCAGACGGACTGGAACTGGCGGTCAACCAGTTAAAAGACAGTGTGAAGGATCTGGATTTTGACGTAGTAGTAGGACCGGAATCCAGAGGCTTTATTTTCGGCGTACCAGTTGCTTACGCTCTTCACAAGGGCTTTGTGCCAGTGCGCAAAAAAGGCAAACTTCCCTGCGAAACCATTTCGGCAGAGTATGATCTGGAGTATGGAAGCGCAGTGATTGAAATGCACAAAGACTCCATCAAACCTGGTCAGAAAGTAGTTATCGTAGATGATCTGATTGCTACAGGAGGCACTACCGAAGCCATCATTAAGCTGGTAGAAGAACTTGGGGGAGAAGTAGTGAAAATCTGCTTTGTTATGGAGCTGGCTGGACTGAAGGGAAGAGAAAAGCTGGCGGGATACGACGTATATTCTGCTATTACCTACGAAGGAAACTAATGAACAGGGGCTGCCGCATAAAAAGGTTATTTTGTGGCAGCCCCTTTTTTACAGAGAGAGAGCTTATGAAAGTAACAACACTCATCGAAAACCACACATCCCGCAGGGATTTATCTGCAGAGCATGGCCTTTCTTTTCTGATAGAAGACGGTCAGGAAACCATTTTATTTGATGCAGGAAACAGCGGGGCAGTCTGGGACAATGCAAAAAAGCTGGGAATCCGTCCGGAGGCCGTTACCTGCGCGGTATTAAGCCACAGTCATTACGACCATGCGGGCGGCCTGATGGAAGGCGTGTCCAGGGGACTATCCTGTCCTCTGGTAGTAGGAGAAGGCTTTTTTGATAAAAAATACCGGATCCAGAACGAAGAAGCAGGGGTTTATACGTACCTGGGATGCGGATTTTCAAAAGAAGAAGCAAAAAAGGCATTTGGAACCATACGGATTTGTCAGGAAATTTTGCAGATTAGTCCCCATTGTTTTGCAGCAGGCAGGTTTAAAAGAACCAGTTTAGGGGAAGAACTATCTAAAAGGTTTGTAAAAGAAACGGATGGGCGCCTGACTGTCGATTCATTTGAAGATGAGATTTGCCTGGTTCTGGAACTGCCGGAAAAAAATGCAGTCGGTGTAATCGCCGGATGCAGTCATCCAGGAATTTTAAATATGCTGGAAACTGTAAAAGAGCGGTTTCCAGGCCGACGTCTGGCTTTCGTAGCAGGAGGAATCCACTTAAAGGACAGGGAAAGAAGCTGCCAGGAACGGGTCATGCAGGGGCTTACCCGCCTGGGAGCAGAGCGGCTTTACCTGAATCACTGCTCTGGAGAAGGACTTTTTGGGACTTGGGAGAAGCCGATAATTTCCCTTGGGAGCGGCGATTGTCTGTTCCTAGCAGACAAAATTTGACATTTGCTTGCATTTTCGCTTAAAAAAATTTATAATGAATACTACTTATGAAAATCTTGGAAAACGTTGGAAAGGAGCGGGTGACAGCCGATGGAAAATATAAAAAAACGAAGAGATTTGGATATGGAACTGGAAGCACCGGCTGACTTTACGAGTCCGGAAGAGTTATATCAGGAACTGATTACCAGGATTAGAAGATACCATCCTTCCGACGATATCAGCATGATTGAAAAGGCGTATAAGGTTGCATACAGCGCCCACGAAGGACAGAAGAGAAAATCAGGAGAACCGTACATTATCCATCCGTTGTGCGTTGCTATTATTCTGGCAGATCTGGAGTTGGATAAGGAAACCATTGAGGCAGCCCTTCTTCACGACGTAGTAGAAGATACGGTTATGACGTTAGACGAGCTGACCAAAGAGTTTGGATCCGAGGTAGCCCTTCTGGTAGACGGCGTTACTAAGCTGACCCAGTTGTCCTGGTCTAAGGACAAGACGGAGATCCAGGCAGAAAACCTGCGCAAGATGTTTCTTGCTATGGCAAAAGACATCCGCGTAATCTTAATTAAGCTGGCAGACCGCCTTCACAACATGAGGACGCTTCAGTACCAGAGTCCGGCCAAGCAGAAGGAAAAAGCAAGGGAAACCATGGATATTTATTCCCCCATTGCCAACCGGCTTGGTATTTCCAAAATTAAGATTGAGCTGGACGATTTGGCGCTGAAATATTTAGAGCCGGACGTTTATTACGATTTGGCAGAAAAGATTTATCTCAAAAAAGACGAGAGGGAGGCCTTTGTGGAGTCCATTGTAAAAGAGGTGGGACGCCACATGGAAATGGCCGGCATCAAGGCAGAAATCAGCGGCCGCGTTAAGCACTTCTTTAGCATTTACCGTAAGATGGTCAACCAGAAAAAGACCCTGGACCAGATTTACGATTTGTTTGCAGTCCGGATTATCGTAGAAAATGTAAAAGACTGTTATGCAGCTTTAGGCGTTATCCACGAGATGTACAAACCTATCCCAGGCCGGTTTAAAGACTACATTGCCATGCCAAAGCCCAATATGTACCAGTCTCTCCATACAACCTTAATCGGCAGCAACGGACAGCCTTTTGAGATTCAGATCCGTACGTATGAGATGCACCGTACTGCGGAATACGGTATTGCCGCCCACTGGAAATACAAAGAGAGCGGAAGCGGTCAGGTAGCGGCAGGAAGCGAAGAGGCAAAGCTTAGCTGGCTGCGCCAGATTCTGGAGTGGCAGAAGGAAGCAGACGATGGCAAAGAGTTTTTAAGCCTGATTAAAAACGATTTGAACCTGTTTTCGGAAAACGTGTACTGCTTTACCCCTTCCGGAGACGTAAAAACCCTTCCCAGCGGTTCTACCCCCATTGACTTTGCTTATGCCATTCACAGTGCAGTAGGCAATAAGATGGTAGGCGCGAAGGTAAACGGCAAATTAGTGCCGATTGATTACGTCCTGCAGAACGGCGACCGGATTGAGATTATTACCTCCCAGAATTCCAGAGGCCCCAGCAGGGACTGGCTTGCCCTGGTAAAGAGCACCCAGGCCAAAAACAAGATTAACCAGTGGTTTAAGAGCGAGTTAAAAGAAGACAACATCCTTCGGGGCAAGGACATGATCGAGCGTTACTGCAAGGCAAAAGGCATTAACTATGCGGAGATCAACAAGCCGGAGTTCCAGGAAAAGGTTATGCGCCGCTATGCGTTTCGGGACTGGGAATCGGTTCTGGCATCCATTGGCCACGGCGGTTTAAAAGAAGGCCAGGTTGTCAACAAGATGCTGGAAGAGCAGCGCAAGAAACAAAAGAAAGAGATTACCGATTCCAATATTTTAGACGGCATTGCCGATACCAACGGCAAAGTGCCCATTGCGGCCAGCAAGTCCAAAAACGGCATTGTAGTAAAGGGAATCCACGATTTGGCAGTGCGTTTTTCCAAGTGCTGCAGTCCGGTTCCAGGAGATGAGATCGTGGGGTTTGTGACCCGCGGACGCGGCATTTCCATCCATCGTACCGACTGCGTCAATATTATCAATCTGCCGGACGATGAGCGGATGAGGCTGCTGGACGCAGAATGGCAGGCGCCGGAAAGCGAAAGCAACAAAGCCACCTACTCGACGGAGATTAAGATTTACGCCAACAACCGAATGGGAATGTTTGTGGATATTTCCAAGGTGTTTACGGAACGTCAGATTGATATTACGGCGATGAATGTCCGCACCAACAAGCAGGGAAAAGCCACGATTATTATGACCTTTGATATTCATGGAAAAGAGGAATTAAGCCAGCTGACCAACCGGATTCGTCAGGTGGAAGGCGTTTTGGACATTGAAAGAACTACAGGCTGATCCGCCTTTAAGGAGACCACATGAGCAAATTGAGAATAGAAACCATGGTGCTGGGAATGGTCAGCACCAATACCTACATTTTATACAAAGAAGGGGAAAACCAGGCAGTCATCGTAGATCCGGCGGCTGCTCCGGAACGGATTCTGGAAAAGTGCCGTCAGCTTTCCCTGACTCCTGCTGCGATTTTGCTGACCCATGGCCATTTTGACCACATTGGAGCGGCAGAAGAGATTTGCAGGAAGTATCCGGCAGAGGTAATTGCAGGAGAAAAAGAAGACGGGCTGATGAGGGATCCCATCCGGAACCTCTCCAGTCAGTTTGGAAGCAGTTTTACAGCAAAAGCCACCAGACTGGTAAAGGATGGAGACGTGATTTCCCTGCTGGGAATGGAGATTCAGGTCATGGAGACACCTGGGCATACCCCAGGTTCTGTCTGCTATTATATTCCGGATGAGGAAGTGCTGTTAAGCGGAGACACCTTGTTCTGCGAGTCTTACGGCAGGACAGATTTTCCTGGAGGAAGCGGTTCCCAGATGATTCAGTCCATAGGAAGGCTTTTGACGCTTCCGGAAGAAACTATGGTTTATCCAGGACATGAGGGGCCTACTGCCATTGGCCATGAAAAACAATACAATCCCATTACGGCATATCTGCGCTAGACTGGAGAGTATGATGATAGGAATTTTATTAAACGACAATGCATATGAACAGGACATCAGAGAACTTCTGATGGCCTTTTACTCCGGCGAAACCTTTGCGCACCAGAAGGGAGCAGAGGTTTCCTTTTATGTGGAAGGAACAGTAAATGAAACCAGGGATCAGTTTACAATCCGTTTTCTGGATAAAGACGGACAGCCGATTCAGAATGAAGAGGAAAAGAACCAGCCCTGGACCGGATTTCCAGAAGAGCTTTCCGGCGAATGGGAGGAGTTCTGCCGCAGCCTTCCCATCTCCCTCCCTTATCAGGATCGGACGGTGTCAAAGAGCAAAATCAAGCGCCGCTTGTACTTTATGCTTTATACCCGCACAGGAAAGCTGCTGCCATGGGGCACATTAACCGGCATCCGCCCAACTAAAATTGCCATGAGCAGGCTGGAGGACGGATGGAAGGAAGAGGACGTCCGGAATTATATGAGGCAAATGTACCTGACCGGACAGGAAAAGCTGGATTTAAGCGTAGAGATTGCGGCCAGGGAGCTGAAACTTCTGGAACCCTTAAACTATGAAAAAGGCTACAGCCTGTATGTGGGGATTCCATTTTGCCCGACTACCTGCCTGTACTGTTCCTTTACCTCTTATCCCATTGGAAAGTGGAAGGGTAGGACGGGAGAGTATTTAGCCGCGTTATTTAAAGAGATGGAGTATACGGCCGAAAAAATGAAGGGCCGTCCATTAGATACCATCTATTTTGGAGGCGGTACGCCAACCTCTCTGGATGCAGAAGATTTGGACAAACTTCTGACCAAATTATGGGAGACGTTTCCAGTGGATCAGGCGTTAGAATTTACCGTAGAGGCCGGAAGGCCGGACAGTATTACCAGGGAAAAGCTGGAAGTGTTAAAGCGCCATGGAGTGACCAGAATCTCTATTAATCCCCAGACCATGAAACAGGAAACCCTGGATATTATCGGCCGTCATCATACGGTGGACATGGTAAAGGACACGTTTGCCATGGCAAGAGAGATCGGGTTTGACAATATTAATATGGACCTTATTATCGGCCTTCCGAAAGAGACCAGCGAAGACGTAAGAGCGACTATGGAAGAAGTAAAGAAACTGGGGCCGGATTCCATTACCGTCCATTCTCTGGCGATTAAGCGGGCGTCCAGGCTTCACCTTTTATGGGAGGAATACAAAGACCAGACCGGCAGGGACATTGACGCCATGGCAGAAGTAACTGCGAATACGGCAAGGGAAATGGGACTGGAGCCATACTATTTGTACCGTCAGAAGAATATGGCGGGAAATTTTGAAAACGTAGGCTATGCGGCTCCTGGAAAAGCCTGTATTTATAACATATTGATTATGGAGGAGCTGCAGACCATAGCGGCCTGTGGAGCAGGAACCACCACGAAACTGATTTTTCCGGCAGAAAACCGGAAAGAGAGGGTGGAAAACGTCAAGGATGCGGACCAGTATGTGGAAAGAATTGACGAAATGCTGGAAAGAAAGGAAAAAACACTTGCAAATTGGGAAAAGTAATTTACAATGAATAGCAGATACGCAGTTTAAATGAATGGGAGAGAATAAGATTATGCCATTGAAGAAAAAGCCGGTAACCGGCATGAAAGATATATTGCCAGCGGAAATGCAGATTCGGGAATATGTCATGAGCCAGATTAAAGAAACCTATAAAAGCTTCGGTTTTTCCCAGATTGAGACCCCTTGTGTGGAACATATTGAAAATCTGACCAGCAAACAGGGCGGCGACAATGAAAAGCTGATTTTCAAGATTTTAAAGAGAGGCGAAAAGTTAAATCTGGAGACCGCCCAGACGGAAAGCGACGTCGTAGACGGGGGCTTGCGTTACGATTTAACCCTGCCTCTTTCCAGATACTATGCAAATAATTCTGCCTCTTTGCCGTCCCCATTTAAGGCTTTGCAGATGGGAAGCGTCTGGAGGGCAGACCGTCCCCAGAAAGGCCGTTTCCGCCAGTTTGTACAGTGCGACATCGACATTTTAGGCGATGCGACCTCTATGGCAGAGATTGAACTGATTCTGGCAACCACTACAGCCCTGGGAAAAATCTGCAAAGACGAGAAGTTTACGGTCCGTATCAATGACCGGAATATTTTAAAAGCCATGGCAGTTTACAGCGGATTTCCGGAAGAAGCTATGGATCAGGTGTTTATCACTCTGGATAAGTTAGACAAGATTGGCATGGACGGCGTCCAGGCAGAGTTAAAAGAAAATGGATTTTCCGAAGAAAGTATTGCAAAATATACGGAATTACTGTCTTCTGTTACAGACGATTCCCAGGGCGTCCTGAATCTGGGACAGGCTTTAAACGGGGTACTGGGAGACGGAGTTGCAGAAAATCTGGCTCACATTATGGATACGGTTACCAGCGTTCTGGATACAGAAGCAGACTGCCGTCTGGTCTTTGACCCGACTCTGGTCCGCGGCATGGGCTATTATACAGGCACCATTTTTGAAGTATCCGTAGAGGGACTGGGATACTCCGTAGCAGGAGGCGGCCGCTACGATAAGATGATTGGCAAATTTACGGGTATGGATACTCCGGCCTGCGGATTTTCCATTGGTTTTGAGCGGATTGTAGGTATGCTGTTAGACAGCGGATTTACCGTTCCTTCTTCAGGCGGCAGGGTTGCCTATTTATTTGAAAAAGGCCTGTCTGCAGACGCTCTGGCAGAAGTGATTAAAGAAGCCATGGAAGCCAGAAAAGCTGGAACCCAGGTTTTAGTGGCGCAGATGAATAAAAATAAAAAATTCCAGAAAGAGCAGCTGATGAAAGAAGGCTACGGGGAATTTAAAGAATTTTATAGAGAAGCACTGAAAAAGTAAAAGGAGATGTACAATCATGGCAGAGGCAATGTTAGGATTAAAGCGTACCCACCGCTGTACCGAGGTAACCACAAGCGATATTGGAAGCAAAGTTACCGTTATGGGATGGGTGCAGAAGAGCAGAAATAAAGGCGGTATTATTTTCGTAGACTTAAGAGACCGTTCCGGTATCTTACAGCTTATTTTTGAGGAAAAAGACTGCGGCGCAGAGAACTTTGCAAAGGCAGAAAAGCTGAGAAGCGAATTTGTAATCGCAGTAGTCGGTACAGTAGAGGCCCGTTCCGGCGCTGTCAATGAAAACCTGGCAACCGGCGCTATTGAGATTCGGGCAGAGCAGCTTCGTATTTTATCTGAATCGGAAGTTCCTCCTTTCCCAATCGAGGAAAACAGCAAGACCAAAGAAGAACTGCGCTTAAAATACCGGTTCCTGGATATTAGAAGACCGGACATCCAGAGAAATCTGATGCTGCGCAGCAAAGTTGCAACCATGGCCCGTCAGGTTCTGGCAGAGGAGGGATTCTGGGAGATTGAAACTCCTACCCTGATTAAGAGTACCCCGGAGGGAGCAAGAGACTACCTGGTTCCGAGCCGTGTACATCCAGGATCTTTCTACGCCCTTCCACAGTCCCCGCAGCTTTTTAAGCAGTTATTAATGTGCTCTGGCTGCGACCGTTACTTCCAGCTGGCCCGCTGCTATCGGGATGAGGATCTGCGTGCAGACAGACAGCCGGAGTTTACCCAGATCGATATGGAAATGTCTTTTGCAGACGTAGACGATGTAATCGGAGTCAATGAAAAGCTGCTTCAGAAGTTATTTAAAGAAGTGTGCAACTATGATCTGACCCTTCCGATTCCAAGAATGACCTGGAGAGAGGCTATGGATCGCTTTGGTTCTGATAAGCCGGATCTGCGCTTTGGAATGGAACTGAAAAATGTAACGGAATTAGTAAGAAACTGCGGTTTTGGCGTATTTACCGGAGCCATTGAAAACGGCGGTTCCGTCCGCGGTATTAACGCAGAGGGACAGGGCGCGATGCCAAGAAAGAAAATCGACGCTCTGGTAGAGTTTGCAAAGGGATTTGACGCAAAGGGTCTGGCTTATCTGGCAATTCAGGAAGACGGCAGCTATAAATGCTCTTTTGCCAAGTTTATGACAGAGGAAGAGTTAAAAGCCCTGGCAGACGCTATGGACGGAAAGCCGGGAGATCTGCTGTTATTTGCCGCGGATAAAGACAAAGTCGTATTTGACGTATTAGGCAACCTGCGTTTAGAGCTGGCAAAACAGCTTGGACTGTTAAAGAAAGATGACTTTAAATTCCTGTGGGTAACCGAGTTCCCGCTGTTAGAGTACTCCGAGGAAGAAGACCGCTACGTAGCAATGCACCATCCATTTACCATGCCGATGGACGAAGACCTTCCGTTAATTGACACCAATCCAGGTGCAGTTCGTGCAAAGGCATACGACATTGTATTAAATGGTACCGAGATGGGCGGCGGCTCTGTCCGTATCCATCAGGCTGACATCCAGGCAAAGATGTTTGAAGTATTAGGATTTACTCCAGAGAGGGCAAACGAGCAGTTTGGCTTCCTGTTAGAGGCATTTAAGTACGGAGTACCGCCTCACGCAGGTCTGGCATACGGTTTTGACCGTATGATTATGCTGATGGTAGGCGCAGATTCTATCCGCGACGTCATCGCATTCCCGAAGGTAAAAGACGCTTCCTGTCTGATGACCGAGGCGCCGACCCCAGTGGATCCAAAACAGTTAGAAGAGCTGGGAATCGAAGTTTCAAAGGCAGAGGAAGAAGAATAAAGAATTGTATAAGTGAATGGGGCCGTCGTACGAAATAGAAATCAGTACGGCAGCCCCATTGATGTTTGGCCAGGAACCAGCATAGAACAGGTTCCTATTCATCTCTTTCATGCATCAGAGAAGCTAAAAGCTGTTCATCTTTAATGACAATCATACCGTCTACCTTGTCAATAGCTCCTAATTCCCTGAATTTTTTAAAGAGCCGGCTGACTGTAACGGGATGCATTCCCAGAAACTTTGCTACTTCTACGAAGGAAAATGCTTTGGGGATTATGAAATCTTCTCCATGTTTGACCCGGCAGCTTAATAACCACTGGCAGAACTGAGCAGTCCGGTTGCCGTCTACCATGGTCTGAAGTTTATCTATGAGTTCCAGATAATTCCGGGTAACAGAACTTAAAATTTCTCTCATAAAGTCCGGAGACTGAGACAGCAGTTCGTGTACATGGATTCCTGTAATTTTATAATAAACGCAGTCTGTTTTGGCAGTAATCCAGCAGGTGTCCGGTTTAACCAGATAATTCCAGGACTGGCTGTCGCTCCATTCGTCAAAAAACTGACGGCTTAACATGGCGGAAAAACCAGCTACCCGTTTTTCTCCATAATATAAATGAATTCGCTCTTCGCCGGATTCACTGTAGCTGGTCAGGGCAGAGATACCCTTATCTAAAAAATAGATAGTTTCATAAACATTATCAATCAAAGGATTGCAGATAAACTCCCCTTTTTTCACTTCTTTTCGGACTCCAAAGCGGACAAAATCATCCCGTATGGTATAATTATTCATTTCCGTCTGTATTTCTCCTGTCAGCAGATTTTGTTTCCAGGTATTGGGAAAAGCTGCCAGTGGCAGATTCTCCGGCATCAATCGTAAGGATCTGGTGTGCCCCCATCAGGGAAGCGTCCTCTTCTTCATGGGTAATGAGAATAACGGTTTTTCCGGTGCTTTTTTGCCTGGTATATGTAATGACCATCTGCCTGGTTTCCATGTCCAGACCTTTAAAAGGTTCGTCTAAAAACAGTACGTCATAGTCTGCAAGAAGAGCGCGCAGAATGGCAACCCTGCGTTTCATTCCTCCCGACAGTTCCCGGACAGGCTGGGAAGAACATCCGGTCAGACCCACCTGCTCCATAGAAGCAATAATTTCAGATTTTTTTAATGAGGGAGCAACGAGACGGATATTGGAAACCGGGCTTAGATTTTTGCACAGGCGGTCTTCCTGAAAAACGGCGCTTATCTTTTTGCCGGAAAGTCCAAAAACAGAACCGGAATCCGTCTCTTCCAATCCCATAAGAATTCGGAGGAGAGTGGTTTTTCCTCTGCCGGAAGGAGCCATGATGGCAGTTACCTTTCCGCAGGGGATGGTGGCAGAGAAATGGTTCAGGACAGTATGGCCGCCATAAGATTTACAAAGATTTTTTAACACAATATCCACGCTTACATCCTTTCCAGCCGTTTTACGCTCATATCCAGAAGCTTTAAAAAGAATTTTTCAAAGGTTAGGCTGACAATAACAATTACCAGCGTCCAGGCAAATAAATCAGGAGTGTTTAGGAAAATTTTGGCATTGTAAAGACTTTCTCCGATAGATCCGTCCGGAATCCCGATGACTTCTGCCGCGATTCCGGATTTCCAGCACAGTCCCAGACCAATGGTGCAGGCAGACTGAAAGAAGGGAAGCACCTGGGACACATAAATATAACGGATAGTCCTTCCGGGGGGCAGGGCAAAGACCTGGGCCATTTCCAGAAGTTCCTGGCTGGTGCTTAAAATTCCATCCAATACGTTGGTGTAAATCACTGGAAAGACCATTAAAAAGGAAATAAACACCGACAAATTTTCAGATGGAATCCATATCAGGGCCAGAATAATAAAAGACGCTACAGGAATTGCCTTTATGGTAAGAATAAAAGGGGACAGCAGTTCCTTAACCAGACGGAAACGGGCGGACAGGGCAGCCAGAAAAACGCCCATAACAGCAGCCGATAAAAAGCCTCCAGAAATCCGGGAAAGGGAAAAACCGATGGCCTCCCAGAAGGGAAGCGTCCTGACTAAAGAAGTGAGGCGTACCAGGACGGAAATGGGAGAAACCAACAGAATTTCCTGCCCAAGGGCCTGGCTTGCAAGCTGCCAGACCGTCAGCCAGAAAAGGACGGCCCACAGACGGAGACTGGGGCGGGAAGACGTGTTCGCGTTCTTCTGGGATACCTGGTCTGGCTTAGGAAAAACAGGGGAAGAAGCGCCTTCCCCTGTCTGTCCGGATTTATGGAAGATAGTAAAATTCATCCGTAGGAAGAGTTCCGCCTACAGCGGCTGGATTTTGCTGATATAACGAATCCAGGTAACCGGAGAGCTTCTCCTTCATCTCTTCTCCGTCAATATAGGTAATGTTGCATTCCGGAATGGCTTTTACGGCAACCGGAGCCGGAACGATCTCATACTTGCCGACCAGTTCGGCGCCTTCCTCTACGTTATTGTTTACGAAATCCACAGATTCCTGATAGTGAGCCATGAAGTCAGCGACTGCTTCCGGATTTTCTTCTATAAATTCGGTACGGGCAACCACAACGCCGGTAATCATGGCAGACGGCGCCGTAACGCCTTCCTGAAGTTTGTCCCATTCCTCGCTTAAATCCAAAGCAGTGCGTATGGTTTCTACCTTGGATTGGGCGGTAGTTACAAAAGGCTGGGGCAGCATGGCGATGGCATTTTCCGAAGAAGTCAGGGCAGCCAGACATTCGGTATGTTCGCTTTTCCACTCGATGGTAACGTCTTTTTCCGGATCAATCCCATTTTCAGACAGAACATAGTTTAAACCGTATTCCGGAGTTGCGCCTTTTCCGCTGGCATAAATGGTTTTTCCCCTCAAATCCTCTATGGAATGAACAGTGTCGCCGTTTTCTACAATGTAGAGAACGCCTAAGGTGTTGACGGCCAGGACTTCTACGCCGCCGTTGGTGTTGTTGAACAGGACGGAAGCCATGTTGGCCGGTACGGCGGCAATATCAGCCTGTCCCTGGACCAGCTTTGGGGTAACTTCATCAATGGCTGCAGCAATGGTAAAATTGTAATCATAGTCCCCGGTATTTCCGGCATCAGAATCATCCATAAATTTTACCATCCCCATGGCAGTCGGGCCCTTTAAGGCCATAACGTTAATGGCGGTTTCATCCCCGCCTGCCTCAGATTCCTGGGAGCCGGTCTCTGCTGTGGACATCTCAGAAGCGTCTGTGCTTTCCTCTGGCGCAGCCGTTTCGGTCTGTGCAGCAGAGGTCTGTGCTGCGGTGGTCTGTGCAGCCGTAGTATTGGAAGTATCGGCAGCGCCGGTACAGCCTGCTAAAAGAGCGGCCGTAAGCGAAACAATACAAGTAAGTGAAAGTGCTTTTTTCATGAGTATCCTCCTTTTCTTAACGCCCGTCAGTGTGAGCTGATGTCTGAATGCGTCAGGATCTATTTTACATGGTTAGGGGCAACTAAGTCAATAGGAAATTGAGACGGTATTCGTTGGGAGTCATGCCCACTATAATTTTAAGGAAACCTTGAAAGCATTGAGGAGGATCGGTTATAATAAAAGCCTGGCCCTGGAAATTACCAACTTTCCGGATACCGAAACCGCGGCGGTAAAAAGTCTGGCATACTTAAAAGGATTGTTGGAAATTGTATAAAGGGCAAGATAGTAACAGTTCAGCCATACATCTTCTTGCCCGCCTGTGGCGGACAAGAAGCATCTGGCGTCTGCCCTATGAAGATTTAAACAGGAACATTCTTATGAAAATAAATTTTCAACGTCTGTCCCTGTTTAAATCTTCGCATGGCTGAACTGTTATTAAAAATATTTACGGGAGGTTTTAGATTGCTTTTAAAAAAATTTTTTAAGTTTGTACTGCCATCCATTGTGTCCATGTGGATCTTTGCCCTGTACACAATGGTAGACGGAATGTTCGTGGCCTGGGGAGTAGGGGAGTCTGCTCTGGTGTCGGTCAATCTGTCTATGCCTTATGTTATTATGATTTTTACCATTGGGCTGTTGATGGCAACAGGAACGTCCACTTTGATTTCCATTTCGTTAGGAAAAAAGGAAGAGGAAAGTGCCAGCCGCCTGTTTACCATGAATCTGGCAGTGCTTACAGCGTTATCTCTGGCAGTAACAGCAGTGTCTCTGATTTTTTTGGAGCCCATTGCCTTATTTTTAGGTGCATCGCCGGATAACGTGATTTATGTCAAGGAGTATGTGGGAACCATTGCTGTTTTTGCAGTATTTTTTATCCTGTCCTACAACATGGAGGCGTTGGTAAAGACCGACGGAACTCCGTTAGTTTCAGCGATAGGGGTTACTGCATGCGGACTGACAAACGTGGTATTGGATTACATATTTGTAATGAAATTCCACTGGGGCGTTTTCGGGGCAGCTTTTGCCACAGGCCTGGCCCAGGTGATTTCGACCCTGATATTCTTCATCTATTTTGCCAGATTCCGAAAGGTCCTCCGATTCTGGAAATTCAAACTGGATTTTAGTGTCTATAAGCGAATTATCCCTCTTGGAATGGCAAATGGGTTTACCGAACTTTCCGGCGGTCTGGTTGTGTTTATGTTTAACCAGGTGATTCTGGCAGTTGTTGGCGAAAGCGGAATCGTAAGTTATACAGTGATTTCCTATATTAATACGCTGGTTCTAAATACCATGTCCGGAATTGCTCAGGGAGTTCAGCCCATTATCAGTTACCATTATGGAGCTTCGGAGAAAAAATCCTGCAGGAAGCTGTTAAAATATGCCATGATTATGACAGTCTCTGTATCCGCAGTGTACGTTTTAATGCTGGAATTTTGTCCGTCCCTGTTTGTTGGAATTTTCCTGCCAAAAGAAGAGGCAGAACTGTTTGCATATACGGAGCGGGCGCTGCAGCTTTACTCTCTGTCATTCCTGTTTTTAGGATTTAATGTGGTATCTGCGGGATATTTTACCGCGGTAGAAAAACCGGTGTTTTCCTTCCTGATTTCCGCAGGCCGGGGATTGGCATTTTTAGCAGGAGCGCTGGCGCTTTTTGTTGCTGTGTTGGGAGAGGCCGGGATCTGGATTTCCCCTCTGATTTCTGAAACGGTCTGCGCCCTGATGACAGCCGTATTTTTTGCAGTGGTTTTACGGGGAACAACGGAAGGAAAAGTCGGGAAATAAACGGTGATAGAGGTTGTATTTTTCTGCTAACTGTGATAAGATTGTATACAACAAGAGAAGTTTGAATACAAACTCTCAGAAAACGTATTTTATTTCTATTTACAAGGAGGAAAACCATGGATATTCGTTATTCCGCAAACCAGAGAGACTTCAAGCGCTATACCACCGAGGAGACCAGAAAAGAATTTTTAATCGAGAATCTGTATGTTGCCAATGAAGTAGTGGCAGTATATTCTCACGTAGATCGTATGGTAACATTAGGCTGTATGCCTACTACTGAGGTTGTTTCCATTGATAAAGGCATTGATGTATGGAAAAACTTTGGAACTCAGTATTTCTTAGAGAGAAGAGAGATCGGTATTTTCAACATCGGAGGCGCAGGAACTATCAAAGCTGACGGCGTAGAATACAAGTTGGGTTACAAAGACTGCTTATACATTACCAAGGGAACCAGAGAAGTTCTGTTTGCCAGCGAGGATGCTTCCAATCCGGCAAAATTCTACATGGTAAGTGCGCCGGCTCACAAGGCTTGCAAGACTACCTTCATTTCTATCGACCAGGCTGCAAAGAAGCCATTAGGCGCTATGGAAACCTCTAACAAGCGCGTGATCAACCAGTTTATCCATCCGGACGTACTGGAAACCTGTCAGCTTTCCATGGGTATGACTGTATTAGAGCCAGGCAGCGTATGGAACACCATGCCAGCACACACCCATGAGAGACGTATGGAAGTATATATGTACTTCGAGATTCCGGAGAACAACGTAGTATTCCATATGATGGGTGAAGGCAATGAAACCAGACACATCGTTATGCAGAATGAGCAGGCAGTTATCAGTCCATCCTGGAGCATCCATTCCGGAGCAGGTACCAGCAACTATACCTTTATCTGGGCTATGGGCGGCGAGAACCAGGCATTCGATGACATGGATACAATCCCAACCACAGACTTAAGATAATCAATCCGTTTTTAGGAACCGCTGTTTATGGAGCAGCGGTTCTTTTTTAGTTGTTCCGTTCCCCTGTGTTTGTGAAATGTCTGTGAACTTATAGAAAAACTCCATTCAATCTGTTACAATGGACATAATAATTGGAACAGGCATCTGACAGAAAGGATGGGGCCTATGGAAGGATTAAAGATATTAGTGGTTGATGATGAGGCGCGGATGCGCAAGCTGGTAAAAGATTTTCTGAGTATAAAAGGGTTTCGTGTCATTGAGGCCGGAGACGGAGAAGAAGCGTTAGAAGTTTTTTTTGCACAAAAAGATATTGCGCTGATTCTGTTAGATGTGATGATGCCCAAAATGGACGGCTGGCAGGTAGTGAAAACGATCCGTCAGTATTCCAAAGTACCGATTATGATGCTGACGGCCCGCGGAGAAGAACGGGACGAGCTGCAGGGATTTGAATTGGGAGTAGATGAATATATTTCAAAGCCATTTAGTCCCAAAATTCTGACTGCGCGGGTGGAAGCAATTTTAAGGAGAGCCGGCAATACATCTGCAGACGCAGTAAATGTAGGAGGAATTGTCATTGATAAAGCTGCCAGACAGGTAACCATAGATGGACAGCCCATTGAATTAAGCTACAAAGAGTTTGAACTTTTAACGTATTTTGTGGATAACCAGGGAATGGCTCTGTCGAGGGAAAAGATTTTAAATAATGTCTGGAACTATGACTATTTTGGAGATGCCAGAACCATAGATACCCATGTGAAAAAGCTGAGAAGCAAACTGGGAGAAAAAGGCGATTATATTAAAACTGTCTGGGGGATGGGATACAAGTTTGAGGTAAGCCGATGAAACATTCTATCCGTACCAGGATTACTCTGGTTTTTGCCGGGATGATGGCGCTGATGCTTTTGATTACGTGGTTTGTCAACAGCCAGTTCCTGGAAAGCTTTTATATATCAGAAAAAGTAAAAACTCTGGAACGTGGATACCAGGAGATCGATCTCATTCTGGAAGAGCAGCATGAAAAAGGCGAGTCCATGACAGAGGGATTTGTGACAGACGATAATTACACATATTGGGCGCAGCCATATGGGGCTGATACGGCGGAAGAAGGAGAACTGCCCAAAACACTGAGAAAACTCAGTGAGGAGTCGAATACTTCGATTGTAATGGTCAATAACATGGAGGGATCGGCTGTAATGTTTGCGCCCAGAGGGGAATTTATGGAGCAGCAGATGCAGAGATATCTGCTGGGACAGTCAGGCAAAGGCTATGAAACCATTCGTGAAACCGAGAATTATACAATAGAAAAACGGTATGACAGAATCAGCAAAAATTATTATCTGGAATGCTGGGGATTCTTTTCCGATAATGAAACTGCATTTTTAATGTCCATGCCGGTTGCAGGAATCCAGGACAGTGTCCGGTTGTCCAGCCGTTTTTTGCTGTATGTAGGGACCAGTGTGCTGATTATCGGAAGTATTCTTATGCTGGTTTTGACAAGAAGGATTACATCTCCCATCCTTTCTCTTTCCAGAATTTCCGAAAAGATGTCAGAACTGGATTTTGATGCCAGGTATACAGGTGATGCAAAAGATGAGGTAGGGATTCTGGGCAATAATATGAATCTGTTGTCTGAAAAGTTAAAAGAGACCATAGGAGAACTGAAATCGGCCAATAATGAACTGCAACGCGATATTCGCAAAAAAGAACAGATTGATGAGATGCGCAAAGAATTTATTGCGAATGTGTCTCACGAATTAAAAACCCCGATTGCGTTGATTCAGGGATATGCGGAAGGGCTGACAGAAGGTATGGCGGAAGAAAAAGAAAACAGGGATTATTACTGCGAGGTTATTATGGACGAGGCAAACAAAATGAATAAAATGGTTCAGCAGCTTCTTACATTAAATGCCCTGGAGTTTGGCAGTGACGGTCCTTCTATGGAACAGTTCGATATTGTAGAACTGATTCAGGGCGTATTATCTTCCGCACAGATTCTTATCGGCCAGAAACAGGCTGAAATTATATTTGAACCGGATGGCCCGCTGTATGTATGGGCAGATGAATTTAAGATAGAGGAAGTTATTACCAATTATATCAGCAATGCATTAAATCATTTGGACGGTGCCCGTATTATCAGAATTCAGGCAGTAAAAGAGGAGAAGGAAGTAAGAATCTCTGTTGCGAATACCGGAGACCATATTCCGGAAGAAGATCTTCCGAAGATATGGAGCAAATTCTATAAGGTGGATAAAGCCAGAACCAGGGAATATGGGGGAAGCGGTATCGGTCTTTCTATTGTAAAGGCAATTATGGAAGCGCATGGCAAAGAATACGGTGCATATAATACGCCGGATGGTGTGGAGTTTTATATAACATTGGACTGCAGTGCGGTAAGTAGAAGATATGAGAACTAGTACAGCGAAAACTAAGTTTTCGTTGTACTACTGTACTGTGAAACAACATTCATTGCAGAACGCCATAAGGAAGCAGACGTATTTCGACATAAATCTGCTTCCTTGTATGTGTCTGCTCAATGCTTTTTGCACATCGGCTGAACGGTTAATATCATTTTTGTAACAGTTCAGCCATCAATGTCATTTAGTTAATTTTATATCCATATGGT
>CAUWCT010000017.1:0-36967 GCA_963557065.1 uncultured Lachnospiraceae bacterium | reverse complement strand
TAGCCGACGGGTTTCATGACCCCATCGGTGCCTTTCGCAGAAAGGTGGAAAATAACTATGAGAGATATTACATTATGTCATCCGCGCTTACAACAGTTGGCAGCTAAATGGATAGATACCTGCGCAGATAGAGGAATTCAAGTTGCAATATCAGAAACATTGCGCACGAAAGAAGAACAGGATGCTCTATACGCCCAGGGACGTACCGAACCAGGAGCTATTGTTACCAATGCCAAGGGAAGCGATTATCGCTTTCAGCATCAGTGGGGGATTGCATTCGATTTCTATCTCAAAATGGATGTAGATGGGGATGGAAAAACTACTGATGACAGCTACAACGACAAGACAGGTCTGTTTGCTAAAGCAGCAAACATAGCAAAAGAGTTAGGGCTTGCCTGGGGCGGAGACTGGACAAGCATAGTGGATAAGCCGCATCTGTATCTGCCGGATTGGGGGAGTACACCAACGCAGTTGATCCGCAACTATGGGACACCAGACAAATTTATGGCTACCTGGCAGAAAAAAGAAGAAGTCCGGCTGGCATCAGGAAGATGGCGGATGGCGTTATTACTTAGGCAACACCGGCGAGCCCATCCGCAATGACTGGAACCAGGAAGACAACGGAGACTGGTACTGGTTCGACGGTGCCGGCCGGATGATTTCCAATGCCTGGAAGACCGGAAAGGATGGCAGATGGTACTATCTGGGACAGGACGGGAAGATGCTGAAAGATACCTGGGTGATTTGGAAAGGGGAACTGTACAGATTAAATCCGGACGGCAGCATGTTTGAGGGAACCATGACTCTTAAGACGGATGGCAGAGGTGCACTGGTAAACAAAAAATAAGTAGCAGGGCAGAGTGTATTATGATATAATTTGATTGTTGTCCTACCGAAACCCGGCAACGGGAGGAGGTGAGAGCTATCGAACTACTGTTTACCTTTGTTATTTCTGTCGGAGCAGGTGTGGCTTGCCACCTCATCTGTAAATGGCTAGACAGAAAAGATAAGGACAACAAATAGCCTGGTGAGTGCTTTGCCACCGTAAAAGAAAAGAAGAAGCCCTCGACTGTGCTGCAACACTGTCGGGGGCTTCGTTCTTTTGCCATCGAAATTCTGTTTACCTTTTGCCTACTGGCATTATAGCATATGCAGTTTAGGTTTGCAATATGCAAAAAATATAGAAAGTGTTTTACCATTAAATATACTAACCGGTGTGCTGATGCAGTCTGGTAAGGGCATTAAAAATACTGCTTTTACCCACATTGGGATTGCCGGCTAAAGCAGCAATAATGGGTTTATCGTCCATAAAATACCTCCATATATGCATAGGGGTTTCCTTATTGTTACATATGAAAAAGGACAAAAAAATGTGATTGTGGGCCATGGTTTTTTATGATACACTGGTACTACAAAAAATAAAAAAAGAAGGGAAAATTATTATGAAAAAGTGGATTTCTACGTTGCTCGTAGGCGGACTTCTGGCAGCCGGATGTGGAATAATTTATATTACAAGCACACATCCTGCTTTTATCGGGACTCCTCATCCAGTAGTAGTAGATGGGTTTGAGATTAAACCAGGGGAGACAACCGTATCAGAACTGTCCCAGGCCGGATTTCAGATCTCTGACAGGGATGCATACTTTTCTGTGCCAACAGCAGACGGGAAAGTCAGCTCCGGCTACAGCGAATTTTATTCTCTGGATACAGAAGTAGAGGGAAAGTCCTATTACGAGGGACTGATTCTGGTCAAGGAAGACGAGGATTATGCGTACATAGAGGTGGTCAATGAGTCGTCTTCAGCCAAGAAGCTGGGGGAAGCCAAGGTAAGAGAAGTAGAGGTTTATGACTACCAGGAAAAGGCAGATCAGGCATGTCTGGAGGGGATTTCATTTCATGAACTTACCCAGGAAGGACTAACAGCAAAAGCAGGCCAGCCAAAGAGTGTAGAGACAGATGCAGGAGAGGACTACAAAGGGACGAAAGCAACCTGGTCTAAGGGCAATTATGAAATGGAAGTAGAATGGAAATCAGACGGCACAGTCAGCAGTTTCTGCTCAGTTTATGAAAGAGATTAAAGGGGAAAATTAATGAAAAATAATCTGAAACGCTGGTTGGCCAGAGAGCAGGAGTGGGCCGCCCATTGGAACAAAAAGAAAAAAAGAGAGACGGTTTTATATGCACTGGGAGTACCCCTTGGCGGAATTGCGCTGGTACTTCTGACTTCCTTTCTGACACCGGAGGGGGAGCGGACCGTATCCACTCTGACAAGCCTCAAATACGTCTTGATGATTGCAGGGGCAATAGATGTTCTGGTGATTGTCAGTGCGCTGGCATCCATGCCGGGACGGCGGTACATGAAGCAGTTAAAGGTTTATCTCAACAGCGCATTTACATCCGATGCAGAGAGAGAAGAACTGGCGTCACAGATGATGGGGGCCTATGGAAAGGATACGGTCATCTGTATTCCATGGACAGAAACGGGATATGGAGAGCAGAGAGTCTGGGTTACCAGAGATTACCTTTTATCCACCCGTTTAAACGGACAGATTACCATGGTTTTTCTGAATCAGGTACAATCCATAGAAACTGAAGACAAAGAATACTCTTACCGGGCAGGTGACGGAGAGAATATCAGAGCAAGAGTGAGAAATGTGATATTTATGATTCACTTTTCCTATAAAGAAATGACGTCTTTAGACGAATCAGTGAGAAAATTCCGGGGAGACAAGGTAAAGCTGGGCTATCCGACCCGCGAACTGAGGGAGCAGGTGCTGGCCGCTGTAAGTAAACTTCGGAGAGAAGAATAAACAATGAATATGAGAAAGACATTTGGTGTTTTCGCCCATGTAGACGGAGGAAAAACCACATTTTCTGAACAGCTTTTGTACCATGCAGGAGTGATCCGAAAACCGGGACGTGTGGAACAGAAGAATACGGTGATGGATGGAGATGAAGTGGAAAAAGCCAGAGGAATCACCATCTATGCGGATCAGAGCTGGTTTGAGTACCAGGGCGATGAATACTATCTGTTAGACACTCCCGGACACGTAGATTTTTCAGCAGAAACAGAGCGGGCGGCAACGGTTTTGGATTACGCCATTTTGCTGGTAGATGCGTCTTCCGGCGTAGCGGCACATACCGTTACCCTATTTAAAATGCTTGAACGGTTCAGGATTCCGGTCTTTATTTTTCTGAACAAAACGGATCTGGCCCATGCAGATACCGGGCAGACTATGAAGGAGATTGGGGACAGACTGACAAAAGACGCAGTCCTGATTGAAAACTGGCCCTGTGAAAAACTGGATCTGGAAACGCTTACAGAATTTGCCGCTGAACGGGACGAAGAAATTATGGAAGACTACCTGGAGGCGGTTCCCATAGAAAAAGAACGGCTCTTTGGGGTGATTAGAACCCTGATTCGGGAGAGACGGGGAGTTTTGTGCATGAAGGGATCTGCGCTGAACGATCAGGGGATTTCTCCGTTTTTTCAGGCATTCCATGAACTGACAGAGAGCCGGTATCAAGAGGAAGAGCCGTTTTCGGGCCTGGTTTATAAAGTGCGCCATGACGAAAAGGGACAGAGAGTCACATTCTTAAAGGTATTGTCCGGCGTTTTAAAAAGCCGGGAAGAGGTCCGGGTCATCAGAATGGAAGGACGGCAAAAGACAGATGGAGCGGACAGGGAAGAGACAGAAAAGATTCATGAAATCCGTCTGTATTCCGGCAGGCAGAGTCAGACGGCAGGATGGGCGCCTGCCGGGAGTCTTTGCGCAGTAACCGGCCTGACCATCCCTGTCTGTCAGGACTTGCTGGCGTCTCCAGCCTATAAAGAAGGAGAAGAAAGAGAAAATTCTGCTTTTATCCGCCGGTATGCCGAAAGAAAGGAAAAGATGGAGATGCAGCCCGCTCTCCAGGCGCAGGTGACTTCTGAGACAACAGACAGCCATACTCTCTTTTGCGCCTTAAAAACCCTGGAAGAGGAAGAACCCAGGCTTTTTGCAGAAATGCGGGAAGATAAGAGTCTGGTGGTGGGCGTGATGGGAACGATCCAGCTGGAAGTGCTGGAGCAGACGTTAAAAGACCGGTTTGGGATGGATGTGGTTTTTGCGTCTCCCAAAGTGCTGTACCGGGAAACCATAGCCGCTCCGGTAATGGGGTTTGGCCATTATGAGCCCCTTCGCCATTATGCAGAAGTGCATCTGAGGCTGGAACCGGGACCAAGGGGAAGCGGGATTACATTTGCCAGTGAGTGCCATGTGGATACTCTGGCTGTCAATTATCAAAACCTGGTGAGAACCCATGTATTTGAACGGACCCACAAAGGAATTTTGACCGGATCGCCTCTTACAGATGTAAAGATGGTCCTGACTTCCGGTAAATCTCATCTAAAGCATACAGAAGGAGGAGACTTCAGGGAAGCAGTGTACCGGGCTATCCGCCAGGGGCTTGAGAAGGCAGACAATGTGCTGTTAGAGCCATGGTACCAGTTTGAAATCAGTGCGCCGGGAGAGTATGCGGGAAAGATTATGGCAGATATTCAAAAGCGTTTTGGAGTCTTTGAACCCCTTACCGGGGCAGAAGGAATAGTTTCCATATCCGGCAGAGGCCCGGTATCCGCCTTTATGGACTATGGCGTGGATCTGGCTGCTAAAACCCAGGGGAAGGCCAGTATTTCCATGGTCTGGGGAGGATATGAAGAGTGCCATAACCAGGAGGAAGTGACAGCAGAGCGGGGGTACGATAAAGGAGGGGATAAGGAAAACCCTTCCTCATCCGTTTTCTGTTCCCATGGAGCCGGATTTGTGGTAAACTGGAACGAAGTAGAACATTACATCCATCTTCCGGCAGAGCGCATCAATTAACAGAGAGGATGGGAACAATACGTAAGGGATTAAAGACAAATGGAAACCACTGAGTATTTAGGAAATTATTACGAAGAACTGTTTTTTGGACATGTAAACCGGCGCTATCGGGCCATGACTGCGGGAGAGATGAAAAAACGGGCGGAAAAATTGTGTCAGGCCACATTGGATGAGATTGAAAAACCCAATGAATTAAGTGATATACACGCCATGACATCAAAGGTCTGCGCATATTTAATGCACAAGGAGTACACAGTCCGGCAGAATGACCAGAAAGCGCTGATTCGGGAGTATACGATTCTGGCAAAGGATTTTTGCCGCCTTCTGGCAGCAAAAGATCTGGAGTTTTTACCGCCCCTTACAGCAGAAGAACTGGAGCAGATTTTAAGGATGCAGGGAATCCGCCGGTATTTATTAAATAATTCTCTGGACAGGGCCTATCAGCTTTTTTATATTCCAAAGACCATTCAAAAGGGGATTGCCGCTTCCATGGAAAAACGGCCGGAGGACGAATATCCGGAAGCAAGAGAGATGAAGCGGAAGTTTATTCTCCATATCGGGCCGACCAACAGCGGAAAGACCCATGATGCACTGGAGCGGTTAAAGCAGGCGACCCATGGGGCTTATTTTGGCCCCTTACGTCTTCTGGCGCTGGAGGTCTATGATAAATGCAATGGGGAGCATGTGCCCTGTTCCATGATAACAGGGGAGGAAACCATTGAAGTGCCGGGAGCGGTGTGCCAGTCCTGTACCGTAGAGATGCTGAATGATCACGAATATTTTGACATTGTAGTGGTAGATGAGTGTCAGATGGTGGGAGATCCGTACCGGGGCCACAACTGGACCAGAGCCATTCTGGGACTGCGGGCAGAAGAGATCCATTTGTGCATGGCGCCTGAGGCTGAGTCTATTATTACGCAGATGATTAAGCGCTGCGGTGACAGTTACCGGATTGTGCGCCATAAAAGAAATACCAGACTTACAGTAGAGAGAAAAGCCTATTCCATGGTTACCGATCTGAAAAAAGGAGACGCCTTAATCGTATTTTCCAAAAAATCGGTTCTGGCTCTGGCTGCCCATCTGGAAAAGCAGGGAATCGCCTGCAGTGTGATTTACGGAAGCCTTCCGCCGGCCACCCGCAGAGAACAGGTGCGCCGTTTTTTAGAAAAAGAGACGGATATTGTGGTCAGCACAGACGCGATTGGAATGGGCCTCAATCTTCCCATCCGCAGGATTGTATTTGTAGAAACCGCAAAATTTGACGGCGTGTCAAAACGTCCCCTGGAGCCGGGGGAGATTAAGCAGATTGCAGGGCGGGCCGGACGATTTGGCATTTACGAAGAAGGATTTGTGGCTGCCATTGATGGCATCGACCTGATTGAGGACGGACTTTCCCGCCTGCCTGTGCCGATTATGAAAGCTTATGTGGGATTCCCGGAACAGCTTTTGGAACTGCCGGCAGAGATTGACAATCTGATTAAAATATGGGCATCCATGGATGCGCCGGCTATTTATCAGAAAATGGAAGTGGACGAATTGCTGGCTTTATACCAGCAGTTTTTGATGGTTCACCGGGAACGGCTAAATGAATTTGAAAAGCGGGAAATTTATAAGCTGATTACCTGTGCCATTGATATTAACAATAAGCTGGTAGTAGATTTGTGGAAAGATTACTGCCGGGAATACCGAAATGTGGATGAACTGGAATTTCCTTACAGCCCCGGAACAGACTTATATGATCTGGAGAGTTATTACAAAATGCTGGATCTGTATTTCCAGTTTTCCAGAAAAGTGGGACTGCCCATCCAAAAGGAAAATCTTATGGAAGAACGGCGTGAGACAGAAGAAGAGATCAGCCGCATCTTAAAGAATGAGTGCGGCAGCTATTCCAGAAAGTGCTCTGTGTGCAGGCGGGAACTGGCCTGGGATTACCCGTTTTCTGTTTGTGAAACGTGTTTTGAGAGAGGAAAATCGGAGAGAGGGATCAGGGGCGGATACCGCCATAGAGGAAAGAATTTAAAAAAGTAATCGTTCAGCTATGCCAGGATAAAAGAGCAGGGCTGCTGTCAGGTAAGAGATTTATCTGGCAGCAGTCCTGTTTGCTGTGTAACAGGAAATATTCTTCATTTTTTTATGTAAGTAAGCTGATATTTTGGAGAGTTTAAGGTCAGTTCGGTATAATCCATGATCTGGCCGTTGGTCAGGTGAGTGATATTTGCAACCCTCAAGATGGGGGTATTTGAAGAAATACCGAACAGTTCAACAAATCGCCTGGACGGAAGAATCGGCGTAACTGCATGCTGGCTGTAGGCGATCGCCATTCCCTTAGTTTCCTCAAAATAGCGGTATTTCGACTGCTGGAGCACCTGGATGGAAATATCCGGATACAGCCGGGCAGACATATAGGTGGTTTCAAACTGAAAGATTTCATTACCGGCATAGCGGAGACGTTCAATAAAATACATGGGTTCGCCTTTTTCGATTTCCAGAATCGAAGCAATGTTGGCAGGCGCTTTTTGAATCATAAAGGAGGAAACCTCGGTACGGACTTCCAGACCTTTTTCCTTCATTGCTTCAGAAAATCCCTGGATAGAACTGGGATTTGTGGTAACGGAAGGATGGCAGACGAAGGTTCCCACACCGGCTACCCGGCATAAAAGTCCCTGAGCGACCAGATTGTCTGTGGCTTTGCGGACAGTGACTCTGGAAACGTGGTAGGTATTGGAAAGTTCCAGTTCGGTGGGAATCAGATCATCCTTTTTGTAGTATCCCAGATTGATTTTTTCTAAAAGGTCGAGTTCAATCTGTTTGTATTGTGCAATTCGTTTTTCGGCCATATGTTTACCTCATAATTGAATACTGTCTGTAATTATATGAAACAGCAATATTTGAAATGTATTTACATTTGATATGGACAGCAGTTTGCTGAACGCTTCTATTATAGAAGAAAATGGGGAAAAATACAATGAAAATCTGTGCAGAAAGAGGGCATTTACGGGAAAAAAACCTGTTTCGCATATGACAATACAAATGATAGTATAATGATAACATAAATAATATTCAAATGTATTGACATTATAAGGCGTTTAAGATATAGTAAGGGTAAATGAAACAGAGGGATAGAAATTTATCAGTGTAGCATTTGAGAATGCAGAAGAGAGGAGAAGGAAGATGGTAGGAATGATTGTAACAGGGCATGGCAGCTTTGCTTCCGGCATTACCAGCGGATTAAAACTTCTGGCAGGAGAACTTAAGGATTATCAGCCAGTGGATTTTACGCCGGAAGATACGGTGGATTCACTGACACAAAAGCTTAGCTGTGCGTTGGACAAACTGCGTGGGTGTGATGGAGTGATGATTTTTGCGGATCTGGCAGGAGGTTCCCCCTTCAATGTTTCTGTTCGCCTGAAAATGGAGCGGGAACAGGATATTCAGGTGATAGGAGGCGCAAATCTCCCATCTGTCCTGAATGCGTTTATGACAAGGGAAATGTCTGAAACGGCTGAAAAACTGGCAGAGGACTCCCTGGAAGCCGGAAAGGACGCAATGGTCTGCTTTACAGGCAGCCCGGATGAAGACAGTGAGTATGAAGAATAAAAACAGGAGGAAACAGGTATGAGTTTATTTCAGGCAATATTAATCGGGTTATTTGCCTATCTGGGCAGTAAGCGTACACCCTGGTTTTTTGGTGTATCCGGCGGTTGGAACATGATTGGACGTCCGTTGGTAGCGGGACTGATTGTAGGGGTAATTCTTGGGGATGTAAACAGCGGCGTCATTGCGGGGGCAATGGTGCAGGCTTTATTTATTGGTCAGATCACGCCGGGAGGCGCAATGCCTGCAGATGTGAACTGGGCCTCTTATATCGGAATCCCGTTAGCGCTGGCAGCAGGCGGTACAGGCGAGCAGGCAGTGGCATTGGCGGTCCCCTTAAGTATGCTGGGGCTTGGTCTGTTTAACTTTATTATGACAATCAACGCATGTTTCCCTCACATGGGAGATAAGGCGGCTGCAAATGGAGATGGAGCAGGGATTCACAGAGCTACGTATCTGGCTGCTGTCCCCAGTTTTATTCTTCGCGCTGGTTCCGCTATGATGATTTGTTATCTGGGAACTCCGTTAGCAGAGTTTTTGATTAACAGCATGCCTGCAGGTGTCCTTCACTTCTTTGAAGTAGCCGGCAAGATGCTTCCTGCAATCGGCTTTGCAATGCTGTTAAAGCAGTCTTTGTCAAGGCAGTGGATGATCGTATTGTTTTTATTAGGCTGGATTATGATTGGCGCAACCAGCATGTCCGTTACTGCGCTGGCGATTTTTGCCACTGCGGTTGCATTGATTTTTGTAATGGCACAGGGAGAGGCAAAACCGGCTGCAGTGTCTGCTGTTGCTGCCGCAGAAGAGGAGGACGACTGTTATGAAGAATAGACAAGAGAATGGACTGCTTACCAAAAAGGATATTGACAAAGCTGCCTGGTCTTACATATTTTTTGCACAGGCAACCCAGAACTTTGAGCGAATGATGGGACTGGCGTTCTGCCATGTTGTAGAGCCATGTCTGAAAAAGCTTTACAAAGATAATCCGGAGGAATACAAGAGGGCTTTGCAGCGTCACATGCAGTTTTTTAATACGGAACCGCAGCTTGGCGCACTGATTCCCGGAATTACAATCGCCATGGAAGAGTCCAGGGCAAAGGGAGAAGATGTCAGCGAGGAGCTGATCGTCAACACGAAAAATGCGTTGATGGGGCCGTTTGCCGGAATCGGCGATTCTATGCTCGTAGGAACCTACAGTCCGATTTTATTAAGTATTGCAATGAGTATGTGCATCAATGACGGAAATCCCATCGGCCCAATCTTTTTCTGTATCGTATGGCTGACGTCCATGGTTGGACTGCAGTGGTATCTGTTCCACAAAGGATATGATATGGGACTTGGCGCAGCCAATTTATTCTTTACCAACAAAGCTCTGGCAGACAAGATTACAACAGGACTGACGATGATGGGGCTTGTTGTAATAGGCGGCGTGGCTGCTACTACTGTAAAAGCAAATGTAATTTATAAGTTTGTCAGCGGAGATATGACCATTGGAATCCAGGAACAGATTTTTGATAAGATTATGCCGGGAGTGCTTCCTCTGCTCATAACTCTGGCAGCGTGGTACCTGATGGATAAGAAAAAATGGTCGGCAACAAAGATTGTACTGGCAATCGTTATATTTGCGGCAGTGATGGTATTTTTTGGAATTATGTAAATGTGAAACCGTCTGGCCGGGCGGTACGGAAAAAGATTAGAGAAACAGGAGAGGAAGCCAAAGTGAAAGACATTGTATTGATTTTGTCCGATCAGCATGCCTGGGCATATACAGGGTTTGAAGACAGCCGTCTGGATACCCCGAATTTGAAACGGATTGCAAAAGAAGGCTGCGTTTATGAACGCTGTTATTGCAATGCGCCTTTGTGCGTGCCGTCCCGAATGTCATTTTTGGCAGGGCTTCTTCCCTCTCAGCTGGGGATTTTCAATAACGACACAACCCTTCCCATTGATATGCCCACAATCGCCCATGCCATGGGAACAGCGGGCTACGAGACGGCGCTCATTGGAAGAATGCATTTTAAAGGAGACGATCAAAAGCATGGATTCGACGTGCGTCTGGCAGGGGATATTACGTCTCAGTATTGGGGTACAGGCGGAAAAAGCAGGGAAGATTTCGGCGTTTATGGCGGAACGACAAACCGTAAACATTGTCTGGAACTGGCGGGAGGCGGCCATTCTCCGGTAATGGCGTATGATGAACATGTAATGGAGACAGCTGTAAAATTTCTGGAAGAGAACCTGAAAAGAGAAGGAAGGCCGCCCCTTTTTCTGGTCATCGGTTTTTATGGACCCCATTTTCCCTTTGTTTCCGCTTCTGATTTGTATCAAAAATATAAAGAACGTTTGAAGGATGCCAGGGATTTTTTGACGCTGCAGGCTTTGCCCTGGTATGAAGAGTATGTTCAGATATGCGATGAGAAAAAGCGGGTTCACTGTCAGGCGGCTTACTATGGATTGGTAGAAACACTGGATGGATATGTGGGGCGGCTTTACGATCTGTTCCTGGGATGGGAGCAGAAAGCAGGACGTGAAAGTCTGTTTATTTATACATCGGATCATGGAGAACAGCTTGGAAAGCGGGGCATATTTGGAAAACAGACGCTGTACGAGGATGCTGTACGGGTGCCCCTTATTGTGTCAGACAGCGAAGGGGAAACGTCAGGGATACGGATTCAAAGACCCGTCAGTCTTCTGGATGTGCGAAACATGATTCTGGAGACAGCGGGCTGCAGGGAAGAAGAAAACAGCGCAGACCCTTGTTTGCCGGTGCGTATTCAGCAGATTTTAGAGTACAGAGGGGAACTTCTCATGGGAGAAGCAGTAATCCTGTTTCCGTATAAAATTATCCGGATTGGCAATCAGGAAATCGTTTATAATCTGGAGACAGATCCACAGGAAGAGCAGGACATTGCATCGGAATGTCAGGAGATTGTAAAGCAGGCAAGGCAATATTTTCTTTCGGATTCGGAGAAAGAAGCGTGTCTGAACAATGAGAAAAAGCAGAGAGAGCGTCATGAGCGTTTAAAAGCCTGGGGAAAGGCAAAACGCCCGAAAGAATGGGCAACTTTTGGCATTCCTTTGCAGGCTTGTCAAAAACCGGAAGAATAGAGGAGAGTATCGGAAATGAAGTATAAAAAACTTTGGACAGATATGCACAGCAATATCCATCATGAACAGGTAGCAGAGCTTCCGCTGTGGTACAGCCAAATCAGAAAAATGATGGATTTCTGGCCGGTAGCGTACTATCCATTTTATATGCGTCCCACTGAATACGGGTTAAAAGTGGAGGATCGGTATGAAGATGAATGGATCAAAGAGGACTGGGAGCAGATACGGGAATTTACCCAAAAGGTCAACGAAGAGGGATTCCCCATGTTTATGGGATATGAATGGCAGGGAGCCGGTTTAGACGGCGATCATAATGTGTTTTTCCTTCATAATGACGGAGAGCAGAGACATCCCATGCGCTATCAGGAATTGGCGGAGAGTTTTAAGAATCAGCCAGTAATCGGGATTCCCCATCATCTGGCCTATCAGCCTGGTTCCAGAGGAAAAAACTGGGAAACCCATGATGAAACATTTTCTCCCTTTGCGGAGATTTACTCCAGCCATGGAAGCAGTGAAAATGACGACGGTCCTCTTGCAATGAACCGTCATGTCCATATGGGACCCAGGACCGGGGAGACTACCTATGAACGGGGACTGGAGAAGGGATTTCATGTTGGGGTGATAGCAGCCGGCGATAACCACAGCGTTCCGGGCGTATTTGAACATGGCAGCATGTGTGTGCTGGCCAAAGACTGCACAAAAGAAGGAATATGGGATGCGTTTGTAAATCGCCGTACTTATGGGGTTTCCCAAAGCCGCATAGAAGTGGATTATTCCATTGGAGATACGGTTATGGGGGGAGTGCTGGAAACCGACGGAGAAGAAACTCTGGATTTTCATGTCAAAGGCACAGCGGCAGTAGACAGAATTGAAATTATCAGAGACAATATATTAGAAGAAATGGTGGTACACTCCGGCAAGTGGGAGAGAGAACCCATTAACGGCACGATCCGTTTTAAATTCCGCCTGGAATTGGGATGGGGGCCGGACACCCGCGTTTACAAAGACCAGTGGATGAAAGAATGGACTGGACGGCTGGAAACAGAAGGAAAATTATTGAGCATAGAAAACTGCTGGAATAATTTTGGGCAGGAACTGGTAAAACAGGACGAAACATCCTGTGAATTTACTGTCACGACCTACCAGTCTACGGCAACCGGAAAATGGATGGGTCCCAGCAATGTGACAACCGAAGGATTTATTTTTGAAATTGAGGCAGATGCGGACAGTACCATTCGCCTGTGGATCGATGGAAAAGAGTATCCCATGAAGGTGCGGGACATGATTTACAGCAGTAAGGTATACGCTTTATGGGATGAGGTAAAACAGTTGACAAAGGAGACCTGGGGAGATCTTGAGCATTACCGGGATGATCCCTGGTGGCATAATGCCTATAAATTCCGGGTAAATAAAGCATATCCGGAGAGTTCCTATGAAGTTTTCGGAAACAGGAAGATGACATTTGATAAAGACTGCAGCGTTCGCCTGCGCATCTGGCAGAAGAACGGTGATGCGGCCTGGACTTCCCCGATTTTTGTAAAAGTAAAAAAATAAAAGGAGGTTTCTGCTATGCAGGAAATAGTAAATGTTAGAATTGATGACAGGCTGATCCATGGACAGGTAGCTGCTGTATGGAGCCTTGTGACAAAGGCAACCAGGATTATGGTAGTGGATGATCAGGTCGTAAAAGACCCGGTGAATAAGGAAGCGTTAAAGATGGCATGTCCAAAGCAGTGCAAATTGTCAATCCTGACTGTGAGCAGGGCGGCAGAAAATCTGTGTGCCGGAAAATATGAAGGAGAAAAAGTATTTATTGTAGCAAAAAGCCCGGCAACTATACGGGGGCTGTATGATGGCGGTTTCCACATGGAACGGGTAAACGTAGGCAATATGGGTGGAAAGCAAAACACAAAAATGTTAAAAAAAGCAGTCAGCGTCAGTGAAAAAGATATTGAAGATTTTTTGTATTTGGCAGAAAAAGGCGTAACTGTGACTGCACAGATGGTTCCTACAGATGAAGCAGCAGACTTTATCGAAATGATTAAAAATGAAAAATAAGCAGAAAATGACCCTCTTGCCAAAAAGCAAGGGGGTCAAACTTTATATCCTACTGGGACACCAGAATTTCCACAGCATTTTTTTCTCTCAGGGCAATGACGGCGCAGCGCACCAGATAGGCGGACATGGCTCCCTTTTTGCCTTTTAATACGCAGGTTACAGTCTCACCGGGAGCAAATCCCAGATCCCTAAGGCGCAGAGAAGAGTCGTCATCTCCGGCGAGAAAGGCAATTTTTCCGGATTCTCCAAGTTCTATTTGGCTCAATGGAAGGACCATAACATTCACATCACAAAACTGTCAGTTGTAATCAGGATATGCAAAAAAGGGGAAAGGGTGCTTGAAAGGGCGCAGTCAGTTTAGAATGCAAGGTACTGGAGCGTCAATTTCCATAGAACAGGGGGAAACCTGACAGTCCATGGCAAGCACAGACACACCCGCTTTTTTGGCCGCAGCCAGAGCATCTGCAAAAGCGGGATGGGTAGTGCGGTTGGGGGAAAAACTGGTGATTTCTTTCATCTGAATGACAAACAGGATAAAGCAGTAAAACCCGTTTTTGGAGGCATTTATCAGTTCCTCCAGGTGCTTGACTCCCCGCTTGGTGGGCGCATCCGGAAACATGGCCAGACCATTCTGCTCTAAAGTGACGCCTTTTACTTCCATAAAAGAAGGATGGCCGTCCAGCAAAAAGGCCAGATCAAAACGGGAATCCCCATAGGTGACTTCTCTGCGGATTTCTGTAATCCTACAGGAGGGGAAATTGGGAAGTCTCTGCTTTTGCAGCCATTCCCATGCGGCCTGATTGGGGGCCTGGGAGTCCATATTAATCAGAAGGGGAGGCTTTCCTTCCCTGTGTTTCCACACGCCGATTAGAGAGTAGGCAGTTTTTCTTCCTTTCGTCTGGGCGTCTTTGTGGTATTCCAGCAAAACTTTTACGCCTGGTATGAGAAGTTCTCTGCAGCGTCCTGTGTTTTTCACATGGCAGACCATGGTCTGACCGTTTACATCTACATGGGCGATAAAGCGGTTGGGGCGCGCCAGAAACGTTCCCTCTATTACACATTCATATTGCATGTTTTTATCTCCTAACTGTATTTGGCATCAGTGTACAGAGGCAACACGCCTCAAAGCATTGACTATACACTGATGCTAAAGCAAGTATATCGGAAAAATGGAAATTTGCCAATCACAGAGATAAAAATTGCAGCAGTTCAGCTATACAGAAAATGTGTGCCTGATAAAGACAAATGTACGCTGGTTGCGATAATTTTCTTGCGTCTTGCTGCAAAGCATGCTAGAATAGCCACAAATATAAAATCCAATAAGAAAAGAGGATGCAACCATGGCGCTATTCTATCAGAGTACCCGAGGAAAAGAAACAAACGTTACCGCTTCTCAGGCTGTCTTAAAGGGGCTGGCGGATGACGGAGGCCTGTTTATGCCAAACGAAATTCCGACGCTTTCTGTTCCTATGAAAGTTCTGGCAGAAATGTCCTATCAGGAGACTGCCTATGAAGTGATGAGACTGTTTCTCACTGATTACACAGAAGAAGAGTTAAAAAACTGTATTGCCAGAGCTTACGATGACAAGTTTGATGTTGAGGAAATTGCCCCGTTAGCCAGGGTGGACGGCATGTATTTTTTGGAACTGTTCCATGGAAAAACCATTGCATTTAAAGATATGGCTTTATCCATTCTGCCCCATCTGATGACCACCGCAGCAAAGAAAAACGGCACAGATAAGGAAATCGTGATTTTAACCGCTACTTCCGGAGATACCGGAAAGGCTGCAATGGCCGGATTTGCGGATGTGCCCGGAACCAGGATTATTGTGTTTTATCCCAAGGGAGGCGTCAGCAGGGTTCAGGAACTGCAGATGCGGACCCAAAAAGGAGACAATACCAGCGTAGTCGCCATTCATGGCAATTTTGACGATGCCCAGACAGGGGTAAAGCAGCTATTTGGGGATAAAGAGTTTGGGAAAGAACTGGCAGACAAAGGATTTCAGCTTTCCAGCGCCAATTCCATTAATATCGGACGCCTGGTGCCGCAGATCGTCTACTATGTGTATGCCTATGCAAAGCTTTTGAAAAATGGAGAGATCGAGGATGGAGAGCCGATCAATGTAACAGTTCCTACAGGCAATTTCGGCAATATTTTAGCAGCATATTTTGCAAAAAAGATGGGAGTACCCATTAAAACGCTAATCTGTGCATCCAATGAAAACAAAGTACTGTATGATTTCTTTACTACCGGCACATATGACAGAAAGAGAGACTTTATTCTGACCAATTCTCCCTCTATGGATATTTTAATTTCCAGCAATTTAGAGCGCCTGATTTACTTAAGCACAGGCTGCGACGCCCAAAGGAACGCTGCATTGATGGAAGAACTGCAAAAGAACGGAGCATACACCATTACAGAAGATATGAAAAAAGCCATGTCCGATTTCTTTGGCGGATTTGCCGGCCAGGAGGAAGACTGCGCCATGATTCGTAAGGTGTTTGAGGATACAGGATATTTGATGGATACCCACACCGGCGTTGGGGCAGCCGTTTATCAGAAATACAAAAAGGAAACCGGCGATCCGGCAAAGACGGTCATTGCTTCCACTGCAAGTCCTTACAAATTCTCCAGAAGCGTCATGGAGGCCATTGCAGGTTCGCAGGCAGAAAAGGATGAATTTGCTCTTATTGACGAGATGAGCCGTTTGTCCGGAACCAGCATTCCGAAGGCAATAGAGGAAATCCGCACTGTGCCCATCCGCCACAGCAGGGAGTGTGATGTGGAGTCCATGAAGGAGGAAGTAAAAGACATCCTTTCCATGAAGTAAATGTCCTTTGCGAATCCAACAGTAAATTTTCAGAAAAGTAACTCTTTTCAAGCGTATTAAAATGCGCTATAATGGTAACAGTGAGTGCGATAAAAAGCCAACTAATCACAATACAAGGGAGGTCTTTCCAATGTTAGTTTCAGCAAAAGACATGCTTGAGAAAGCAAGAGACGGAAAATATGCAGTAGGTCAGTTCAATATCAACAACTTAGAGTGGACAAAGGCAATTCTTCTGACCGCAGAAGAGTTAAAATCCCCGGTTATCTTAGGTGTATCCGAGGGAGCAGGAAAGTATATGACCGGCTACAAGACAGTAGCTGCCATGGTTTCCGCAATGATTGAGGAGTTAAAGATTACGGTTCCGGTAGCGCTTCACTTAGATCATGGCAGCTATGAGGGATGCTATAAATGTATCGAGGCCGGATTCTCCTCCATTATGTTTGACGGTTCCCATTATCCCATCGAAGAGAATGTAGAAAAGACCAAAGAACTGGTACGCATTTGTGCAGAGAAAGGTCTGTCTTTAGAGGCAGAGGTTGGCTCCATCGGCGGCGAGGAAGACGGCGTTGTTGGTATGGGCGAGTGTGCAGATCCCAACGAGTGCAAGATGATTGCAGATCTGGGAGTGACCATGCTGGCTGCCGGAATCGGCAACATCCATGGCAAATATCCGGACAACTGGGCAGGCTTAAGTTTTGAGACTCTGGAAGCTGTTAATAAGGCAGTAGGCAATATGCCGTTAGTTCTTCATGGCGGTACCGGTATTCCGGCTGACATGATCAAGAAGGCTATCAGCCTTGGCGTAGCAAAGATCAATGTAAATACAGAGTGCCAGTTGGCATTTGCAGCCGCTACCAGAGAGTACATTGAGGCAGGCAAGGATCAGCAGGGCAAGGGCTTTGATCCAAGAAAGCTTTTGGCTCCCGGCACAGAAGCAATCAAGGCTACTGTAAAAGAAAAGATGGAACTGTTCGGCTCTGTAGGAAAAGCCTGATTGTTTCATAAGTATAATGACTGAACGGTTACTGATGAGGGGCTGCTGCAAGAGAAAAAGTGCTTTTGCAGCAGCTTTTTTCTATGAGAAAGAAACATACAGACAAGGAGAAACGATATGCCAATCGGAGTAATTGTAAACTGTACCACTATTCTCGCAGGCGGTCTGATAGGAACGGTGGCAGGTCATAAAATACCGGAGAAATTAAAGTCCTCTTTAACCAGAATGTTTGGAATTTGTTCCATGGGAATTGGAATTTCCTGTATCATCAAGATGGAGACTCTTCCTGCATCCATTCTGTCCTTTGTACTGGGCCTGATTATCGGAGAACTGTGCGATTTGGAAAACCGGATTCAAAACGGAGTCCGCAAAATTCAGAAACCTTTATCAAAGGTATTGTCCTCTGGAAAACAGGAAGATCCGGAGGTATTTATGGAAGAATTTATCAGCATTCTGGTACTGTTCTGTGCCAGCGGCACCGGTCTTTTCGGTGCAATGCAGTCTGGTATTACAGGAGATCACAGCATTCTTTTAACAAAAGCCATTCTGGATTTATTTACAGCAGCGATTTTTGCAGCCAATCTGGGCGGATTAGTAAGTCTCATTGCGGTTCCCCAGTTTTTAATCATGTTTACCTGTTATCTGGGAGCAGGCATTGTGATGCCTCTGACCAATGAGACGATGTTAGGAGATTTTTCAGCAGTGGGGGGCTTAATCAGTCTGGCGACAGGCTTCCGCATAGCCGGAATCCAGAATTTTCCGGTAGCCAATATGATTCCTGCCATGATTTTGGTAATGCCTTTGTCGGCGCTGTGGAATACTTACCTGGTACCGTTGCTGTAATTTAATAATATTTAATAATTTTGTAACATAAAAGTAAGATGTGCGGAAAACTGTAAGGAATGAGACAGTAAATATAGAAAAACGATAGAAAAGCGTCAGACAATAGACACACTTCGGACACAATCTCCACATAGAATAAGGTTGTAACCATCAAGACAACTTAGTGTAGAATAGGTAACAGTTCAGCCATGCGAAGATTTAAACAGGAACAGACGTTGAAAATTTATTTTCATAAGAATGTTCCTGTCTGAATCTTCATAGGGCGGACGCCAGACGCTTCTTGCCCGCCATAGGCGGGGCAAGAAGATGCATAGCTGAACTGTTGCCAGAATAGAAGGAGATGTGTTTATGAAAAAAAAGATGAAGACGGCTGCAGTTTTGACTGCAGGTGCATTGATGAGTATAGGAGTGTCCGGCATGGCATTTGCGGGGACGGCTCATTGGGAACAAGAAGGTGAAGATTGGGTTTACTTGGACAGCGATGGAGAGCGGGTAACGGATACCTGGAAGAAAAGCGGAAATAACTGGTATTACCTGGACAGCGAAGGTTATATGGCAAAGGATACGATTATTACTTCCGGATCCAATGATGATAAATATTATGTAGATTCCAATGGTGTGAAAGTGACCAATACCTGGGTATCTGTAGACAATGGCGGAGACAATGAGTGTTCGGATCAGGAAGACGTTTCTTCATTATGGTATTATTTTGATTCTACTGGAAAGGCCAAAAAGTCAGATGGCGGAGCCAAAGTATTTACCAATATCCCATATGGCTCAGACGGCAGTTTAAAGGGAACCTATGCGTTTGACGAGGATGGCCACATGCTTAGCGGCTGGCAGGATATCGAATTGTCCAGCGGCAATACGGCAACCTATTATTTTGGAGAGGAAAATGAAGGCTGGGCAGCCACAGGATGGCAGTATCTGGAGATTCCAGAAGAGGACTATCAGGATGACGGAAGTCCTCAGGACAGCGAAGGCTGGTATTATTTTGGTACCAACGGCAGAGCCGTAAAGGATCAGAATAAGTATATTAATGGTTTTTATTACACATTTGACGAAAACGGCATTATGGATGACACCTGGGTGGTGGGAACGCCTGGGGTTTCAAGCGGTACAGCTCAGATTGCCACAGATGCAGCGGCATTCTATACAGAGGATATCGGCTATCGCAGAAGCGGCTGGATTTATACTTACGATCCGGATGACAAGGATCAGGAGGGCGATCAGTACTGGTATTACTTAAGCAGCAAAGGTGAGGCATTTAATGACGAAGCAAAAGACGCCAGAGAGCAGAATGCAGAGGGTGTAACGGCTACCGATCTGTACACAGGAGATATCTATTACAATGTAGCTGCAAAAGTAATCAAAAATAAGACATACTTATTCGATGAGAATGGCCGCGTATTAGACGGAGTTCTTCAGTTAGATGGAGAAGCATACCGGGCTGGCGGAAAGAAGCTGGCAGATAACGGAATTTACTATTTCAGTACAGACGATGGCTCAGAAAATGGCCAGATGCAGACTGGAAGAACCGAGTATGATGACGACGGTGAAGAGGTAACCTACTACTTTAAGAACAATGGAGAGGCATACACCAATGCTTTGGTAGGCGGAGCGATTTACGATGCGCAGGGCAAGAGAGTAGAGGCAGAGGACGGCAGTTCTTATATGCTGTATACTACAGAACAGGACATTACAGATGAGAGCGGTAAGAAGATCCTCATCCAGGCTGGAACTCAGGTGGCAGTAAACCGCAGCGGAGCTGTAAAGAAGAGCGGTACTGTAGAGATCGATGGTGTAAAGTACAACATCAATAAAGAGACCTACGGGGCAACGGAAAAGACAGAAGAAAATTAGTATTCTGGAAAACAACTGCAAAATGAAACTCTCCTTACAGGAGGCTGGGGAAATCCCCGGCCTCCTTGCACTTTTTTCATAATTTCTCTTTACTTTTTTGAAAAGAGACATTACAATGAAAAGCAGATTTTATGACTGTTGCTAATAAATCCGCATGTTGGAAGGAGAAAATCTAATGAGTGATTGCATCAATGTGTCCGAGATTTTTGGGAAAAATGTATTTAATGACGCGGTTATGCGGGAGCATCTTCCCAAAAGTGTTTATAAAAAACTAAAAAAAACCATAGAGGATGGGGCAGATTTGGATTCTACCATTGCAGATGCAGTTGCCCATGCCATGAAGGAGTGGGCGATTGAGCGGGGAGCCACCCACTACAGCCACTGGTTTCAGCCGCTGACTGGAATTACAGCGGAAAAGCAGGACTCGTTTTTATCTGCGCCTGATTCCAATGGAAAAGCCATTATGGAATTTTCGGGAAAAGAACTGATAAAAGGCGAGCCGGATGCCTCTTCTTTTCCATCCGGCGGGCTGCGCGCAACGTTTGAGGCAAGAGGATATACCATGTGGGACTGCACTTCCCCGGCGTTTTTAAAGGAAGATGCCATTGGTGTGACTCTGTGCATTCCTACTGCCTTCTGTTCCTATAAAGGAGAGGCGCTGGATAAGAAGACTCCCCTGCTTCGTTCCATGCAGGCAGTAGAGGAGCAGGCGCTGCGAATCCTTCGGCTGTTTGGCAATACCACCTCTAAAAGAGTGGTGCCTTCTGTGGGACCGGAACAGGAGTATTTCCTGGTAGACCATGAGAAATATATGCAGAGAAAAGATTTGATTTATGCAGGGCGCACTCTGTTTGGGGCCATGCCGCCAAAAGGTCAGGAGATGGATGATCATTATTTTGGCATTATCAGGGAGCGGATTGGCTCTTTTATGAAAGAATTAAATACGGAATTGTGGAAATTGGGAGTGTCTGCCAAGACTCAGCACAATGAAGCTGCGCCTGCCCAGCACGAACTGGCCCCTATTTATGCAGAGGCCAATGTGGCAGTGGATCACAACCAGATGACCATGGAGACATTAAAACGGGTGGCGGAACGTCATGGCATGAACTGCCTTCTCCACGAAAAACCTTTTAAGGGAGTCAATGGTTCCGGCAAGCACAATAACTGGTCTTTGATTTCAGACGATGGCATTAATCTCTTAAATCCAGGGGATACGCCCCACGAGAATATTCAGTTTTTACTGGTGCTGGCCTGCATTTTAAAGGCGGTGGACGTTCATGCAGATTTGTTAAGAGAATCGGCTGCGAATCCGGGAAATGATCAGCGTTTGGGGGCACAGGAAGCGCCTCCGGCAATTATCTCCGTATTTTTGGGAGAACAGTTAGAGGATGTTATTGACCAGCTTTGCAGCACAGGAGAAGCAACCCATTCCAAGAGCGGCGGCACCTTAAAAACAGGTATTAAGACGCTTCCGGATCTGTATAAAGATGCAACAGACAGAAACCGTACGTCCCCCTTTGCATTTACCGGCAATAAATTTGAGTTTCGTATGCTGGGCTCTTCGGATTCAGTTGCATCCCCGAATATTGTGCTGAACACCATTGTGGCGGAGGCGTTTAAAGAGGCGGCAGACCGTCTGGAACAGGCAGAAGATTTTGAGATGGCAGTCCATGATTTAATCAAGGAATTGCTTACAAAGCACAGGAGAGTCATTTTCAGCGGAAACGGCTATTCAGATGCCTGGGTGGAAGAGGCAGCCCGCAGGGGCCTTCCCAACATCAGCTGCAGTGTAGACTCCATTGAGGCATTGATTACTCCAAAGGCAGTAAAGCTGTTTGAGGAATTTCATGTGTTTACAAAAGCAGAACTGGAATCACGTGTTGAGATTGAATATGAGGCCTATGCAAAGACCATGAATATAGAAGCCAGGACCATGATTGACATGGCAGGAAAACAGATTGTTCCTGCGGTGATTAAGTATACAACTCAGTTGGCTCAGTCCATTCAGGCGGTGACAGGGGCCTGCCCTCAGGCAGATGTAAGCGTTCAGACAGAACTGCTGATTCATACATCCTCTTTATTGGCCAAAATGAAAAAGGCGTTGTCAGAACTTTCAGATATTACAGACGCCTGCGCTGCCATGGAGTCAGGGGAGAAGCAGGCAAAGGCGTACTATTGCCAGGCAGTCCCGGCTATGGAAAATCTGCGGACTCCGGCGGATGAACTGGAAATGATTATGGACAAGGATTTATGGCCATTCCCAAGTTATGGAGACCTTATTTTTGAGGTATAGTGAGGGATAGGAACGGTTACTGAGACATAAGTTACCTGAAAGTGCGTACTTTACAAATTGGCAAAAAGGCGATAAACTGTGAAGAAATCTCAAAAATATTAACAGTTCAGCCCTGCATCTTCTTGCTTTCAACGCTTTTTTCTGCCTGAATCTTCGCATGGCTGAACTGTTACCAAAAATATTCGTAAAGGCAGGCAGTATGATTGAATTTTTAAAAGAAGTGATTGGATTATATGTGGAGAGAGGACCATGGTTTTTAGAACTTCTGGTTGCCCATATCCGCTTGTCATTAATGGCGATTGCGATTGCAGGCACCCTGGGGCTGATTATCGGCATTGTGCTGTCCCAGTACCGCAAGGCAGCCCCATTTGTGATTGGAGTCTGTAATGTATTTTATACGATTCCTTCTATCTCAATGCTGGGAATTCTGATTCCACTTTTAGGTATTGGAGATAAAAATGCAGTGACGGCAATTTCCATTTATGCCCTTATGCCTATGGTGCGCAATACCTATACAGGTCTTACAACCGTGGATAAAGACATCCTGGAAGCGGCAAAGGCGATGGGAAGCACCCGAATGCAGACGCTTACACGCGTAACGCTGCCTCTTGCATTTCCGGTGATTCTGACAGGACTGCGCAGTATGACAGTGATGGCGATTTCCATGTGCGGACTTGCATCCTACATCGGAGCCAGCGGGTTGGGGAAAGCTATCTATCGGGGAATCAGCATCTATAATCCCCAGATGACGTTTGCCGGAAGTATTTTAATTGCGTTGCTGGCGCTGACAGCAGATATGCTGCTGGGGCTTGCAGAAAAGATATACAAAAAGAAAAGGAGAATGGAATAATATGAGAATATTCAGAAAAATGACAGCGGCTCTTGTGTCAGGTGCCATGATAGTAAGCCTTGCAGCATGTGGAGGACAGAGTACAGAAACAACAAAGGCGCCGGCAGAAAGCACTGCGGATGCCCCGCAGACAGAAACGAAAGAGACTGCTGCTGCCAAAACAGAAGCAGAAACAAAAGAAGCTTCTGACAGTGCTGCAAAGGAACCGATTGAGATTGCAACCAAACCTATGACAGAGCAGTATATTCTGGCAGAGATGTTAAAACTGCTGATTGAGGACAGTACCGATTATACGGTAAATATCACTCAGGGAATTGGCGGCGGCACTTCCAATATTCAGCCGGCCATGGAAGCCGGGGAGTTCGATTTATATCCGGAATATACATCCAGCGGCTATGTGATGGTACTGGGCCATGATGCGGCAGGAGTCAGCGATGATGAGATCTGGGAGACTCTGGTAAGCGAATACCATGAGAAATTCGGTATGACCTGGCTGGGGCTGTATGGATTTAATAATACCTATACCACTGTAGTAAGCAGCGATGTGGCAAAAGAACACAATCTGGTTACTACATCGGATTTGGCGGCTGTAGCAGGCGATTTGACCTTTGGAGGCAATCCGGATTATCTGGAACGGGCAGATGGATTTCAGGTTCTGTGTGACACATACGGCCTGGAATTTGGCAAGGTTATGGACATTGATATTGGTTTAAAATACCAGGCAATGGCAAATGGAGAGATCGATGTAACCAACGGATATACGACAGACGCTCAGCTTGGCTCCGGAAATGTAGTGGCCCTGGAAGACGACAAGCACCTGCAGGTAAATTACTTCTGCTCTACCGTTGTCAGAGAAGACGCGTTAGAAGAATATCCTGGGCTGGAAGAGGCGTTGATGAAGATGGATGGAATTCTGACAGATAAGGATATGGCTTCCCTAAACTACAAACTGGAAGTAGAAGGTATGGATGAGAAGCAGATTGCAAAGGATTATCTGACAGAAAAAGGATTGATTGCCAATGAATAAAGAGGAAAATCAGGATGCGATTGTCCGGTTTGATCATGTGTCCCTGTCCTACGGGGAAAATCAGATCTTAAAGGATTTCTCTCTGGATGTAAAGCGGGGAGAGTGTCTGACAATTATAGGAAGTTCCGGATGCGGGAAAACTACGCTTCTGAAAATGATAAATGGACTTTTAATGCCGGATGAGGGTCAGGTTCTGGTGGATGGCCAGGATGTAAAAAAGTCTGATTTGACCAAACTCCGCAGAGGAATTGGGTATGCGATCCAAAATGTGGGGCTGTTTCCTCATATGACAGCCCGGCAAAATATTGCCTATGTTCCGTCCCTTTCTAAAAAGTGGGACAGAAAAGAGGAAGAGACAGAGGTGAAAAAACTCCTTCAGACAGTGGGGCTGGAAGAGGAGATGGCAAAGAGGTATCCGCTGGAACTGTCAGGGGGACAAAAGCAGCGGGTAGGCATTGCCAGAGCATTAGCGGCAAAACCGTCCCTGATGCTGATGGATGAGCCGTTTGGAGCAGTGGACAGCATTACCAGAAGAGGACTTCAAAAGGAACTGAAACGTCTTCACAAAGAGATGACGCTGACCATTTTGTTTGTTACCCATGACATCAGAGAGGCTCTTCTTTTAGGAGACAGGGTTCTCATTATGGAAGCCGGGAAAGTGGTGCGTCTGGGGACGCCGGCAGAGGTGAAAAAAGATCCGGGAAGCGACTTTGTAATCCGGCTGTTAGATGAAAATTAAATGCAAAGATTTAGGCGCTGCAGGAAGAGATGCTGCCAGAAGGCAGAGGCATCTTTTCACCTGCAGCGCTTTTTTAAACATCTGGTAAGGATTCTTTACGGAAAAAGTAAGAACATTTAGAAAAAAGGGTGGTATACTGATACTATTGGAAGCCAGGGACAGAAGATGCAGGGGGGATAAACAATTATGACAGCAATTTACGGGACAGTCCATTTTTTTGTGGATTTTGCCTGTGCATATCTGATGTTTTCAGGTGTATATGAAGCGGACAACTGGTATATCTGTCTGCTTCTTTATAATTTTTGCGCCTTTGCCATGCAGATGCCGATGGGGGTATTTGCAGATGATAAAAACCGGAATTCGCTTCTGGCGGTCTGGGGGTGCATTTTGGTAGCGCTTGCATATCTGCCGGCAGGTGCTGCCTGCGTAACTGCTCAGGCAGGAAGCAGCGCGGCGGAAAATGTCAACTTATGGGCGGCTGGGGCCGCCTCTGTTGCAGCAGGATTGGGAAATGGCCTGTTTCATATTGGAGGCGGTCTGGATGTGCTGAATAAAAGCGAAAAATCGGCAGGGCTTTTAGGGCTTTTTGTAGCGCCTGGAGCGCTGGGGATTTATTTTGGAACCGCTGCGGGAAAAACGGAAATGGCAGGAAAAGAGTGGCCGGCGCTTCTTGTTTTAGGGGCTGCCTTGTGTATATTTGCCTGTGCGAAAAAAAACGGTCTTTGGCAGCATTCAGGCAATCAGCCGTTTTCGCTTTTAAAGAATCAGTCTGCTTTCAGGGGAGCAGGAAAGCAGGCAGCGGCAGCAGTAGGCTGTCTGTTTGCGGTTGTTCTGATTCGTTCATATTTGGGGATGATTCAGGATTTTTCCTGGAAAGACAGTGTAAATGCAGGCATGGTACTGGCAGGAGCCGCTGCTTTTGGCAAAGTAGCCGGAGGATTTTTGGCAGACATTGCAGGATGCAAAAAGGCAGCGCTTTTTTCCATGGCAGCAGCAGGGATTTTGTACCTGTGTTCTTCTCATCCGGCAGCAGGGATTTTAGCAGTGTTTTTCTGGAATATGACCATGCCCCTGACTTTGTGGGCAGTGGCCAGACTGCTGCCAGGCGCCAGAGGATTTTCCTTTGGCCTGCTGACCTTTGCTTTGTTTCTGGGATTTTGCCCGCCCTATTTAAATGCGTCTGCATTTACAGATCTGTTTGAGACTCCGGAGATTGGGCTGGGAGTTTTGTGCGGGCTTTCTTTGGCGCTTTTGCAGGGAGGTTTTTATTATGCCGGAAAATACCTTCATTGGTCCATGGATATTTTCGGTAATGGGAATATCTCTGGCAATGACTCTTATTATTGAAATTCTGATTGCGTTATTGTGGAAAATTCGAGATCCGCTGTCCCTTCTTCTGGTGGCAGCAGTCAATTTGCTTACCAATCCGGCAGTTGTGGCGATCTATTATCTGATGGCGTATCTGTCCGGAAAGTGGGCGGGCAGCAAAGTTTTGTCTCTGACAACTGTAAAACTGCTGCTGGAAGGAGGCGTTGTCTGTGTTGAGGCAATATGCTGCAGATGGGCAGACAAAAGTATGGCCCATCCATGGTTGTTTTCTTTAACTGCAAACGCCGGATCTTATTGGATCGGGGCAGGGATTCAAAAATGGTTCTGACACAGCGGGAATAAAGGTAAGGAGGAGTATTATGAGGAAGATATGGAAGCAGGCAGCGGCTGTTTTGATTTTTGCTGTTTTGCTGATTGAGGAGACGTTCATGTGCCGGGCAGATGTAATCTGGGAGCCGGATGATGAATTTTACCAGACGGAGCGGTGGGAAAAAGAGAGGACAGAAGAGTTTGTTCTCAATAACAGAAGCTATTTTGCCAACGGAGCGCCAGGATATATTTATGTAGCAGATAACCCGGAGGAAGAGCATATTACAGATGCAATCGAAAATGGAGCGGTTCTGTTTGTGTCTTTTACCTATAAAAACAGCCATGGAGAGGAATGGGGCGTGATTCAATACCGCAAAGACGAAACGGGTGAAGTAACGCCGGATTACAGATACAAAGAAGGGGATAAAGCTGTAAAAACCGGATGGGTGCTGATGGAGGAATTATCCCTGGTATATGACAGCGAAGAATTTATAAAAGACCATCAGGCAGAGATAAAGAAAAATACAGAGGGTATTGGGATTTCACCGGAGAAAGACAGACAGGTCCAGTTTTGGAGTTATCCCGGCTCCGGAGATATTACGGGCAGCAGTGATTATGAAATCAGCAGGATGGTGATCTCGGAACTTTATGAAGACTCTGACGGGAAACAATGGGGATATGTGGAGTATCACTATGGCATGAAAGATTTCTGGGTGTGCATTTCAGACCCGTATGCGGTAGATCTGCCAGTGTCGGCGCCAGATCCGGCTGAAATAATTGCTCCTTCTAAAGCACCGGAACCGCTGCCAAAAACCATGGACACTGCCGGAAGCGGTGCTCATAATAAACCGTACCAAAAAGGCAGTCAGGCAGCCATGACAGCGGCAGTGTTTGCCCTGGTTTTGGCAGCAGTGGCCGGCAGTGCCGGGATTATTGTGTTTATCCGTAAAAAACGGGAAGAAGAAAACGGGACGGATTAAATACGGGCAATTCCTTCAGATACAGCAGTATCTGCTACGGCTTTTGCGACCACATCCGCTACAGATTTATCCAGGGCGGATGGGATGATGTTTTCCGGGGTCAGTTCGCTGTCCGGAATCATAGAGGCAATGGCATAAGCGGCTTTCTGCTTCATGGACTCGGTAATCTCTCTGGCCCGCACAGACAAAGCGCCTTTAAAAATACCTGGAAAGATGAGTACATTGTTAATCTGGTTGGGGTAATCAGATCGGCCTGTGCCGATGATGGCTGCCCCGCCTTTTTTTGCTTCTTCCGGCATAATCTCCGGAGTGGGATTGGCCATGGCAAATACGATTCCCTGATTCATGGAAGTAACCATTTGGGCAGTTACCAGTCCCGGACGGGAAACACCGATAAAGGCGTCAGCGCCGTTTAACGCGTCAGACAGAGTGCCATGCTCTTTCTGCAGATTGCTGATACGGGAGATTTCTTCCTGCCCGCTGTTCAAATTTTCGTCGCCTTCACAGATAATTCCATGAATATCGCACATAATAATATTGCCAAATCCCATAGAAATAAGGAGTTTGCCGATTGCAATTCCGGCAGCGCCTGCGCCGTTAATGACGATACGCATCTGCCCCATAGATTTTTTTGTGACTTTCATGGCATTGATTAAAGCAGCGGCTACCACAATGGCAGTCCCATGCTGGTCATCATGAAAGACAGGGATGTCGCAGAGCTCTTTTAATCGGCGCTCGATTTCAAAGCAGCGGGGAGCGGAAATATCCTCCAGATTAATGCCGCCAAAACTCTTGGAAATCAGGGCAATGGTCTGCACAATGGTATCGGTGTCTTTGGAATCAATGCAGATTGGAAAGGCGTCTACATCGCCGAATTCTTTAAAAAGGGCGCATTTTCCTTCCATAACCGGCATGCCGGCAGCCGGTCCAATATCACCCAGACCTAAAACGGCAGTTCCGTCAGTTACTACGGCAACCAGATTGGAACGGCGGGTCAGTTGGAAAGATTTTTCATAGTCAGCAGCGATTTGACGGCAGGGCTCTGCAACGCCGGGGGTGTAGACCAGAGAAAGTTCTTCTCTTGTGGTAATGTGCTTGCGGGATACGACTTCAATCTTTCCCTTTAAATCATAGTGGAGCTGTAAGGCTGCTTCATTCACGTTCATAGGGAGTTTCCTTTCTTATGTTTAATGGGTTTTAAGTTCATTAACAGTTCAGCCCTGCATCTTCTTGTGCGCTTACAACGTACAAGAAGCATCTGGCGTCCGCCCTATGAAGACTCAGTCAGGAAAAATCTTATGAAAACAAGCTTTCAACGTTTTTTCCTGACTGAATCTTCGCATGGCTGAACTGTTGCGTTAAATCATCTTTTCCGGTCGGAATACCTGGTCAAACTGATCGGGAGTTAAAAATCCCAGTGCAGTACAGGCTTCTTTGAGAGAAATGTTTTCTCTAAAGGCTTTTTTGGCGGTTTTTGCTGCATTATCATAGCCGATATAAGGATTTAAGCAGGTGACCAGCATCAGGGAACGGTGCAGATTTTCCTGCATTTTCTCCCGGTTAGCCTTGAGCCCGGATACACAATTCCGGTTAAACGAATGTATGGAATCAGAAAGCAGCCGGACAGACTGGAGGAAATTGTAAATGCATACAGGCATATACACATTCAGTTCAAAGTTTCCCTGGGAAGCGGCCATGCCCACAGCTACATCATTGGCCATGACCTGGACAGCGGCCATGGTAACAGCCTCACACTGGGTCGGATTTACTTTTCCGGGCATAATGGAACTTCCGGGTTCATTTTCCGGTATTGTGATTTCGCCCAGTCCGCATCTGGGACCGCTGGCAAGCCATCGGATGTCGTTTGCAATCTTCATCAGGTTTGCAGCCAGGGCTTTTAAGGCGCCATGGGCAAAGGTCAGATCATCTTTGCTGGTGAGGGCATGAAATTTATTGGGAGCAGTGACAAAGGAAATGCCGGTCAGTTCTGCAATGGCTTTGGCAGACAGGATGTCAAAGCCTTTTGGGGCATTTAACCCGGTCCCAACTGCAGTGCCGCCCAAAGCCAGCTCCTTTAAGCCTTCCAGACTCGCCAGGATCATGCGCCGGTTCTGCGTAAGCATTCCCCGCCATCCGCTGATTTCCTGGGAAAAGGAAATAGGGGTGGCATCCTGAAGATGAGTCCGGCCGGTTTTGACAATGCCCTGGTTTTCTTCTTCCAGACGCAAAAAGACGGAGATCAGGTCCTCTATTGCCGGCAGCAGGCGCTTCTTTATCTCAATAACAGCGGCAATGTGCATGGCAGCAGGAAATGTGTCATTGGAACTTTGAGACATATTTACGTGATCGTTGGGATGGAGAAGGGATTCTCCCGCTAATTCATTTCCCCGGTTGGCAATAACTTCGTTCACATTCATATTAGACTGGGTTCCGCTTCCGGTCTGCCAGACAGCCAGAGGAAAGTGGCAGTCTAATTTGCCGGAAAGGATTTCATCACAGACAGAAGAAATAAGTTCCATGCGCCGGGAATCCAGTCTGCCCAGTCTGCAGTTGGCAATGGCGGCAGCTTTTTTTAAAACAGCAAAAGCGCGGATAACTTCCATGGGGATTTTTTCAGTTCCGATTTTGAAATTTTCAAAACTTCTCTGGGTCTGGGCGCCCCAGTAAGCGCCGTCTGGAACTTTTACATCTCCCATGGAGTCAGATTCAATGCGGTATTCCATATAAGTTCCTCCTAAAGCATCAAACATCATATAGTGATGCTATCATAAAGGAAAAAATATGGAAAGTAAATATATTTTTCCCTTGACAGAAAAACTTTGTGTGGATATAATAATTAGGCGTGCATCAAGACGCGAATTTTTGGTGTGCGAAAAAGCTGACTTACAGCAACCACAGTCAATATCACAGGAGGTGAAAAGAATGCCAACATTTAACCAGTTAGTAAGAAAGGGAAGACAGACCAGCGCAAAGAAATCCACAGCTCCGGCTCTTCAGAGAGGATACAACTCCTTACAGAAGAAGGCTACCAACGTTTCTGCACCGCAGAAGAGAGGTGTGTGCACCGCTGTTAAGACTGCCACCCCTAAGAAGCCGAACTCTGCATTGAGAAAGATCGCCAGAGTACGTCTTTCCAATGGCATCGAGGTAACAAGCTATATCCCAGGTGAGGGACACAACTTACAGGAGCACAGCGTTGTTCTGATTCGCGGCGGACGTGTTAAGGATCTTCCTGGTACCAGATATCACATCATCAGAGGTGTGCTGGATACCGCAGGCGTAGCCAACAGAAAGCAGGCTCGTTCCAAATACGGTGCAAAGAGACCGAAAGACAAAAAGTAATTAGTTAGCCGCAGTATTTGATTTGTAGGATAATGCCGGATGATGATATTGAACCTGTAGGTTGCAGGAGATAGAGATTACCTGCTGCGGAGGTTCGCAGCAGACCGCGCATGAACGTGCCCACTGTAGCGGCCGTCAGGCTGCACGAAGTGTACGAGTACCGAAGATCTAATGAAACGCTGCCGGCCTTTAAGGATCGGACAGCAGTATTAAGGAGGGAAGTAACGTGCCACGTAAAGGACATACTCAGAAAAGAGACGTACTGGCAGACCCGATTTACAACAATAAGGTTGTTACCAAGCTGATCAACAACATCATGCTGGATGGTAAGAAGGGTGTTGCACAGAAGATCGTATACGGCGCATTTGAACGTGTTGCAGAAAAGACCGGCAAAGACGCTGTAGAAGTATTTGAAGAAGCAATGAACAATATTATGCCTGTTCTGGAAGTAAAGGCAAAACGTATCGGCGGTGCTACCTATCAGGTACCCATCGAGGTTAAGCCGGAGAGAAGACAGGCGCTGGCTCTTCGCTGGATCACCATGTTCTCCCGCAAGAGAGGCGAGAAGACCCAGGAAGAAAGACTGGCAAATGAGATTATGGATGCAGCTAACAACACTGGTGCATCTGTAAAGAGAAAAGAAGACATGCACAAGATGGCAGAGGCAAACAAGGCATTTGCTCACTATCGTTTCTAATCATCACAGGAGGAAAAGACCTTGGCTGGAAGAGAATATCCATTGGAGAGAACCAGAAATATCGGTATTATGGCTCATATTGATGCAGGTAAGACTACATTAACCGAGCGTATCCTGTATTATACTGGTGTAAACTACAAGATTGGTAACACTCACGAAGGCAACGCGACCATGGACTGGATGGAGCAGGAGCAGGAGAGAGGTATCACCATTACTTCTGCAGCTACTACCTGCCACTGGACCCTGGAAGAGAACTGCAAGCCGAAGCCAGGTGCTCTGGAGCATCGTATCAACATTATTGATACCCCAGGACACGTTGACTTTACGGTAGAGGTTGAGCGTTCCCTGCGTGTACTGGACGGCGCTGTCGGCGTCTTCTGTGCAAAGGGTGGTGTAGAGCCTCAGTCTGAGAACGTATGGCGTCAGGCTGATACCTACAATGTACCCAGAATGGCATTCATCAACAAGATGGATATCCTGGGTGCAGATTTTTACGGAGCGGTAGAGCAGATTCGTACCAGATTAGGCAAGAATGCTATCTGCTTACAGCTTCCTATCGGAAAGGAAGATGAATTCAAGGGAATCATCGACCTGTTTGAAATGAAAGCCTATATCTACAATGATGATAAGGGCGACGATATCACCATTACCGACATTCCGGAAGATATGAAAGATGATGCAGAATTATACCGCAGCGAGCTGGTTGAGAAAATCTGCGAACTGGATGACGATTTAATGATGATGTACCTGGAAGGGGAAGAACCTTCTGTTGAAGAATTAAAGAAAGCGTTAAGAAAAGCAACCTGCGAGTGTGCTGCGATTCCTGTGTGCTGTGGTTCTGCTTACAGAAACAGAGGCGTACAGAAACTTCTGGATGCAGTTATTGAATACATGCCGGCTCCAACCGATATCCCGGCAATTAAGGGTACCGACTTAGACGGCAACGAGATCGAGAGACTGTCTTCTGATGAAGAACCATTCTCCGCTCTGGTATTCAAGATTATGACTGACCCATTTGTTGGTAAGCTGGCTTACTTCCGCGTTTATTCCGGAAGTCTGAACTCCGGTTCTTACGTGCTCAATGCAACCAAGGGCAAGAAAGAGCGTGTTGGACGTATCCTTCAGATGCATGCCAACAAGAGACAGGAATTAGACAAGGTATACGCTGGAGATATTGCGGCTGCTATCGGATTTAAGTTCAGCGGCACCGGCGATACCATCTGTGATGATCAGCATCCGGTAATTCTGGAGTCCATGGAATTCCCAGAGCCAGTTATCGATATTGCTATCGAGCCTAAGACCAAGGCGGGTCAGCAGAAGATGGGTGAAGCTTTAGCAAAGCTTGCTGAAGAAGACCCGACCTTCCGCGCAAAGACGGATGCAGAGACTGGACAGACCATTATCTCTGGTATGGGCGAGCTCCATCTGGAGATCATCGTAGACCGTCTGCTGCGTGAGTTCAACGTTGAAGCAAACGTTGGTGCTCCTCAGGTAGCATACAAAGAAACCTTCACCAAGCCGGTTGATCAGGAATACAAGTATGCAAAGCAGTCCGGTGGACGTGGTCAGTATGGACATTGTAAAGTTAAATTCGAGCCTATGGATGCAAACGCTGAAGAAACCTTCAAGTTTGAGTCCAGCGTTGTCGGCGGATCCATTCCGAAGGAATATATTCCGGCAGTCGGCGCAGGTATCGAAGAAGCTGCTAAGAGCGGTATCTTAGGCGGATTCCCTGTACTGGGTGTACATGCAAATGTATACGATGGTTCTTACCATGAAGTCGACTCTTCTGAAATGGCATTCCACATTGCCGGTTCTATGGCATTTAAGGAAGCTATGAAGAAAGCAAATCCGGTTCTGTTAGAGCCGATTATGAAGGTTGAAGTAACCATGCCTGAAGAATATATGGGTGACGTTATCGGTGATATTAACTCCCGTCGTGGCCGTATCGAAGGTATGGACGATGTAGGCGGCGGAAAGCTGATTAAGGCATACGTTCCGTTGTCCGAAATGTTCGGTTACTCTACCGACTTACGTTCCAGAACACAGGGACGTGGTAACTACTCCATGTTCTTTGAAAAGTATGAGCAGGTACCCAAGAGCGTTCAGGAGAAAATTCTTGCTGAAAAGAACGGCAAATAAATAGGCTTGAAAAATTACCAGAAATAGAATATAATGGTTTCAGCCTATGTTTATAAAACCAATAGAAGCCCCAAAGGGCACAAATTAAGGAGGACGTTATAAAATGGCAAAAGCTAAGTTTGAAAGAAGCAAACCGCATTGTAACATTGGTACCATCGGCCACGTTGACCATGGTAAAACCACTTTAACCGCTGCTATTACCAAGACTTTACATGAGAGATTAGGTACTGGCGAGGCTGTTGCATTTGAGAACATTGATAAAGCTCCAGAAGAGAGAGAGCGTGGAATTACCATCTCTACTTCTCACGTTGAGTACGAGACCAACAAGAGACACTACGCACACGTTGACTGCCCAGGCCATGCTGACTATGTAAAGAACATGATCACTGGTGCTGCTCAGATGGACGGCGCTATCTTAGTTGTAGCTGCTACCGATGGTGTTATGGCTCAGACCAGAGAGCACATCCTGCTTTCCCGTCAGGTAGGCGTACCTTACATCGTAGTATTCATGAACAAGTGCGATATGGTTGACGATCCAGAGCTGCTTGAATTAGTAGAAATGGAAATTCGTGAACTGTTAAATGAGTACGAGTTCCCAGGCGATGACACTCCTGTAATTCAGGGTTCTGCTCTGAAGGCTCTGGAAGATCCTTCTTCTGAGTGGGGCGACAAGATTCTGGAACTGATGGATGCTGTTGACGAGTATATTCCAGACCCAGTTCGTGATACTGATAAGCCATTCCTGATGCCTGTAGAGGACGTATTCTCCATTACCGGTCGTGGTACTGTTGCAACTGGTAGAGTAGAGCGTGGTACTCTGCACGTATCTGACGAAGTTGAAATCGTTGGTATTAGCGAAGAGACCCGTAAGGTTGTTGTAACTGGTATCGAGATGTTCCGTAAGCTGTTAGACGAGGCTCAGGCTGGTGATAACATCGGTGCTCTGCTTCGTGGTGTTCAGAGAAACGAGATCGAGCGTGGACAGTGTCTGGTTAAGCCAGGTTCTGTAAAGTGCCATCATAAGTTTACCGCTCAGGTATACGTTCTGACCAAAGACGAGGGTGGCCGTCATACTCCTTTCTTCAACAACTATCGTCCACAGTTCTACTTCAGAACAACTGACGTTACTGGCGTTTGCGAGTTACCAGAAGGCACCGAGATGTGTATGCCTGGCGACAACGTAGAGATGACCGTTGAACTGATCCATCCAGTAGCTATGGAGCAGGGTCTTCGTTTCGCTATCCGTGAGGGTGGTAGAACCGTTGGTTCTGGTAGAGTAGTTTCTATCATTGAATAATTATAATCTGAATATAGATTCGTTGTCGTAAGACAACATTGTGTCCAAGCGTAAGATGACCCGCAAAACTTCGGTTTTGCGGGTTTTTCTGTTGAATTGTAGCAGTTCAGCCATGCGTCTTCTTGCCCGCCTGTTACGTTGAATTTGAGTTTCTTTTAAGATTTTAGATTTGAATTTGAGATACTTGCATATAACTTAAATAAGTGATAATATCTAAAATATAGATGGAGGAACTAAAATGACAACTGAAGAATTAATTGAAAAGTTAAATTATATCCAAAAAATTAAATGTGAAACTCAAACTATAGAATTGAAAAGTGCAAATCAAGGCTGCCCTAAACGTTTGTATGACACGCTATCCAGTTTTTCAAATCAGGATGAAGGCGGAATTATATTTTTTGGAATTGATGAGAAGCAAGGATATAAAGAAGTAGGGGTATACGATGTTCAGGATATTCAGAAAAAGATAAATGAACAATGTCTACAGATGGAACCGGTAGTCCGTCCGCTTTTAACAGTAGCTGAAAAAAATGGAAAATTTTTTGTTTCTGCAGAAGTACCTGGACTGGACTTGACAGAGAGACCATGTTATTACCAGGGACGAGGGAGGCTGAAAGGAGCTTATACCAGAGTTGGTGATAGTGATGAGCCAATGACAGAATACGAAGTGTATAGCTACGAGGCATTCCGAAAAAAATATCAGGATGATATACGGGAGGCCTATAGAGTTACATTAAAGTCCTTAAATCAGGAGTTGTTAGGGAAATACATTCTCTTTTTAAAGGAAGGAAAACCGAATTTGTCTTCTTTAAAAGAAACTGAAATTTATGAGTTGATGAGTATTACTCGTAATAATCAGGTGACGTTGAGCGCAGCACTATTGTTTAGTCCGTATCCACAGGCTTATTTTCCACAATTATGTATTACTGCAGTGGTAGTTCCTGGAACAGAAGTAGGCCAGTTGGGAGAAGAAGGAGAGCGTTTTTTAGATAATCTGCGGATAGAGGGAAATATACCGGAAATGCTGGATGGAGCGATTCAGTTTGTAAAGAAAAATACAAGAAAAGCCACTATCATAAATCCCATTACTGGCCAGCGGGAAGATCGTACAGAATATCCAGTTACAGCAGTCAGAGAAGCAGTGCTGAATGCATTGGTACATCGGGATTATAGTATTCATACAGAGGGAATGCCAATTCAGCTTCTGATATTTGACGATCGGATGGAAATTCGGAATCCAGGAGGAATCTACGGAAGAATAAAAGTAAATCAGCTTGGAAAAGTGCAGCCGGATACAAGAAATCCGGTATTAGCGTCTGCATTGGAGGTATTAGGAATTACAGAAAACAGATATTCAGGAATTCCCACGATCCGGAGAGAGATGGAAAACTTTAATCTTCTGGAACCGGAATTTATAGATGAAAGAGGGAGCTTTATCGTAAAATTTTTCAAAGAGGAGAAGAAAAGTATTTCAGGAACAGGAGAGATGTTGGAAATTGAAGAAGAGATTAGGAATCTTCTTCTATTTTGCAAGACTCCTCGCACTAGAAAAGAAATCTGCGAGTATTTAGGATTAACTTCTGTGACCTATGCGATTCAGACCCATGTTATGCCATTGGTTGAGAGAGGTTTGATGAAACTTAGCATACCGGATAAACCCAAAAGTTCCAAACAGTTATATTATAGTGATATTTAATCCAGATACAGGTTTTTGCCGGATTTTTGAGATTAAACACAGCTGTGAAACAGAAATAGTAACAGTTCAGCCATGCATCTTCTTGCCCGCTTGCAGCGGACAAGAAGCGT
>CAUWCT010000016.1:0-37444 GCA_963557065.1 uncultured Lachnospiraceae bacterium | reverse complement strand
ATCGGAGTAACAGGATTTGAACCTGCGACCTCTCGGCCCCCAGCCGAGCGCGCTACCAAGCTACGCCATACTCCGTCACTTAACGCCAGATTAGTATAGCAAATCTTAACGGAAAATGCAACTGGTTTTTATAAATTTTTTGCAGCAATTCAGCCTTGCGAAGATTCAGACAGAAAAAAGTGTTGAAAACCTGTTTTCATAAGAATTTTCCTGTCTGAATCCAGGCTGAACCTGTTATAATTTTTCCTGATTATGAAGGCTGTTTTCCGATATATGCGTGGATACCGCCATCTACATACAGAATCAAACCGTTTACGAAATTAGAAGCTTCGGAAGCCAAAAATACTGCCGGGCCGCCCAGATCTTCTGCTTCTCCCCAGCGTCCTGCAGGAGTTTTCGCAATGATAAACTGATCAAACGGATGTCTGGAGCCATCTGGTTGAGTCTCACGCAGGGGAGCTGTCTGTGGAGTTGCAATGTAGCCAGGTCCAATGCCGTTGCACTGAATATTGTACTCGCCGTATTCAGATGCAATATTTCTGGTCAGCATCTTTAAGCCGCCCTTTGCAGCAGCATATGCAGAAACAGTTTCACGTCCAAACTCAGACATCATAGAGCAGATGTTAATAATCTTTCCGCCGCCTTTCTTAATCATAGACGGAATTACTGCCTTTGCAACAATAAACGGAGCATTTAAGTCTACGTCAATTACCTGACGGAAATCGGCAGCAGACATCTCAATCATCGGGATTCTCTTGATAATTCCTGCATTGTTAACCAGAATGTCAATTACTCCCACTTCTTCTTCGATCCTGGCTACCATTGCATTGACAGCCTCTTCATCACATACATTGCATACATAGCCATGAGCCTTAATGCCGGCTTCCTCATAAGCTGCCAAACCCTTATCTACTAACTCCTGCTTAATGTCATTGAATACAATAGTTGCTCCAGCAGCAGCCATAGCACTTGCAATCGCAAAACCGATACCGTAAGATGCACCAGTTACCAATGCGATTTTGCCTTCCAGTGAAAATGCATTTAAATCTTTCATTGTCCCTTCTCCTTTTCAAATTTGTATACAACTAAGTTATCTTGTATACAAATAATAACACATCCGCCAGTTTTTTGCAATATGTTTCGGAGGAAACATTTAAACATTTGTAACCGTTTAAACTCCCTTTACCTATCTAAATATTCCAGCAATTCGTAAACTCTGGATCTGGTCATTTCTGCTCCTTTTAAACTTTCCACCATAGGCTGCATACTTCCGCCTTCATAGTCCAGTCCTTCCCCTTTTATAGCCTCTTCCTTATATGTAATCCATTCCCGCTCTTCCAAAGTCAGCGCGTCCATTTCTTCTTTCGGCAACGTTTCTTTTAATACACTCCATAACTGATTGAGCGCATTGTCCCACTGGCTGTACATCTCTGCTGCACTGATATTTAAATCCATCTGGGTTGTGGCTTCATACGTAATATAGTCATCTAACGCATCTGTGTTTTCTTTTGTATCTTCTATCAGTTCTCTGATCTGCTCCACTCTGTCAAAACTATAGAATCCACAATCCTCTGTTTCATTGTACAATCCATAAAAAGGCAGTTCTTCCTGGGACTCATCAGTAAGAAACATATTTATCCAGTTTCGGAATCCTTCTGGAAGCTGTAAAACCGGACTCTCCTTTAAATAAATGAATAGGTCCTCTGCCCCGCTCAATCCATAAGCTTCTGAATAACAATAACGAACCCCATCTGCAATCATTTCGCTGCCTGTCTCATTTTCATAGTTGATTTCCTGAACCTGTACTTTATATGTGTAGTCATCCACTCGTTTTGGGGCTGTAAACTGCCCATAGAACTCGCACTGGTAGATTGTGCCGCCAGGATACCCATCTCCCGTTTCCCTCATATTGCTGTCATAATACAGTCCCTCAAAGCTGCCGTCTTCTCTTATTGTCAAATTCGTCTGCCAGGCCCCTGCTCCGCTTTCCAATATAAACTCAATTCCTCTTAAATCCGCAAAAGAAAAACTCTCTTCTCCTGCTTCTTCTGTCTCCGGCATCGCTGTGCCGGGCTCTGTTTCTTCGGCTTTAGAAGACTCTGCTTTCCCTGTCTCTGTTTCTTCAGCTTTAGACGTCTCTGCTTTAGATTCCTCTTCCTTCACTGTCTCTGTTTTCAAATCCGGCTGTTGCATAAAAGCTTCTTCCTTTATACTGCATCCGCATAAAACCAGAACAGCCAAACTCGCCGCTATTTTTGTCCTTTGTTTATTCCATCTCATTTCCTTTTCCTGCCTCTTTTTCTAAATCTGCGCTGCTGCGTTCCATGATAAAATTGGTCAGGAGAATCCCCTGTCTTTCCACCTGCTGTTCCTTAACGAGCCGGTATCCTCTCCTTTCAAAAAATGGCCTGGCTGTAATTGAGGCATGGGTTACCACTTTTCCCGGAACCGCCTGCTCCAGCAGGCTGCAGATTGCCGAAGCTATCCCTTTGTTCTGATGATCTTTATGCACATACAGCCTGTCCAGGTATCCTGTTTTATCAATATCGCCAAATCCTACAATCTCATCGCCTTCTTCTGCCACCAGACTGTAGTGAACCAAAAATGATTGATTCCATGCTTTCAAATCCCTGTTTTCAGGCGCCCATACATCTAACTGCTTTCTGGCATAGTCTTTGGCATTTACAGTATGCACCGTGCTGTAAAACAAGTCCGCTAACCTTTCACAGTCTTCTTCCCTGTACTCCCGAACCGACACTGAATATTCTTTTTTCAAATCAAACGCCATAATGCTCACCTCTTTTAAAACAACGGAATTTTTTCAATTCTGTCATCGCTTTCATGCCAAATCCCATACCACAAATCTTCCAGATTTTCTCCGTCTGCCGCTAAAAATCCGCAGACAATGCTGTCATATTCCGGAATTTCCACAGGCCCGTAGAGCAAACGGCTTTCTGAACTTTCAGCAACTTTTTCGGATACATGTTCCAGATATTCCTCTGCTAAAACGGCATCGCCAAACATCCCCTGCTCCTTATCTTTCCTGTTTATTTCTATCAGTTCTTCTGAGATCGGCTCAATTCTTTCTGATTCTTCCAAATACCACAACCACTGACTTTCTGCCTTTTCATTGTAAGCATTGGTAATGACCACCAGGGAATCTTTTCCTCCCAATACCTCTGTATATTCGTCTCCCTGCATAATAACCGGCCCAGCTTCCTCCAGAGTAAACGCAGCCTTTAACCTGGCAGCCCCGTCTTTCTTCCTGTCAGTCAAATCAAACGACAAATATCCGAAACTTCCATGAAGAGAAATTTTATCACTGCTCACCCAGTCCAGTTCTGCCATCATGCCGAAGGGCTCCTTTTTCGCCTGTTCTACATCCAGCCTGGCAGCCAAATCTCCCTCCTGTCCTTCACCCTCTCCTGCCTTCCCGGCTAAAAAAATCGAAGTAGGGCCGTCTGCTCCTCCAATAACTGAAACAACATCTTCTACTTTTTCTTCCGGCCTGGCAAACAATAGAAACGCCGCCCCTGCGGCCAGAATAACCGCCGGTATCCCCAGCCAAATTCCACGAAATCTGCTCATTCCCTCACTCCTTCTTTCTCTTTTCCTTAAAATAAATATCAGTCTGCCATAATTGTCCTGTACACTGATGTTACTGCAATCATTTAAATAAGTCAATAACCTTTTGGTTTTCGGCATTTTTACTCTTATCAATAAATAGATTGACATTTTTTTGTCATAGTTTTATAATAAAATCGTGTCGAAAAACATTTTTACACATAAACATTAGCAAAAAACACAAAAGGAGGCATGATTATGCTGAAATCAAGAGCACAGACAGCAGTGGATTACTATGTAAAGCATGGATACAACTGCGCCCAGGCTGTAGCTGTCACCTACGCCGATCTTCTCGGTCTGGACCCAATGGTATGTTTTAAAGGAATGGAAACCTTTGGAAGCGGCATGGGCTCCCGTCTGGGTACCTGCGGAGCCATATCCGGAGCTATTTATCTGGCTGGTTTTGTTACAAGCACCGGACACATGGATGAAGACAAAAGCAATAAGTCTAAAAAAGAATCCTACCAGCTTGCGGGCACAATCACAAAAGAATTTTTTGAAAAAAACCGTACTGTAACCTGCCAGGAACTGAAAGAGCCTGGTTCGGACACCTTTCATTCCTGTCTGGACTGCATTGCAGATGCCGCTATTCTGGCAGAAAAATATATTTTCCCAGGACAGTTTGAAGCCCCCACCTATTTTGAAAATAAGCCCCAAAAATAGGCGGCCGTTTATCCGAAAAAGTCATCATAAAATATGATAGAAAACGAGGAATGATATGACTTATATTATCTTTTTTGCAGTCAGTATCCTGGCATCTGTAGTAGGCGCTATTTGCGGCGTAGGCGGCGGTGTATTTATGAAACCCGCGTTGGATGCAGTGGGCGTACTTCCAGTCAACACCATCACGTTCTTATCCACCTGCACTGTAATCTCCATGACCAGCTACAATGTCATCAGTTCCGCCATGAATACCAAAAAAGGCGGAAGCGACAACCTAATCGACTGGAATCTGACTACCTGGCTTGCCGTTGGTTCTGCCGTCGGAGGCGTTGTCGGAAAATATGTTTATGACATCATCAAAAACGCTTCCCCTGACAAGGAAATGGTAGGAGGATACCAGGCACTTGCTCTGCTAATCGCTGTGTTCTTGACATTAATTTATACATTAAATAAGGAAAAATGCAAATCCTACCATGTAAAAAATCCTTTTGCATTAGTATTTCTTGGATTTGCACTGGGCACTCTTTCCTCCTTCGTAGGCATCGGAGGCGGTCCTATGAATCTGGCTGTGCTTTATTTCTTCCTTTCCATGCCTACCAAAACTGCTGCACAAAATTCTCTGTATATGATCCTGATTTCCCAGACCGCCAGTCTGATTATGACCTTCATTCAGGGAAGTGTGCCTGAGGCTTTATACAAAAATGTAGATCCTGGACTTTGGGTTATGTTAATTGGTATGATGCTCTGTGGTGTATATGGAGGGATTGTCGGTAAAAAAATCAACAAAAAAATCCCCTCCAGTACCGTAGACAAGCTGTTTGTGCTTTTGATCTGCGTTATCATGGGACTTTGCTGCTGGAATATTTATACCAAACTGGGGCTTGGCTGATTTTTGCGACTTATGAAAAAAGCGTTTCAGATAGCCAGATTTCGGCATTTCTGAAACGCTTTTTAGTTTTCTTTTATTTCCCTAACTGTTCCAACCGTTCTTTTACCTGCTCCATCATCTGGGTGTATTTTGCAAGCTTGGCCTTTTCCTCTTCGATCTTGGCTGCCGGAGCCTTGCTTACAAACTTCTCATTGCTTAACATTCCGTTTACGCGGGCTAATTCTCCTGCCAGACGCTTTTCTTCTTTGTGAAGACGTTCTAACTCTTTCTCAATATCTACCAGTTCGGCAAACGGAATGTAAATGTTGGCATGAGGAATCACAACAGAAACCGCGTCTTCCCCGATACCGCTCTTATCCTTCTGAATCAATACCTCGCTGGCATATCCTAAAGTTCCAAAGAATACCTTGCCATTGGTAAAGATATCTGCAACTTCCTGATTTTCCGTTACTACAAATACCTTTGCTTTTTTGCTCGGAGGCACGTTCATGGTGGTGCGCACGTTACGGATTGCGCGGACTGCTTCTTTCATGGTTTCTACGGCCGTTTCTTCTGCTGCAAAGTTCCACTCTTCCTTGTAAACCGGCCAGTTGGAAACCATAATGGATGCTTCTTCGTCCTGAAGGTTGCAGAAAATTTCTTCTGTAATAAACGGCATATATGGATGAAGCAGCTTTAAGGACTGAATCAGTACGGTCTTTAAGGTCCAGATTGCAGCCGCCTTGGTGGTGTCTTCGTCATTCCACAGACGCGGTTTTACCATCTCAATATACCAGTCGCAGAACTCTTCCCAGATAAAGTCGTAAACCTTCTGAAGGGCAATTCCCAACTCATACTTATCCATGTTGTCGGTTACATCTTTTGTCAGAGTATTGACCTTGGAAAGAATCCACTTATCTGCCATGGTCAGATCTTCTGCCTGGACTTTTGCATCAGCTGCCTTTTCAATATTCATCATAATGAAACGGGACGCATTCCATACTTTATTGGCAAAGTTTCTGCTGGCTTCTACCCTCTCCCAGTAGAAACGCATATCGTTTCCAGGAGCGTTTCCTGTCATCAGCGTCATACGCAGGGCGTCTGCGCCGTATTTATCAATAACCTCTAACGGATCAATACCGTTTCCTAAAGATTTGCTCATCTTGCGGCCCTGTGAATCCCTTACCAGACCATGGATTAACACTGTATGGAACGGCTCTTTTCCGGTCTGCTCCAGTCCGGAGAATACCATACGGATTACCCAGAAGAAAATAATATCGTATCCGGTTACTAAGACGTCTGTTGGGTAGAAGTAATCCATTTCTTTGGTATCATCCGGCCAACCCAGAGTAGAGAATGGCCACAGTGCGGAAGAAAACCAGGTATCCAGGGTATCTTCATCCTGCTTAAAATGGGTACAGCCGCATTTTGGGCAGACAGAAGGCATTTCCTTTGCTACCACCATTTCGCCGCACTCTTCACAGTAATAAGCTGGAATCCGGTGACCCCACCACAGCTGTCTGGAAATGCACCAGTCGCGGATGCCTTCCAGCCAGTGAAGGTATGTTTTTCCAAAGCTTTCCGGAACGAATTTTAAACGTCCGCTCTTTAATGCTTCAATAGCCGGCTTTGCCATCTCGTCCATCTTTACAAACCACTGAGGCTTAATCATTGGCTCAACGGTTGTGCCGCAGCGGTCATGGGTTCCCACATTGTGGGAATGGGGAACTACCTTTACCAGAAGTCCCTGTTCGGTCAAATCTTCTACCATGGCTTTTCTGGCTTCGTAGCGGTCCATGCCGAAATACTTTCCAGGAACGCTGATGGTGGCGTCATCATTCATAATGCAGATTTCCGGCAGATTGTGGCGCTTTCCTACTTCAAAGTCATTTGGGTCATGGGCTGGGGTAATCTTTACGCATCCGGTTCCAAATTCTTTGTCTACATAAGAGTCGGCAATGACCGAAATCTCTCGGTCCGTTAACGGCAGCTTTAACATCTTGCCAATTAAGTCCTTATAACGATCATCTTCCGGATTTACGGCAACTGCAGTATCGCCAAGAAGGGTCTCCGGTCTGGTAGTTGCAATCTCCACGAAGCGGCCTTCTTCTCCAACGATGGGGTAATTGATGTGCCAGAAGAATCCATCCTGCTCTTCGTGCTCAACTTCTGCGTCGGAAATAGAGGTCTGGCAGACCGGACACCAGTTAATTATACGGGAGCCTTTGTAAATATAGCCTTTTTCATACAGTCTGGTAAATACCTCTAAAACAGCTTTGGAGCATCCTTCGTCCATGGTAAAGCGCTCTCTGTCCCAGTCAGCAGAAGATCCCAGCTTGTGAAGCTGCTTTACAATCCGGCTGCCGTACTCGTCTTTCCACTCCCAGGCTTTTTCTAAGAAGCCTTCTCTTCCCAGGTCGTGCTTTTCGATGCCCTGACTCTTTAATTTGTCAATTACCTTTACTTCTGTCGCAATGGCCGCATGGTCTGTACCTGGCTGCCACAACGCCTCATATCCCTGCATTCTCTTATAACGGATTAAAATATCCTGCATGGTATTGTCTAAGGCATGACCCATGTGAAGCTGTCCGGTAATGTTTGGCGGCGGCATCACAATGGTAAATGGCTTTTTGCCTTCTCTTTTTCCTCTCTCTGCGTCTGCGTGGAAATATTTGTTGTCCAGCCACTTCTGATACAGACGCTCTTCAATGTCCGCTGGATTGTAGTTCTTTTCCAATTCCTTCATGTTTTTTCTCCTTTATGTGTATAAATTTGTAACCGTTCAGCCAGGGCTCTCCTGCCAGTTCCTCTTTTCTGCTTATCGTTTCTATCCTCCTACATCTGTCTGCGGACGATCCGGTATTCATCCTCTAACTGATAATACGGACAGGCAAAATTGGAACTGCTCAAAAACCTGGCCATTTCATCTTCGTCTAAGTCTGCTTCACAGATGTAATACCCATAGTCTTCGTCATACGTATAATGAACGCAGGTATCGCAGCTGGTCTGCTTTTCTTTTTTTGCCGGTTTCAACTGCTTCATGTTAAATTCTCCTTTTACAAAAGAACCTGTGACCGTTTTGCAGCCATCTGATAGTTGTCCCACTTTTCTCCCTGATAAGAAAAAGCCTCTTTTATAAACTGTTCCTCCTGGAATCCAACTGCCTCATAGCAGGCTTTAGCCCCAGGGTTGTTGGCAAATACCCTCAGTCTTACGGTATCTGCTTTTAAAATCGTAAACGCATACTGCAAAGCCAGGGAAAGCATTTCTTTTCCATATCCTTTTCCCCTTATGGACGGATCCACCACAATAAATCCAAAAAAGAGACTGTTTTCCTGATAATCCATATTCCGCATCAGAAGATGCCCCACTACCCTGCCAGTTTCATCTGCCGCAGCCATGGGCCATCCATTGCTGTCCTCTTCCCATTTTCTGCAGTAATCGTTTACCTGCTGTCTTGTCAATGGATAAGAAAACTGTCCTGCACTCCACTTTGTAAACATCTCTTCATTATCAAACCACTTTACCAGATATTCTCCATCTGCTGGTTTGAATGGACGTAATCGAAGCATCTTTTCCTCCTGAAACTCCTATGAAATAAAAGAGCCCTCTGCATACAAGTATGCAAAGGGCGAATTATCGCGGTACCACCTTTTTTCTGCCAGCTTTTCGGCTCTGAAAAAACTGCTGCCGGCAATCTCTTAGACCCTGTAACGCTGGCCCTGCGGGAATCCCTACCGGACAGGTCTGGTATCAGACGTTGATCCGTTGAGAACTCCGGTTCAGAAGCTACCTTCCATCTGCCCTTCCTCGGACTGCCTTCCAGCCAGTGAGCCGTCCTCTCTGTCAGGGTCTGCAAATGTACTCCTCTTCCTCATAACCTTTTCAAAAAACAAATTGATTCTTCCTAATCATATCGGGCTTTTTAAACTTTGTCAACCCTAATTGTCTGAATCACAGTTCAACCTTTACTTTTTCCAGTTTCCAGATGTCATGAACGTATTCCTCAATGGTCCGGTCGGAAGTAAACTTGCCGGCGCAGGCTACGTTTAAAATCGCCGCCTTTGCCCACCACTTTTCATCGCGGTACGCTTTGTCAATCTTTTCATGGGCTTCTGCATAAGAACGGAAGTCCTTTAAGATAAAGTAGCGGTCTGCCTTATCGCTGCTCTGGGTATTAAGCAGAGAGTTGTAGATTGGGCGGAACAGCTCCGGATCCTGAGGAGAATAATAACCGTTTATCAACTGCATCAGCACGCGGCGGATCTCCTGGTCATTGTTGAAAATATCCATTGGATTGTAGCCGCCGTTGTTCTCATAATTGATAACCTCGTCAGAAGACATACCGAAAATAAAGGCATTTTCTTCGCCTACTTCTTCTACAATCTCAACGTTGGCGCCGTCCATGGTTCCCAAAGTCAGAGCGCCGTTTAACATCAGCTTCATGTTGCCGGTACCGGATGCTTCCTTGCTGGCAGTGGAAATCTGCTCGCTGACGTCAGCTGCCGCAAAAATAATTTCTGCATTGGAAACCCTGTAGTCTTCAATAAATACCACTTTAATCTTGCCGTTGATAGTCTTATCGTTGTTGATTACGTCAGCAACTGCGTTGATTAACTTGATGGTCAGCTTTGCAACTTTATATCCCGCTGCCGCTTTTGCGCCAAAGATAAAGGTTCTTGGAACCATATCCAGGTTTGGATTGTCCTTTAACTGATTATACAGATACATCACGTGCAGGATGTTTAAAAGCTGGCGCTTGTACTCGTGAAGACGTTTTACCTGGACGTCAAAGATAGAACGGGGATTTACTTCAATTCCGTTGTGCTCCTTGATGTATTTTGCCAGACGGATCTTGTTCTGGTACTTAATATTCATAAACTCCTGCTGGCTTCTCTCATCATCTGCATAAATTGCAAGCTTCTTGATGTGAGGCAGGTTGGTAATCCACTCGTCGCCAATCTTTCCAGTTACCCAGTCAGCAAGCAGCGGATTTCCATGAAGAAGGAATCTTCTCTGGGTAATGCCGTTGGTCTTATTATTGAACTTATCCGGCATCATTTCATAGAAATCTTTTAATTCCTGATGCTTTAAAATCTCCGTATGCAGTCTTGCAACGCCGTTTACAGAAAAGCTTCCTGCAATTGCCAGGTGCGCCATCTTTACCTGACCGTCGTAGATAATCGCCATCTTGCGTACTTTTTCGTGATTGCCAGGATAAGTAGCCTCGATCGCAGCAATAAAGCGGCGGTTAATTTCTTCAATAATCTGATAAATTCTTGGAAGCAGTCTGGAGAACAGCTCAATCGGCCATTTTTCCAGAGCTTCCGCCATAATGGTGTGGTTGGTATAAGCGCAGGTCTTCGTGGTAACTTCCCATGCCTCATCCCACTCTAAGTCGTAATCATCTAACAGGATTCTCATTAACTCTGCTACCGCAACAGTTGGATGGGTATCGTTTAACTGGAATACGTTCTTTTCATAGAACTTGCGGACATCGTCATGGTGTTCCATGTACTTTGCAACTGCCCTCTGCACACTGGCAGAGATAAAGAAATACTGCTGGCGCAGACGCAGTTCTTTTCCTGCATAATGGTTATCGTTGGGATATAATACCTCGACAATGGTCTTTGCCAGGTTTTCCTGCTCCACTGCCTTCTGGTAGTTTCCTTTGTCAAACTCGTCTAAGCGGAACACTTCCATCGGCTGCGCATCCCAGACACGCAGCGTATTTACAACATTATTGCCGTATCCAACTACCGGCATATCATAAGGAACTGCCATCACAGACTGGTAGCCCTTTTGTACAAAGTGGTTTCTCTTTCCATCCCACTGAGGTTCTACATAACCGCCAAACTTTACTTCTGTCGCATACTCGACTCTGCGCACCTCAAATGGATTGCCATTCTTTAACCAATCGTCCGGAACTTCCCTCTGATAGCCGTTTTCGATTTTCTGCTTAAACATACCGTAGCGATAACGGATGCCGCAGCCGTATGCAGGATAGCCCAGGGTTGCTAAAGAGTCTAAGAAGCAGGCTGCCAGACGGCCCAGTCCGCCGTTTCCAAGCGCCGCATCCGGCTCCTGATCCTCAATTACATTTAAATCCAGGCCTAACTCTTCTAATACTTCTTTGATTTCCTTCTGGGCGCAGATATTAATAATGTTGTTGCCCAGGGCGCGGCCCATTAAAAACTCCATGGAAAGATAATAAACGGTCTTTACATCTTCCTTTTCATAGGTCTTGTGTGTTGCGATCCATTCATCAATAATCACATCTTTTACCGCATAGGAAACTGCCTGAAACATCTGCTCCTTGGTCGCGTCCTCCACTGTTTTGCGGAACAGGTTTTTCACATTGTAAATGACCGCTTTTTTAAATGTCTCCTTATCAAATCCCTGATTCATGAATCCTTTTCCTCCTAACTCTTAGCTGGTCAGTTTTTCTACTCCCAGCATCACTTTCTCGCCATTGATATTCCATTCCTTGGCATATCCGCCCATCTGTCCAAGAGAAATGCTGTCAGCCATTACTTCTCCCTTGATTTCATCGCCATGAGCCTTTAACAGATCTGCAATCTTGTCATTTTCATCCTGGAATACCCTGATGTGATCCATTACTTCAAATCCTGCTTCCTTACGCATGGTCTGGATCTTGCTGACAATCTCGCGGACAAAGCCTTCTTCAATCAGTTCAGGCGTCAGGTTGGTATCCAATACCACTGTTACATAATTATCTTTTTCTGTAACAAATCCTTCCTTCTGAGCCATATCGATCAGCAGGTCTTCCTCCGTCAGAACGACTTCTGTTCCGTCAAATTCAAAAGTAAGAGCGCCTTTTTCATTTAAGGTATCCATCGCTTCATTGCCGTCCAAGGAAGAAAGTGCCTGGCGGATTGCACCCAACTGCTTTCCATACTTTGGACCTACGGTCTTTAACTGAGGTTTAAAGGTATAGGAAGTAAATGCGCGGACATCATCTGTAAACTCTACGGTTTTTACATTTAATTCGTCTTCAATAATCTCCTGGTAGAACTCAGACAGTTCGTGATCTGCTTTTACAAACATTCTTGCAATCGGCTGACGGTTCTTGATATTTGCGGTATTTCTGGCAGCGCGTCCCAGTACCACAATCTTTAGTACTTCGTCCATGTCTGCTTCCAGCTTTTCATCAATCCACTCTTCCTTTACTGTCGGGAAGTCGCACAGATGGATGCTTTCCGGAGCGTCCTTATCAATGCTTCTGACCAGGTTCTGGTAAATATCTTCTGTCATAAACGGAACCATAGGCGCAGCCGTCTTTGCCATAGTTACCAGAGCTGTGTAAAGGGTCATATAAGCGTTAATCTTATCCTGTTCCATTCCCTTTGCCCAGAAACGCTCGCGGCTTCTTCTGACATACCAGTTGCTCATATCGTCTACAAATTCCTGAAGCGCTCTTGCTGCCTCCGGAATCTGATAATTGCCCAGATAATTATCCACTGCTTTTACCATAGAGTTGACTTTGGAAAGCAGCCATTTGTCCATAACCGGCAGTTTATCATATTCTAAGGTGTATTTGGAGGCGTCAAAATTGTCAATGTTCGCATACAGTACAAAGAACGCATAGGTATTCCACAGGGTTCCCATAAACTTTCTCTGTCCTTCCATAACTGCTTTTCCATGGAAACGGTTTGGAAGCCATGGAGCGCTGTTGATGTAGAAGTACCAGCGGATTGCATCTGCTCCATACGTCTCTAATGCGTCAAACGGGTCAACTGCATTCCCTTTGCTCTTACTCATCTTCTGACCGTTTTCATCCTGAACGTGGCCCAGAACAATTACATTCTCATAAGGAGCCTTATTAAACAGCAGGGTGGATTCTGCCAACAGGGAGTAGAACCATCCTCTTGTCTGATCCACTGCCTCAGAAATAAACTGGGCAGGGAACTGGGATTCAAACAGTTCTTTGTTTTCAAATGGATAATGATGCTGTGCAAACGGCATGGCTCCGGAGTCAAACCAGCAGTCAATTACCTCCGGAACCCTGTGCATCTCTTTGCCGCAGTCCGGACAGGTAATGGTAACCTGATCGATAAATGGACGGTGCAGCTCTACGCCGCCTTCCGGATAATTTTTGCTTAAGGATTTTAATTCTTCTCTGCTGCCGATAGCCATCTGCTTTCCGCATTCACATTCCCAGATGTTTAAAGGAGTGCCCCAGTAACGGTTTCTGGAAATTCCCCAGTCCTGGATGTTTTCCAGCCAGTCGCCAAATCGGCCTTTTCCGATGGATTCCGGAATCCAGTTAATGGTATTGTTGTTGCGGATTAAGTCTTCTTTTACTGCAGTCATCTTGATGAACCAGGATTCTCTTGCATAGTAAATCAGAGGAGTACCGCAGCGCCAGCAGTGAGGATAGCTGTGCTCAAATTTTGGCGCGGAGAACAGCAGGCCCTTTTTGTCCAGGTCTTCCAATACCATGGGATCTGCCTTTTTGCAGAATACGCCTGCATAAGGAGTTTCTTTCGTCATCTCGCCTTTTCCGTCTACCAGCTGGACAAACGGCAGGTCGTACTTACGGCCTACATTGGCGTCGTCTTCACCAAATGCAGGTGCAATATGAACCACTCCGGTACCGTCTGTTAAGGTAACGTAGGTATCGCAAGTCACATAATATGCTTTCTTACGCTGTTTTTCGCAGATTTCCAGCGCACAGTCAAACAATGGCTCATACTCTTTATATTCCAGATCTTTTCCTTTATAGGTTTCCAGAATCTCATAAGCCGGTTTGTCAGAATCTTTGTCTGCCAGAGATCCTAATACGGTATCGCATAACGCCTGTGCCAGATAATAAACGTATCCGTCTGCAGACTGTACCTTTACGTAGTCTTCATCCGGATTGACGCAGAGAGCTACGTTGCTTGGAAGGGTCCATGGAGTTGTGGTCCATGCCAGGATATATGCATCCTCGCCTTTTACTTTAAAACGCGCGATAGCGGAACGCTCTTTTACGTCTTTATACCCCTGGGCTACCTCGTGGGAAGACAGCGGAGTGCCGCAGCGCGGGCAGTAAGGCACAATCTTAAATCCCTTGTATAAAAGGCCCTTTTCCCAAATCTTCTTTAATGCCCACCATTCAGACTCAATATAGTCGTCATGGTAAGTTACATATGGATTGTCCATATCTGCCCAGAAACCAACGGTAGAGGAAAAATCTTCCCACATTCCCTTATATTTCCAGACACTTTCCTTACAGTGCTCAATAAACGGCTCTAAACCATACTGTTCAATCTGCTCTTTGCCGTCTAATCCCAGCATTTTTTCTACTTCCAGTTCAACCGGAAGACCATGGGTATCCCATCCGGCCTTTCTCGGAACCATATAGCCCTTCATGGTACGGTATCTTGGAATCATATCCTTGATAACGCGGGTTAAGACATGGCCGATATGGGGTTTTCCATTGGCAGTAGGCGGTCCGTCATAAAACACATAAGGCGTTCCCTGTTTCCGGCTCTCAATACTTTTCTCAAAGATATTTTCATCTTTCCAAAACTTTTCGATTTTTTTCTCTCGTTCTACAAAGTTCATGTTTGTAGATACTTTCTCATACATGGCGTTTCCTCCAATCAAATGTAATTGCTGCGCAGAAAACGGAACGAAATCTATGTGAAATAAAAAAAGCTCCGTCCCGCAAAGGGACGAAGCGCGCTTCGCTGTACCACCCATTTTCTGCATACTGCTATATGAGTTCCCGATAACGTAGGAAATACGGCTTAACCTACAGACAAATTGCTTTCAGTCAGCGACTCCGGAGTGATTTTCAGAACTGTCCTACTAACGCCGGTCTCTCACCATCTCCGGCTCGCTGAAGGGTTTGGTCAGCCTTACTGTCTCCATCTAAGTCTTTTTTCTTGTAGCAACCCTTATTATAGGAAATCCAGTCCCAAAAGTCAAGGAAAACACAGCCTTTCCCTGCGTTTTTATGCACTTTCTGTGATTTTTGAATACATGTTTTGAAAAATCCGCGGCACAATAAAAACATTTCCTATTCTTTTTTTATTTTCAGGAGGCACACTATGATTTTTTCCATATTATCTTACCTGATCATTCCCTTCTATACCCTGCTCTTTGTCCGGCAGACAGACTGGTTCTCCACTAATTTTTCTGTAATCGGAAGTCTGGAGAAACAAAAAAACTTTTTTTCTGCCTGGGCTGTCCTTTTAAGCCTCACTCTGTATCCTATGTTGTTTTCGTTGATTGACAAAGCGCCGTTTATACAAAAACATTCTCTCTTTCCCAGCCGGAAAACCATTTGCTTCATCCTGTTAAATCAAGCTCTCCTGTTTCTCATTGCAGCAGTGATCCTTCCCTATGCGCCCTCAGAATTCCCCCTTCAGGCCAAACTCCATGTTGTCTGCGCCCTGTTGTCCGGTCTGTCCCTGTTTACCTGTCTGGTTCTTCTGATTCATGGATATTATCGGACAAAACCGGCTGTATTCCGGATGCCAGTGCTGCTTTTATGGGGATCTTTTGTTATCAGCATGCTGCTGCTTTTGTTTTGCGGCATTGTAAACAGCGCCCTTGAAATTCTGGTAACCATTACTGCCTGCGTGTTAAGCCGCCAGATGTACCAAAAAGTATTTGGGCGCTGATGTTAGAAACAATTTAGTAACCGTTCATTTGAGGATTGGAAGCAGATTCTCCATTTCTTTTCTGGCCGCTTCTCCTAATAGAGAACTATAGCTGTAAAAACAATATCCGGATACCTGGCCGCTTTTGCGGCCTGCTTCTACCTGACGTTTTAAAATGTCATCCCGTCTCAGCCATTCAGAAACTTCATTATAATCCTTTGTGTCCGTCCCTGCCCTATATGCGGCCAGTCCCAGATACAACTTGACAGAGCCCTTCTTTTTTAAATCAATCCAGGTATTCAGATTGTTGGAAAATGCATAGGGCGCTTCTTTTCCTGCTGCTGTTTTTGTCTCAAATCCCCAGTAAAGCTGAGGCATAATATAGTCCACATAGCCGGGTTCTGACATCCAGGTATCAATATCCACAAACAGTTTCTGACTGCTCCTTAAATGATCCACAAATCCCTGAGGACTAATCCCAAATACTACAGACGGCTTTATGGATTTTACCTGTTTATAAACGCCTGATACCAGTTGGTTTACATTGTCCCTTCTCCAGTCAGAAACTGACAGTGCCGAACCGCTTGCCTGATATTCCGGCAAATCAAAGCATCTGGACTCACTGGCATCATTTAGTTCCGGATAAAAATAATCGTCAAAATGAATTCCGTCTACCGGATAATTCCTTACCAGTTCTCCTGCGCCATTGATTACAAGTTCCCGCACTTGGGGTGAAGACGGATTATAATACCAGGCCCCATCGTGATATAATACTCTGCGGTCATTTGCCGGATCTTTGTCCTGAAGCCACTGTTTTGCAGGAGAATTATCCGGAACTTCTTCCCAGCTCATCAGATACCCTGTAATCCGGTAGGGATTCAGCCAGGCGTGAAACTGCAGCCCTCGGTTATGGGCCGCCTGAATCATATATGCCAGCGGATCGTACCCAGGCGCCCTGCCTGCTGTCCCGGATGCAAACTTGGACCAGGGATAATACGCAGACGGATACATGGCATCACTGTGGGAACGTACGTGGACAAATACCGCATTCATCCCCCATGACTTTACATTGTCAAACATCTCATCTACTGCCGCTTCAAATTCTTCCTGATCTTTTGGCAGCTTCTCCCACTCCAGATAGGAAATCCAGACTCCCCGAAGTTCTTCCCCCAGACCAATCCCAGGACCAGTGTCCGATCCATCCCTGGCTCCGGCATAAGCAGTCGTAAAAAGCAGACACTGGCATAGGATCAAAACCATCACTGCCATTGCTGTTTTCAGACTTGTTCTGTTGATTTCTGCATTTTGTTTCATACGGTTCCTCCCAAATTTGATAGCCACATTTTACCATAGATGTCTCTGATTTCCAATGTACTTTTTCTTTCATTCCTGAAAATCGGATAAAAACAGCTTTGGTAATCGTAACAGTTCAGCCATGCATCTTCTTGCCCGCCTGTAGCGGACAAGAAGCGTCTGGCGTCCGCCCTATGAAGATTCAGACAGAAAAACTCTTATGAAAACAAGCTTTCGACGCATTTTTCTGCCTGAATCTTCGCATGGCTGAACTGTTACTGATAATCGTTATTTTTTTATCAATCTATTTGTTATTTGCAAAAAGCGTGGTATAATGGTAACCGTTCAGCTGTTACATGTATATAAACAAGAGAACTTATCCGCACAAACATGCAGAAGGAGCCATTATGAACCAAGAAAATTTAACATTACTTACTGATTTTTACGAACTGACTATGATGCAGGGCTACTTTAGGGAAAAAGATGCCAACGAAACCGTTATTTTTGATATGTTTTACCGGAACAATCCCTGCGGCAACGGATTTGCTGTCTGCGCCGGTCTTGAACAGGTTATTGACTATATCAAAAATCTCCGCTTTGCTCCAGACGATATCGAATATCTGCGCAGTTTAGGGATCTTTGGGGACGATTTTCTGGAGTACCTGGCTAATTTTAAATTCTCCGGCGACATCTATGCGATTCCAGAGGGAACCGTTGTATTTCCAAGAGAACCATTGGTAAAGGTAATCGCCCCGATTATGGAAGCCCAACTGGTGGAAACTGCGCTTTTAACCATTATCAATCATCAGAGCCTGATTGCCACCAAAACTTCCCGGATTGTCCATGCTGCTCAGGGCGATGGCGTAATGGAATTTGGTCTTCGCCGCGCGCAAGGACCAGATGCCGGAATTTACGGTGCCCGCGCTGCCATGATCGCCGGATGTATCGGCACTTCCAATGTGCTCTGCGGAAAAATGTTTCATGTTCCGATTAAAGGGACCCATGCCCATAGCTGGATCATGAGTTTTCCTGATGAATTAACTGCATTCCGTACCTATGCAAAAATGTATCCTTCTGCCTGTATTTTGCTTGTAGATACTTATGATACTTTAAATTCCGGCGTTCCCAATGCCATTAAAGTCTTTACAGAGATGCGCAAAGCCGGTATCCCTATGCCATTTTACGGCATCCGCTTAGACAGCGGCGATTTGGCCTACCTGTCCAAAGAAGCCAAAAAAATGCTGGATGCTGCCGGCTTTTCAGATGCTGTTATCTCTGCGTCCAATGATCTGGATGAAGAATTGATCAACAGTTTAAAGCTTCAGGGCGCCGCCATCAATTCCTGGGGTGTCGGTACCAATTTAATCACTTCCAAAGACTGCCCGTCTTTTGGAGGAGTTTACAAACTGGCTGCCATTCGCGATAAGGCCACCGGTAAATTTATTCCAAAGATTAAACTTTCCGAAAATGTTGAAAAGATCACCAACCCAGGCGATAAAGCGATTAAAAGGATTTATAATAAGGAAACTGGAAAAATCATTGCCGATTTGATTTGCCTGACCCACGAGCAGTTTGATGAAAATAACTCTCTGCTGCTTTTTGATCCGGTTCAAACTTGGAAAAAGACTCACCTGGCTCCCCACAGCTATACCATCCGCGACTTAATGGTTCCCGTATTTATCCATGGGGAATGTGTGTATGAATCCCCTTCTGTTATGGATATTCAGGCTTATTATAAGGCTGAATTAGATACTCTTTGGGATGAATCCCGCCGTCTGGTCAATCCTCACAAAGTTCACGTTGATCTTTCTCATGAACTTTGGCATATTAAAAACCAGCTTTTAGAAGCATATCACTTTGATTAGGCAACCTCTGGATATTTTTTCAAAAAACTTAACCCCAGTTATATTTTTTGATTTGTCTATCTATTATAATAAACTTCAGATGCTTGTTAATAACAAAATTTTGAATACACTAAGGAGGTTTTTCACATGAGTATGGGTAAAGCAATTAAGATTTATTCCAAAGAGCACCCGGATCTTGCATTAAAAGTAACAAAAGGCCATTTTTCTTCTGACCGTTTCCATATCAATTATTATATTGACATGACTGACTTAAAAATGCGTCAGTGCAATGCAGAAGAAGTTGCCAAGGCGATTGTTGAAAAATACATTAAGCGTGTAAATTTAAGTCCTGTTATCGGTCTTGCTTCCGAAATGGTAAATCAAATGGCTGCTGCCAATGCAACCAAGGCTCCGATTGACACGATTATCTGTATGGATGGCTGCGAAACAATTGGCGCTTACGTCGCAAAGGAGCTCTCAAAAGTAGGGATTGCTACTACCAATACCCACAAGACCACTTATATCCTTACTCCAGAGTTTGACTCTGCCGGTCAGATGGTGGTGCGTGAAAACATTAAGCCTATGTTAAAAGGCAAACATGTGCTGGTTGTTTTAGCTACTGCAATGTCTGGACATACTATTGCTAAGAGCCTTCGCTGCATCTCTTCCTACGGCGGTATTGTGGAAGGTATTTCCTGCATCTTCTCTGCTATCAGCGAGATCGATGGACATCCGGTCAACTCCGTATTTGAAGCTTCCGATTTGGATGGCTTTAAACTGTCTGAGCCGGATAACTGCCCGGACTGCAAAGCCGGCGTAAAATTAGATGCTATTGTAAACAGCTATGGCTATACCGTTTTAGACTAAGTTTTAAGTTTGACAAAATGCCTGCAGAACTTTTTGTTTTCTGCAGGCATTTTTTGTTTTCATTTTTCAAAAAAATCTTGTTTTTATTTCATATTTATCTTATAATCATATCAGTAATAATTACTAATATTGTTTTGGAGGTTTATTATGGACTTAAAAGGATCTCAAACAGAGAAAAATTTAAAAGCTGCATTTAGCGGAGAGTCTATGGCAAGGAATAAATATCTCTTTTTTGCTGAACAAGCCGCAAAAGAGAACCATCCTGAAATCAAAGAACTTTTTGAGCGGATGGCAGTCAATGAAGGGATACATGGAAAACTTCTTTACAAAACCCTGATAAATGGAATTAAAGACAGTACCTCAAATCTGAAAGACTCTATGGAAGGAGAATATTCAGAGTGGTCTTCTATGTATCCGGAATTTGCAAAAAAGGCAGAGGAAGAAGGATTTGATGAGATTGCCACACTTTTTAAGAATATTTCCAAAATTGAAAAGGAACATGAGGCACAGTTTCTCCTTGCCCTTACATCACTTATGAAGAAACAAACGTCCGGAAAATCCGGCACTGACGCTTTTGATACCCCCCAAAAAGAACTTGTAGCCGGATATCGCTGCATGTTCTGCGGTGCAACTTATACCACTCGTCCTGACGTATGCGGTGTCTGTGAGGCGATTGGTTCTTTTGAACCTGCTCAGATTATAAAAAAATCTGATCCTGCACGTTAAAACTTCTTAAATGTAAAACAGGTATAACAATACCGATACATAGGGATTCGTGTACTGTCCCGCTCAGTATAATGACGCAGATGGAAATTCAGGCAAGTCTTATACGAATATGAGTGAGACAGTACGCTAAATTCCCCCGGCTCATACTGTCTGCCGCCTTTTTTAACTCTCTCTCCACCTCTTGATTCTGACCAAACCATGAGGCAGCCCTGATTCCTGATCTAAAAATACCCCGCTTTTTATCTCCGCTAAGTTTTTCTTATTTTTCAGTTGTATGGAATGAAGCAGCCCTTTATATCCTCCAATTAAAAAGATATTTTTCTCTTTCTGAAGCAAACGCAAGGACTTTTGTACCTGTTTGACTGTGTTATAAAACGTTTCCTTCTTATCTTGCTTTCTTAAAATTGTCTGAAAATACTCGCACATTTGTCCTATTTTAACAGCCGTCCCTTTATTTGCATCTGATAAAATTTCCGAAAAATGAAGCTGGTCATTTAGATAGATTTCTCCCTCTAATCTGGTCCCCTTTTTTATCATCTCAACCCCTACATTGCCAAAAAAGACCTCCATTTTTGCCTGATTCTCTTGTTCCAGATATTGTCCCTTCCATAAATTGCGAAGTACAATCGCACTGTTTGGAACCAAAATATCATCTGCCATCACTGTTTTTTTACTGGCTTCCAAAGAACACAACGCACCTTTTATAGAACTTCCCGGAATATAATAAGCGGCATGTTCCGGATCATATTTTTCATATTCTCCATACTGATAAAACGGATAGATAACTCCTACCTCCTGTGCTTTTGTCTGTATTTTAGAAGGATCAGCCACATTTGCTTCTAAACCAAAATCTACTCCTTTGTAGAACGCCTGACCTGTTCTTGGAGAAATAATCGTGCTGGATAAAATCTCCATTTCATATATCACTTTTTTCATTTTTCCACTCCCTCCTTCCAATCAATGGGATATAAAAACGCATTTCCAAATACAATATCCCGATTGCGGTTAAACGGGGATGGAACACAATTCCCTGCTGCCTCCACTTTATCCTGCAACGCTACAATACTTCCACTGTCAATAAAGCTGATAAAATATTTACCGCTGCTTTTTCTCCAGCCCCCTGCCATCTCAAAAGGCCGTCTTTCAGAGGTAAACAGCTTTAAATAAGAATGGTCAAAATCAATCTTTTGAGGCAGCAGCATTCCCAGGTTTAAGTAATACTTTTTCTCTGGAAGAACGATGGATTTTACTGCTGTGATTCGGTATAGATTCAATCCCTGCGATGCCCGTTTTCCTAAGATAATCTTCTCTCTTTCGTTCTGCATTTCCTGTATATGCTCCAACATAGAATCTGTTATTTCATCACCACTTCCCTGAAAATAAAAGCAAAATTCGGAAACCGTACTGGCTTTCCCCGTCTCTTTTACCTCTTTCAGTTCTGTAACAGGAACTGTATATAGTTTTGTTTCCAGTCCCCCGATTCCGTACAAAGCGCTGTCTACAGAAGATCGCAGCTGCTGCTGGGAACATGTTGTGACATATGGAAATAAATGGCACGCCTCTTCTGGCTGATGGAATACTTTTTTTAAATCTTCCACTCTTATATATGCCCGTTTTTTTACTTCTTCCCGCCTTTCTTTTAAAGATTTTTCTTCTGATGTATTTTGAGCCAACTGGTCAACAATGTAATCGAATGGCATTGGTAAATAATCCAACGGAAACAGATTTGACAATGCCAGATGAATTGTCTTTTGATAAACTGCCTGGACCAGTCCGGTTGCTTTTTTCATCTCCGTTTTTTCTCGCATAACTTGAAATCAATGCTCCGAAAATCCTTTGAGAATCCGGCAGTTGAGTAATTCCTCCCACAGATTTTAACGTAATTTTATAATTGTGCACCTCATTTTTCCCCACTTTCTTCTCTAACCGTTATACAAACTTTTCCATAACCGCGGCTCTTGGAATTTCCAAGGCGGTAACTGCCCTCATTGAATTTTTCCAGTTGTCTGATTAAATAGTTTTTGCACATACAAATATCTTCTTCGCAAAAATCCCCTTCAAAATGATAGAATTCTAATTCCCCCTCAAACACCAGTCCTGTTCGTGCTGCTTTATAAGTTCGCGGGTTGGATCTCACCTCTTCTTCCTTTCTGAAAACAGATGTTTTAGCATCAATGGAAAAGCATTGTTTCTTGTTGCGGTACTCTGTTTTCAGCCGCAAATCATTCAATAGTATTTTAGGCGTATTATTAAATTCCCGTATTCCAAACAAATAATTTGCTGCTGCAGATTCTATTGCCTGTCTGTATCGCTCTTCCACCCTTTTTATTGCCTCTTCGTCTCCTGCCAAAATCGCACAAATCTGCTCCCATTTTTTATCCTTTTCCTTTCGCAAAAGCTCCCCATACAGCTTTGCGATCTTTGCTGCGATTTCACTGGTATCATTTGTCACAATGCTGCGAAGAGCTCCTTTTAACGAAGATGCCGGTATGTACGGAAATCCTTCTCCGTCTACTACTGTGCACTGGTCAATTCCGCCAATTTCAAAGGGTGCGGGTGTTCCTCCGATCATCAGATTGGACTGTGTTTTTATTTCTATTTTCACATGATTTCCCATTTTATTTTCTCCCTTTTTTCTCTGTTTTTTTAATTTCCATTACCTTCTCATTGTACTGGTAAAACAGCATCAGTGAATCAATATAATCAGAATTCCATGCTTTTGTTTTAGCTGCTGCTGTCTCAAATTGCTTTTTATCAAAATACAGATAAGTGGAACTTTTCTTCTCCTGCTTTTTCTTTTCGTTGAGTTCTTCTATTTCCTTTTTTGTGAAAGGATTTAAACCTTTTATCATCATCCCTGCCTTTTTGATTGTCATAACATCCACATTTCGGAGACGAAACAGCATCGACTTGTTAAGGCGGATTCGTTGATATCTGACATTCTTTTGATTTTTGGAAGGTATAAGATTAACAAACAATGCTGTCATCTCCTTTGACTGATTTACTAAACATGTCTCATATAAATAGGCCCTTGGAGTTTCAAACAAATCTTCAGTAATCTCTTTTTTATGCTTTTCAAATTCTATCTTATCATTCTCTTTTTGGTTCCCGTTTTTAATCTGGAATCTCACATCACTAAAAAGAACCATCAAATGCAAATATCCCTCAAACCACTGCTTTGTTTCCTGGTTTAAAACCATCTTACGTTCTTTGTCCTCCTGCTGATAAAGAGGTAAGATCAAGTGGTAGTTTAAGAGTTGTTCTGCTTCCCGAACCTTTTGTTCTTTATCCTCCCAATACTTTGGAAACAGATGGTACAGTACATGGTTCATATACCGAACAGGGCTGTTCTGAACACTTTCGTCCATAATATCCTGAAGCAGGGTATAGAAAAAATTAGGTCTTCCTATTAATTCAGAACACCTGTCTTTGCTGTTTCTGATGCAATTTAACAGCCTCAAATCATTTTGAAAATAAGACCAAATTGGTACATTCTTCATTTGATGCTTCAGGTTCTTATCTTTCTTATTCTCTTTGATTTTTCCGTAATCAACATCAAAAAAAGTAAGATTTCCAATAGAAATTTTCATCCGCAAAAATGGTCTCAGCACGTTTGGTACACTCTTTGACTTAGCATTTTTTAATTGCTGTTCTACCATATCCATATAATAGCGAATAGGCTCTCTGTTGATGGTAATTTCCACTCCGATGCTGATTCCCAGTGTCTCCTGGCAGCCGGATTTTTTGATTGTTTTGTTTACAGTCTCCATAATATTTCTGCAAACATTCACACCACAGATTAAATCTTCCACTGCCACTGCAAAAAAGATATCGTCACCTGCAATATAAAACGGAAAGAGCCACTCTTTTTTCCCTGTTGGAGCACAATTTTTAGCTGCCTGATTCAGTCCATTTAAAGAAATTTCCCTATTTAAGATCCCACTGATTATCTGATATGTTTCGTAGCGCTGAATCCCTTTAAACATAGCGCCCATGCCGTCTAAATCAGCTTTTATAACCGCAATCCGGAAACGATTTTTTTCCTCTTCTCCCTCTTTTTTCTGGTATAAAGCGTTAATTGTTTTAGCAAAAAATTCAAAATTTTCTTTTTCATCACTAAGTTTTTCTTCTTTTATCTCCTGAAACTGAAACAATATCTCTCTATTTTTTTCGATTATGGGATTCCACATCTTAGACTGCTTTAAACGCTTTTTCGCTTCCTGAATAGAGGAAATATCCGTTCTCTCATCCTTTGAAAAATACGTCCATCGGATTTGTATTTGTCCACAATGGTTTAAATAATATTGGACAAACAGGTCATTTAAACGTTGTTCTATCTCTTCCTCGGACAGTGAGCATTCAAACATGTATACCCCAGAGCAGGCTAACAAAACTCTGTTACCATCCTCTGGAAATGTTTGCTGAACCTGTTCAAAGAATCCATTGGAAATTTGGTAAGAAGCTTGTTTAATTCCGCTTAACGTTGCGTCTTCTGTCTGTTTTTCCTGCACATGAGAGTGGATTGCCTGGGTTAAAAATGTTTGAATTTTGTCCACCGACAGCGCTACTATCTGCTTTTGTTCCTTCATTCTTTTTTCCCTTTCTGGTACTGGTTGTTATTAAACATTTCCACATATGCCATGTGGGGAAATAACATGGGATTGTTAATCAGCATCAGCAGTTGGTTTAACTGAAAATTAAACGTCATCAAAGACAGCAGATGGTTTCCATGAGAAACCTGGTAGCTGTCTAACTTCTTGCTTGTTTGCTCATTAAGTGTTTCATTCTTTTTCCGCTTCTCTCTTTCTTCATTTGTTTTATCTGCATGATTTAACTCTACATACCACTCATACAGATTCTCCTGTTCCTCATTCCATTTAATATTCAGTTCTTTTGTAGTCGAACCCGCACTGATCACAACATCAAAAAATCTCCTGTTTTTTATACTAGGAGTCTTTTCCTGTAAACAGCACAGGATGCGCAGGGGACGTGTACCAGTCTGGGTTGGTACACCAGGATTTCCTTCTGTCCCACAAGCTATTTTTGTAATTGTACGCACAACTGCTCTTGGAGATGTCTTAAGTTTTCTAATACTGTCCGTCCAATTCTTCAAAACTTCTGAGTCCAGTGATGTACTTTTACACTCAACCACTGCCGCCACTGCCTCAATGGGAATAAATTTCAGTTCTCCGTATTTAAAAATATAAGGCGTATACATCTCATCTAAAATAGCCAGATCTACTTCCCGCGAGATATTTCCTTTTGAATCAATAATAAATACTGAATGCTCGATTACAAACTTTTTAGGCACAATTCTCTCAAACATACTGCTCCAAACCATTTCCCGGTAATGGCCGGTTGTGCTGTCATGTTCTGCCCCAAAATACAACTGATTCACTATTTCTTTTTCCAGGCGTTCATAGTTTTCTTTGATATGCCCTATCGCTTCCATTGCAACTTTCTCATCTGTCTTTTTTCCCATTCCACAATTCTCTCCCATAGTTTTTCATCCTTTCGTTCTTTCATTTTCATGTTTCAAATCATTTCCATAGTTTATAAAAACAATACTTCTACCTGCCCCATTCCAAAAGTGGTATTACGCCCAATGTGCAAAACTTCTGCTGCTGACAGCCATGGCACAAACGGCGTTATGTCTCCTGCAAACTCTATTTCTCCCATCAGTCCGCTAAAATCCATTTTCTCCTGAAGCCGGTTTGAGTAGCGTTCCATGTGTTCCAGATGCAACTCTTCCTTTACCAGTTGTATATGTTCTGCCAATTCCAGGATTTTTTCTGTCTCTGTCTGATCAACCCAGCCTCCATAGCGCTCTGTAATTGCACCTATCCTTTTTGTAATATTCCGCATGAAAGCAGGGAATGAAACACTGGTTACCAGTTGTCCTCTCCGCCTGATTCTAAGCGGGGTCTGCAGTTGGATGATGGCGCCTGTAACTTGCTCTAATTGTCTGCAGACAAGGTTTTCCTGCCGAATCCCTGCCTCGTAATACTGTCCATTTCTCCAGACAGCCCGATTGGAACTCCCATTCCCTATAAACTCCAGATGAAAGGGATAACGCTGTGCCCCCAGTCCGTATTGGCTAATGTTTTGCAGCGCTTTCACAAGAGGATAGGCATAGGCGGACGCCTCACCAAAAAGCACCATCTGAAACTCTAACGGTTCTCCCTGCCTTACTGCTGTTTTGGGATGACAAGGTTTCGGCGGAACAATCATATATGGGTTCAAAATGTCTTTTTCACCATTCTGACTTTTTCCATTTGCATATAAAAAATCATATGCCTGCCGACTTGTCTGATAGAGAGACTGGCCAATCACCCCCCGCAGGGCAGAGCCCAGGTAAGGCGGCAGTTCCGCATAGTGATCTGCTCTTAAGACAATTTTTAAAGGCAGATAAGAAAGGTCAAATACTGCTTTGCTCTCCATAAATCGCTCTCCTTTGCTATATTGTGTTCTTCTTATTTTTATAGCAGTTAAAATAAATAATGTCAATGAGAAAATGATTTTATTTGTATATCCTTACTTTAGAAGTAAAACTTTTTCCTAAAATCACATCACACAATCAATGAAACTATTGCTTTTGAAAACGATCTCTGTTAAACTAAAGTCTGGTCTGTAGTAACAGTTCAGCCATGCATCTTCTTGCCCGCCTGCAGCGGACAAGAAGCGTCTGGCGTCCGCCCTATAAAGATTCAGACAGAAAAACTCTTATGAAAACAAGTTTTCAACGCTTTTTTCTGCCTGAATCTTCGCATGGCTGAACTGTTACAGTCTGTATTCTTAATAGAATACTGTGGATTGAAATTTAAGGAAGGACATACACCTTTCCACACAAAAACCAGCGTCTAAATCAGGCGCTGGTTTTTGCATTAATGACAGATGCGGTTTTCTGCATATCCAAAGTTCATATAATGTTCATAGTAAGCTGGCAGATTATCTCCATATGCCTGAACCAGATCCTGATTGTTCTCCTGATACACTCCCACGTGGAACTCTTCACAGGACAACCGCCCTTCTTTCATTCCTGATGTCAGGAAATGATTTAGAAGTGCTTCCTGATCATATCCGAAACTCTCATATAAATCCTGATTATGGTCTGCATAATATACTGGATCAAATATTCTGTCTATATGTTCTGGAACTGCCGGTTTCTCCGGTTCCACCTCTGCGACAGCAACAGCCTGTGAACTTCCACCGCTGCCACCGGCATATGGACAAATACCATTTGTATGTAAATGTGCCGGATATCCGCCGCAATGATAATGGTAACTTCCTAATCCGCTCTTATTTTTGTTGTCTCTGTGTCCTCCGTTTGAATCTGTACGGCCGCTGTGCGCCTCTGCTACAATCAGGTTTGCCGTTCCCGCTACTGTCTGCGGTACCCATGTGCATAATGTACATGCTGCCAATAATGCCATCACTGTTTTCTTTTTCATTCCCATTCTCCCTTCACATCCCTCTTAAGATTGCATGGCTGAACGATTACCAAATAAACTCCGTCTCTATTTATAAGTATAGCATATTTATTCATTAAAAAAAGACTATTTAATATAAATTTTGTAAAACCTGTAACCGTTCCACCTTGCATCTTCTTGCCCGCCTGTAGCGGACAAGAAGCGTCTGGTGTACGCCATATGAAAATAGAAGTCCTGCTTTAATTACTTGAAAAAAGCGCCCCATCGGACGCATTACAAAATCGATGCCTCTGTCAAATGCAAAACTCTCGTTTTACAGAACCATCACTATAGTCCCGATTCCAATTAAAACGCATCCAACTAAAGACCTGACCGTAAATTCCTCATGCAGGAATACGAAAGCCAACACTAAGGTAATTACCACACTTAATTTATCAATCGGGACAACCTTTGAAGCTTCTCCCATCTGCAAAGCCCTGTAATAACATAGCCAGGAAGCCCCTGTTGCCAATCCCGACAAAATCAGAAACACCCAGCTTTTTCGACTGATTTCTGACAATCCGCTTTGTGCATTTGTCAAAAATACCATTCCCCAGGCCATGACTACCACCACAACTGTTCTGATAGCTGTCGCAAGATTTGAATTCACTCCTTCTATGCCGATTTTTGCCAGTATAGAAGTAAGCGCTGCAAATATTGCAGACAACAGGGCAAATACAAACCACATACACGATTCCCCCTTGTCAAACCAAAATTTTTTCCATTGCTTTACCCTTTGCCAGTTCATCAATCAATTTGTCCAGCCAGCGGATCTTCTGCATCAACGGATCTTCAATCTCTTCTACCCGAATACCGCATATAGTTCCTTTGATCAGGGCGGCATTTGGATTTATGGAAGGTGCATTGTCGAAAAATTCCCGGTAAGTGCATTCACAATTCCACTCTCCAGGCAGATAGCCTGTCAGCCAGGTGATGATCGCATCGACTTCCTCTCTGGTTCTCCCTTTTCTTTCCGCCTTCGCAACAAGAAGGGGATATATTTTTGAAAATTTCATATCAAAAACATTTTGACGCGGCATCTCCATTCTCCTTTTTGTATGGTTCTTTTTAAACCGTTGCTATTTTTCATTGATATAGTTTACCAGGCCGCCTGCCTCGATGATCTTCTGCATAAAAGGCGGGAATGCCTGCCCCTGGTAGGTCTCATTTTTGGTCTTATTTGTGATGATTCCGCTGTCAAAATCGATTTCTACCACGTCTCCGGCTTCAATAGACTTTGCCGCCTTCGGACATTCAATAATAGGCAGTCCGATGTTGATGGCATTGCGGTAAAAAATCCTTGCAAACGTTTCTGCAATCACGCAGCTTACCCCTGCGCATTTAATCGCCAGAGGCGCGTGTTCCCTGGAAGAACCGCAGCCAAAATTTTTATTGGCTACAATAATATCGCCTTTCTGCACTTTGTGGATAAATTCCTTGTCAATATCTTCCATACAGTGCTTTGCCAGTTCTTCTCCCTTTGTAGCATTTAAGTAGCGGGCCGGAATAATTACATCCGTATCTACGTTGTCTCCATATTTAAATACAGTTCCATATGCTTTCATAGCTGCCTCCTTATAATCCCAGTTCACAGGGACAGGAAATTTTTCCAGTCACAGCGCTTGCCGCCGCTACTGCCGGACTTGCCAGGTATACTTCAGAATCCACATGGCCCATGCGGCCTACAAAGTTGCGGTTTGTAGTAGAAATGCACCGCTCTCCTGCAGCCAGGATTCCCATATATCCGCCTAAACAGGGGCCGCAGGTAGGGGTGCTGACAATGGCTCCCGCCTCAATAAAAATCTCCAGAAGCCCTTCTCTTAACGCCTGCAGATAAATGGCCTGGGTCGCCGGAATCACAATGCAGCGCACCCCTTTTGCCACCTTGCGTCCTTTCATTACCTGTGCCGCAATGCGGATATCGTCTATACGGCCATTGGTGCAGGAGCCAATGACTGCCTGCTGGATGTTTACCTCTCCTACCTGATCTATGGTCCTGGTATTTTCCGGAAGGTGAGGGAAGGCAACGGTTGGCTTTAACGTTGACAAATCAATGGTAATAACCTGATCGTACTCTGCGTCTTCGTCTGCCTCGTATACGGTAAATTCCTTCTGGGAATGTTCTTTCATATAGGCTTTTGCCAGATCGTCTACTGGGAAAATGCCGTTTTTTCCGCCTGCTTCAATGGCCATGTTGCAGATGGTAAACCGGTCGTCCATAGACAGATTGGCGATTCCGTCTCCCGTAAATTCCATGGATTTATAAAGAGCTCCGTCTACGCCGATCATACCGATAATGTGGAGAATCACGTCTTTTCCGCTGACCCATCTGCCTGGTTTTCCCGTAAGGATAAACTTGATGGCAGAAGGAACCTTAAACCACGCTTTTCCAGTTACCATTCCGGCTGCCATATCCGTACTTCCCACTCCGGTGGAAAACGCGCCCAGAGCGCCGTAGGTACAGGTATGGGAATCAGCTCCGATTACCGCATCTCCTGCTACTACCAGCCCTTTTTCCGGAAGAAGGGCATGTTCAATCCCCATCTCTCCCACGTCAAAGTAATTGGTAATGTCATGGCTGCTGGCAAAATCCCGACAGCATTTGCAGTTTTCTGCAGATTTAATGTCTTTATTAGGTATAAAATGATCCATAACCAGGGCAATCTTGTCTTTATCAAATACGGTCTGGTTATTCATCTTTTTCATCTCGTTAATCGCAACCGGCGAAGTAATGTCGTTGCCAAGCACCAGATCCAGATCTGCCTCTATCAGCTGACCAGCCTTTACTTCGGCAAGACCGGCGTGAGCTGCCAATATCTTCTGGGTCATTGTCATTCCCATAGCGATACTCCTCCTTTTACAGCAAGTAATTTTTTATCAAAAGGTCCTGTTTTGCATTTTACCACATTTTTTGCTATACTAACAATACATATAAGGTATACTCATTATAAAATACAGTTATGGAGAATGATTTATGGAACAGCATCTTTCCCAATACAAAATCTTTTACGAAGTAGCCAGAACCGGCAACATTTCCAAGGCCGCAAAAGAGCTTTACATCAGCCAGCCGGCTATCAGCAAAGCCATTGGAAAATTAGAAGAAAGCTTAAATACCACTCTGTTTTTCAGAAGCTCCAGAGGGGTACAGCTTACAGAAGAAGGAGAAATTCTTTATGAATACGTCCGGTCTGCTTTTGATTCCCTGACCAGAGGAGAAGAAGAATTAAAACGGGTTCACGAATTTCACATCGGACATCTCAGGATCGGAGTCAGCAATACCCTGTGCAAGTATATACTGCTTCCTTATTTAAAGGGATTTGTAGAACAATACCCCCATGTGCAGATTTCTATTGAAAGCCAGTCCAGCAGCCAGACTCTGGCTATGCTGGATCAGTCCAGAATTGACCTGGGGCTGGTAGCAGAACCCAAAAGTAAAAAAGGCCTTACCTTTACACCGGTGCTGGACATTAAAGACGCCTTTGTCACGACCCCCCAGTATTTAAAAAACCTCCGCCTGCGCGAAGGAGAAGATGTCAATGTATTCCAAAAGGGAACTATTATGCTGCTGGATGGCAAAAATATGTCCCGTACCTATATTGATCAATACCTTTCTGCCCATGATATTGAGCCAAAACAGATCCTGGAAGTAACTACCATGGATTTAATTATCGAATTTGCCAAGATCGGTCTGGGGATTGGCTGCGTCATCCGCGACTTTGTCCAGGACGAGCTGGACGCCAACGATCTTGTAGAAATTCCATTGGCGTCCCCTATCCCCAAACGGACCATTGGATTTGCCTGCAGAAGCGACGGACATTCCAAAGCCCTTTCGATGTTTCTCCAGTTCTGCAGACAACAGGTATCCAACCAGCTTACTTTTTAAATTTAGAAACCAGCCATTTTAAGACCTGGATAATCGGAAGGGTCAGCGCAGCCAGACCGTATACGGTAAAGAGCTGCTGCCAGGTCAAAGTCTGGACCTGGAAGAATCCTTCCAGAGCCGGTGCGGACAGAACCAGGTTTAATAACAGAAATCCTGCCAGAAACGCGCCCTGCATATAAATATTGTTGAAAAATCCTTTCTTTCCAACGATCGGTTCTACAGACTTGCAGTTATATCCATGAACCAGACGGGACAGACATAAAGTTCCAAACGCCATGGTGCTGGCAAGAACCGTTCCGTTTTCTCCTCCCTGATTGAGACCGATGAGGAATGCGGCAAATGTTAAAGCTCCGATTACCAGTCCTTCCATTCCGACTCTTGCCAAAAATGATTTGGTCAGCAAGGATTCTCCTGCTGGACGGGGCTTTTCCTTCATTACAGAACTCTTATGAGGTTCTAAGCCCAGTGCGATTGCCGGAAGGCTGTCGGTCAACAGGTTGATAAACAGCAGATGAACGGGTGCAAACGGTACTGGAAGACTTAACAGGGAAGCTGCCAGTACTACCAGGATTCCGCCGAAGTTGCCGGACAAAAGAAACTGGATAGACCCTTTAATATTAGCGTAAACGTTCCGTCCGTTTTCCACTGCTTTTACGATGGTTGCAAAGTTATCGTCTGTCAGAACCATAGAAGCCGCGTCTTTCGATACCTGGCTTCCGGTAATACCCATAGCTACGCCAATATCCGCCTGCTTTAAAGCCGGAGCGTCATTGACGCCGTCGCCGGTCATGGCAACCACGTTTCCTTTGTTCTGCCATGCTTTTACAATCCGGATCTTGTGTTCCGGAGATACTCTTGCGTAAACAGAAATGCCTTCTACAAATTTCTCCAGTTCTTCGTCGCTCATATTGTCAATCACTGCGCCTTCGCAGGCTTCGCTCTCGTTTTCAAGGATTCCAATTCTCTTTGCAATAGCGGCCGCAGTCACTTTGTGATCGCCGGTAATCATAATCGGCCGGATTCCTGCGCTCTTGCAGGCTTTGACTGCTTCCATGCTTTCTTCTCTTGGCGGATCCATCATGGCAATCAGGCCAAAGAAGGTCAAATCATTTTCGTCTTCCAATGTCAGATGGCGGCTGCTGTCAAATTTCCGGTAAGCCACTGCCAGCACACGAAGGCCATTTTCGGAATAATGGCGGTTCCACTGTTCCACCAGTTTTCTGTCTTCTTCCGTAATCGGCTCTGCTTTTCCATGTTTCTGGATGCTGGTTACCCGATCCATCATCACGTCTACCGCGCCTTTTGTAATCATGGTCCATCCGTCTTTTAACTGGTGGAAGGTAGACATCATCTTCCGGTCGCTGTCAAATGGAAGCTCGCTGATTCTTGGGTAAGCGGCTCTTAATCTGGACGGCGGGACTCCTACGGAAGAACTTAAATCAATCATTGCGGTTTCTGTCGGATCTCCTAATCTCTGTCCGTTTTCATTGGTGGAATCGTTGCACAATACAGAGAGACGAATCATTTCTTTATGAAGGGGATTTAACGGATTGACGGATTTAGCGTCTACATTTTCTCCTTCCATAAAATAATGTTCTACAGTCATCTTATTCTGGGTCAAAGTACCAGTTTTATCAGAACAGATAATGGATACGCTTCCCAGTCCCTCTACTGCCTGGAGTTTCCGGATAATGGCGCCTTCTTTTGCCATTCGGGACGTTCCAAATGCCAGCACAATGGTTACAATGGAACTTAATGCTTCCGGAATCGCAGCCACTGCTAACGCAACCGCAAACAGAAATGCATCGGCTGCATTTCCGCCCCTGAATACCTGGACGCCAAACAGGATTCCGCAGAAAATCAAAATCAGAATTGATAAGCTTTTTCCAAACTGATCCAGGCTTATCTGAAGAGGCGTCTTTTTCTCAGATGCATTTTTTAACAGTCCTGCAATCTTTCCGACCTCTGTTTCCATACCGATTCCGGTTACCAGGAAGGAACCCCGGCCATAGGTAATAAAGCTGCCGGAATACACCATGTTTTTCCGGTCTCCCAGAGGAAGTTCCCCCAAAAGCGCCTGGTCTGTTTTTTCAACTCCAAGGCTTTCGCCGGTCAGGGCGCTTTCATCCGCCTTCATGCTGGCGCATTCCATAATCCTGCCGTCTGCCGGAACGCAGTCTCCAGCTTCCAGATAGACCAGATCTCCAATGGTTACTTCCTTACTTGGAATCTCTGTAACATGGCCGTCTCTGAATACTTTACAGACTGGCGCTGACAAAGCCTTTAATCCATTTAAGGACTGTTCAGCCTTAACGGTCTGGACGGTTCCTAAAATCGCATTCATGGTAATGACGATTAAGATTACCACTGCGCTTTCCGTTTCTCCCAAAAACAGGGAAACCACTGCTGCTGCAATCAAAATCAATACCAGGAAATCTTTAAACTGCTCAAAGAATATCTGCAGCGTCGTCTTTTTCTTTCCCTCATCTAATTCGTTTGGACCATGTTTTTCCTGGTTCTTCTTGATTTCTTCCGCAGACAATGGCGTTTCTTTGCCATTTACCTGTTTTCTTGCTTCTTCTGGTGTCAAATTATAAAATTCTCTGCTCATCCTCATGTCTCCTTTCCTCTTTCCGAGTTTTTTAGACAGCAAAAAGGCGAGGCCTTTTTGCATTCTAAGATGCAATAAAAGTCTCGCCATTTCATTACGATACGGATGAGCAATCTCATCGTGCTGACATATCGCAAACGCCTCTTATCCGGCTTTAGGCCTGATATTCTGACGCCAGCTACTCCCTCTTATCTTATGACAGATACTATACGCGATAAAAAAGAATCTGTCAAGGGTAAATTTTTATTCCTGTAACTGTTCGTTTCAATCTTCACATGGCTGAACGCCTGCTATTAATTGTTAATCAGCTTGTCGCCCTCGCTCCAGCTGTACAGCTTACGCAGCTCTTTTCCTACGGTCTCCAGCGGATGATCGGCTTCTCTCTTTCTCATGGCGTTGAAGTGAGGCGCACCAATCTGGTTTTCCAGCATCCAGTCTTTTGCAAAAGTGCCATCCTGGATATCGGATAAGATCTTCTTCATTGCCTTCTTGGTATCGTCTGTAATAATCTTCGGGCCGGTAATGTAATCGCCGTACTCTGCCGTATTGGAAATGGAATATCTCATGCCTGCAAAGCCGCTCTCATAAATCAGATCTACAATCAGCTTCATCTCGTGGATGCACTCAAAATATGCATTTTCCGGAGCATATCCTGCTTCCACCAGGGTCTCAAATCCAGCTTTCATCAATGCGCAGACACCGCCGCATAAAACTGCCTGTTCGCCAAACAGATCGGTCTCTGTTTCAACGCGGAATGTGGTCTCTAAGATACCAGCTCTGGCTCCGCCGATTGCAAGGCCGTATGCCAGCGCTTTTTCTTTGGCTTTGCCGGTAGCATCCTGGTAAACTGCAACCAGACATGGGGTTCCTCTGCCTCTCTGGTATTCGCTTCTTACCGTATGGCCTGGAGCCTTTGGAGCAATCATGGTAACGTCTACGTTCTTTGGCGGTACAATCTGGCCAAAATGGATTGCAAACCCATGAGCAAACATCAGCATATCGCCGTCTTTTAAGTTTGGCTCAATGGACTCTTTATATAGCTTGCCCTGCTTTTCATCATTGATTAAAATCATAATGATGTCTGCTCTCTTTGCTGCCTCTGCTGCAGTGTAAACCTCAAATCCGGCTGCCTCTGCCTTTGCCCAGGATTTGCTTCCCTCATACAGACCGACAATTACCTTCTGTCCGGATTCTTTTAAATTCAGGGCATGAGCGTGTCCCTGGCTGCCGTAACCGATAATCGCGATGGTTTTTCCCTCTAACAGCGCCATATTACAATCTTCCTGATAATAAATCTTTGCCATAACTTTTCCTCCTCTAATCCAAGTTTGTCCTGATATTTGAAACCTTACCCCTGTGCCCGTTCCGGTCAGGGAAGGTAACGGACGTCGGCCACGCCTCTGGAAAGTCCGGTCAGACCGGTTCTTGCTACTTCTAAAATCTCGTAGTCTTCCAGAAGGTTTAAAAGCGCCTCCAACTTTGACTGATCGCCGGTCAGCATTACCGTCAGGGACTCTTTTCCCACATCCACAATGGTTGCGCGGAAAATATTGGAAATCGCATTGACTGCCTGACGATCTGCGGCATTGGCCTTGACCTTTACCATAATCAGCTCTCTGTAGACCGAATGTCCCATCTTTAATTCTTTAATGTCCCTGACATCTTCCAGCTTGCGCAGCTGCTTTTCAATCTGCTCCAGAACCTGCTGATCGCCAAATGAAACCACCGTCATTCTGGAATACCGTTCATCTGCTGTCACGCCTACGGTAAGGCTTTCAATGTTGTATCCACGACGGCTGAACAGTGATGCCACCCTTGCCAGCACACCTGCCGTATTGTCTACCAGCAATGATAATACGATTCTATCCATAGCGTCCCCCTGTCTTTCATATTTAGCTTTAATCATAGCAATCTATCCCCTCTTTGTCAATTAATTAAAAGGAATGGGTTCTATGAATATTGGTTATGGACTGGCATCAATTTTTCCCATTTTTATATATTAATAGTAATTGAAAACAGGAGGATTTTTTATGAATCTTCTAAAAGCGGCTCAGACGGACGCTTCTTTTACATCCCGCGGGCTTTTGCAAGTCAATGTCCTCTCTATTCAAAATAACTTTCCCATTACAGACGCAACCATTTCCATCGCCTCTAAAGATAATCCTGATAAAATTATCGAACAGGTTTCTGTCAATTCCTCCGGCCAGACAGAACAAATCTCTCTTCCGGCGCCTCCCCTGGACTACAGTTTTAATCCGGATGCCCCCACCCCGTATTCGGAATATGTAATCTCTGCTCAGGCACCCGGATTTCGCCCCCTTACCGTAAGCGGCACAGAAATTCTTCCGGACTCTACAGCCATTCAGCCTTTACGTCTAACCCCCGAAAGCCAGCCTAAAGATCAGTCCCTCATCGTTATCCCGGATCATACCCTGGTAGGAGACTATCCCCCCAAGATTGCCGAGTCTGAAATCAAACCAATCCGTGAAAGCGGAGAAATCGTCTTAAGCCGGGTGGTAGTTCCCCAGACCATCGTCGTCCATGACGGCCCTCCTTCTAATCAAAGTTCCCCCAATTATTATGTACCTTATCGGGATTACATCAAAAATGTGGCTTCCAGCGAAATCTATTCTACCTGGCCCAGATCCACTATTACCGCCAATGTCCTGGCCATTATGTCCTTTACCCTAAACCGGGTCTATACAGAATGGTACCGCAACCAGGGGTATGATTTTACTATCACCTCTTCCACTGCATTTGACCACAAATGGATTTTTGACCGGAATATTTTTGAAACCATTTCTGTGGTGGTAGATGAAATCTTTGACAATTATCTTTCCAGACCTGGCGTAAAACAACCGATTTTAACCCAATACTGTGATGGAAAACAGGTTCGCTGCCCTAATTGGATGGCCATTTGGAAAGAGGATGTAACAGTTCAGCCATCAATGTCATTTAGTTAATTTTATATCCATATGGTTAG
>CAUWCT010000015.1:0-37591 GCA_963557065.1 uncultured Lachnospiraceae bacterium | reverse complement strand
AATTTTTGTTTTTGCTAAAATTAACTAAATGACATTGATGGCTGAACTGTTACCTAAATTCGGCGGATAACGCCGCAGCCAATCTTTGCTCCGGAATCTCCTGCTGGCTGGGATGTAAAATCATCCCTGTTTGCATGGATTACAACGGAGCGTCCCAGAATATCCGATACCGAAAAACGCTTATCGTAAAAAGTTTCCCAGGCATATCCCTGACTGCCCAGCAGAGGAAGCAGATCCCCGGCGTGCATGGGGTGGGGCTGCCCGGAAGGATTGTAGTGAGGCCCTGTTTTCATAAAATGCTGGGAACAGTCTCCATGTTCATGGATATGCATTGCATAAAAATCAGAAGAACCGGCAGAGCGGATATTAGGGAGGCCAAACAGCTCGGCTTCTATGAGGACGCCGCCGTAAGGGGTATCATAAAACTTGACAAGACCGCTTAACTGGGGCGCATCAGGGCTGCCGGTAACCCAGGCCGCAGCCTGGGGCTGATTCCTTCTTAAAAGTTCTGAAAAAGTAAGTCTTGGAGTAACAGATGGGGACATAGAAAAAGCCTTTCAACAGGTCTTACTGACAGGATATGAGGGCAAATCAGAAAAGTGCCAAAATTCATGCCATGTACAGTACCAGAATTTATGATCCAGTATACTCCCTGTATTCCCGCGGGGTCATACCAGTAGCCTGTTTAAAAACCTTGCTGAAATACCGCGGATTATCATATCCGGTCAAGGTGCAGATTTCCACGATTTTTAAGTCAGAATTTCTCAAAAGCTCCTTTACATTTTCAATGCGTACTTCTGTCAGATACTCCACAAAGTTTTTCCCTGTCTTTTCCTTGAAAAGACGGCTTAAATAATTGGGATGGAGGAAAAAACGCTCGGCCAGGGAATTTAAGGTAATGTTTTCACTGTAATGCTGGCGGATATAAAGCTGAACTTCCCGGATTACGCCCTTTCCTAACTGCTGTTCATCAAACCGGTTCAAGAGAGAAATCAGCCACTGCAGGTAGTTTGTCATGCAGGCAGCGCTGCTCGCATAATCACTGCAGAGCAAAAGCCGGCTTAACATGTCATTCAGCTGGATGTGTAAATCCTCTCTGGAAAAATTCTGTTCCTGCAGATAGCTGTTTAACTCCACCAAAAACCGAATGCAGACTGTCTGGTACTGCGCCAGTGTCAGATTCTGCTCCAGGAGCGAAGAGAGAATTTCAGAAAGCTGCTGGATGGAGCCATTTCTGGTAACCGGATCCGTCAGAAGACATAAAAGTGAAGAAAGGGATTCCGTCATAGAGGAAGCTGATTGAGAGAAAAGAGTCTCAATATTCTGATAGAGAATGACCCGATCTTTGATTCCTGCGCGGCGGTACCGCAGGGCCCTGGCAGCTTCCTCGTAAGCAGTATGTATTTCTCCAAGTCCGTCTCTGGGTTTGCTGGCGCCAAAACCCCATGCGTAAAATTCTGTGCCAAGCTGTTCTAAGATTGCAAGAAAAGAATCAAATTCTGCATCTGAACTGCAGGGAAGAATGCAGAACAGCGAAAATACATCGTCGCTTAAGATAATGGCAGAGGGCAGAATTGAAGAGATCCGAAACGTCATCTGTTCCTTTTTGTATGCAATCTCCCGTTCAGACAGTTCCCGGTCTGATAAAGACATGGAAAGGCCATACCAGCGGTCCAGAACCGGAAGATTATACTGGCTGACATCTGTGTCTGCATAACCCTTTGCAGCAGAAAGAAGCAGGGCGTTGAGACGGTGGGTGTGAATTTGGGATTCCTCCTGGCGCTCTTCAAATTCTGTGCGCAGGCGGTCCAGCAGAGCTTCCACCTCTCCGAGATTGACCGGTTTTGTCAGATAATCTGCAGCACCGAAGCGAAGGGCTTCCTGTGCATAGGAAAAATCGGCAAATCCGCTTAAAATCACGCATTTCACAGCAGGAGCTTCCAGATGCAGGATCTTTAACAATTCCAGACCGCTTTTGCCAGGCATCCGGATGTCCATAAACACAACGTCAATCGGAAGTTTTTCTGCCAGAGTCAGCGCGTCATCAGCAGAATGGGCAATACCGGCGACTTCAAAACCATGTTCCGCCCATTTGACAAATTGGGACAGTCCGCGGCAGACAATTTCCTCGTCATCTACAATTAAAACCTGGTAGCTCATATTATTCAACCTCCTGTACGTTTGTCATATTTTCCGGCTGCAGATTTGTCATATTTTCAGATATTGTCCGAATCGGGAGAGTAATCGTAATGGTTGTACCTTCGCCCGGAATGCTTGTAATGTGAAGGCCATAAGAATCTCCGTAGAAAAGCCGGATCCGCTGATGGACGTTGCGGATTCCAATGCCCTTGTCAGACGAATCCTCATTCCCCAAAGAGGAATTTAACGCGTCAAGTTCTTCGGGCGTCATACCGCGCCCGTTGTCTTCCAGTGTAATCAGAAGCCGATCTCCATTTAAATGGGAGCAGAGCATAATCCGGCAGCCGCGGCTGGCGTCTCCGAACGCGTGTGTGACTGCGTTTTCCATCAGTGGCTGAAGCATAAACTGAGGAATATATAAGGATTCGGTTCCGGCCTGAGTGTTTAAATCCAGCTGAATTTTGTCGCTGTGGCGGAAATTGATAACATCCAGATAAGTGACTGCGTGTTCAATTCCCTCAGAAAGCGGAATGGTGTTGCTGTTGGTTTTCATGCCCATACGGCAGAGCCGGCTGAACTTTTCAATCATCTGGGTAACAGGGCTTTCTCCGTTGGCTTCATACATGGCTTCCCAGCGGATAATATCCAGGGTGTTATAAAGGAAATGAGGATTAATCTGCATCAGCATAGCGTCCAGCTGGGCATTTTTCCAACTAAGCTGCGCCCGCTGCCGCTTAATCTCAGAAAGGTAGACCTGTTCAATCAGTTGATTGGTCTTTTCTGCCATGTCATTAAACTGGTCGCCCAGGGTGGTAATCTCATCATTTCCTGAATTTTCATAGCGCACTGTCCATCTTCCGTCTGCCGTTTTGCTCATAACCCGTACCAGACTTCGGATGGGAACGGAAATACTGCGGGTTACGTAGTGGGAGAGGACAAACGTCGCAATAACCACACAGACTAAAACAAGGATACACAGGTCGCGGATGTGGTACGCATTGGCCAGAAGTACGTCCAAATCGGCAATATAGGTCGCAAAAATCTGGGAGCCGGGAATCTGCTGATAGGCTAAAAGCAGGTTCCTTCTGTTCATGTCCCTCCGCAGAATGCCGCTTTTGGTCTCCAGCATATGGGCATAAAGTTCCGGAGTCTCCGGAAACGATGGTGCAGACAGACTTGGGTCAAACCATGTCAGTACACCGTCTTTTCCAATTAGAAACGTGTTGCCGTCTTTATAAGCATCATATCCTTCAATGGAATTGGAAAAGGCATTTAAATCAATATTGAACAGCAGGACACCGAGAAAATTGCGGGCTGCAGGCTCGTAAACTGCAACTCCCAGGGTAATGATATTGCCAATGCCATAGACAGACTGGTCGTTGCGGAAAAACGTATGGGTCTGGGAAATGTCGTCCATCCATACCGGATACCCATTTTGCTTCTGAGGAAGGAGATAAAAGTCGCTGTGGTAGAAGCTGTCCAAATCCCGTATAAGTCCGCTGCGTGCAAAACCGTTTTCTTCTACCATGCGGTACTGCCGATCCGGAGTGACAAACTGGACATTTTCAATATATCTGCGGCTCTGGCTTAAGGTGTAGAGCTGGTGTTCAATTATGTAAGTATTCTTTTCAACCTGTTCCGCCTCGGATTCATTTTCCGGCCTGCCGATTCGGGCATTTTCCGAAACAGCGGCAAGAACGTCTGCATCATCGTAAAAGCAAAGAGCAATATCCTCATAAGCAGACATGGTGTCGTCAACTTTAAGCTGGACGTTCTGAACGAGAAGAGAAACATAGCGATCCAGATTTAAGTTGATTTCAGTGGAATACTGATGAAAGGAAAAGAAGGTCAGAAAAAGGGAAGAAATCAGCAGCAGGAGCAGAAAGGAAAGATTCAGACGCCAGAAGATGCCAACTCTGCGGAGCTGCCTGGTAATGCACGAATTAACGGAGTGTCGTAGTTTGGAAAGAAAATGGAATGTATGCATTGGCAGCCTCCTGTACGTTTTTTTTCTTATATTATACCATGTCCGCTAAGCTCGACAAGACCTCGCTAAGAGGACAGGTATCTATTCTCACTAGACTCGTGAAATACCTCGTCAAGTGTTCCTATTATACCATGATTTTATAAAAAAGCACATAAAAACAGTGCGGGAGAGATGATCCCACACTGTTTGATGACAGATTCAAAAAGGAAATTATTTCTTATTTGCCTCGTTAAAAGCTGCAAGAGCTTCCTCTTCGCAAAGTTTCTGAGCCTCGGCAAATTCGGTTTCCGGATCTGCGTTAGGGTCAGTTAAAATCTTCTGAACTGCGCGGTCCACATAAGTTCCGAAGTTGGACTTTCCGTAGAACTCCAGACGTCCGATTTCCTTTGCAGATTCCAGTACATCTTTGTATTCTGCCGGGAACTCATAGAAATCCGTAACGGTCATATCGTCTCTGGGAATAATAACCGGACTGGTTGCGCCCTTAGTTGCCAGGTTCTCATAATAGGAAGCCAGGTAGTCGTGGCTGGTGTAGAAGGAGATGTACTCCCATGCAGCGTCTTTTTTTGCCTGATCGGTCTTTGCATTGATAACATAGCACTCGCCTGCAATTGCAGTTGCATGTTTGCCGGAAGGACCAACAGGAGGCAGGCACAGGCCAAGGTCATCCGGATCCATGCCATTGGAAACAGCATCTGCTACCCAGTCAGAAGCAAATGGCATCATACCGATTTTGCCCAGTGCAAAGTTTTTGGTCAGATCACCAAACTTTAAGGTTAAGTCACTCTGAAGTACGCCGGCGCTCTTTAAGGACTGATAGTATTTTGCAGCTTCAATAACTGCCGGATCCGTAAAGGTCAGTTCAGCAGTACCGTCTTCGTTCTGCTTGGTCAGGTCGCCGCCTGCCTGCCATACGTAATACTGGAAGAACCATTCAGTCCACTCAGCAGCAAGGGTTGCGTAACCGGAAACCTGATTGTCAGGATTGTTAATTTTTTTCGCCATGTCCAGGGCTTCCTCCCAGGTCTTTGGCGGCTCGGTCAGTCCTGCTTCTGCAAAAAGGGCCTTGTTGTAAGCAAACAGCATTGGGTTTACAGCCGCCGGAATACCGTAGACATTGCCGTCCTTGGTAAACATATCTACATATTCCTTTGTAAAGCTGCTCCACTCATCCCATGAATCGGTATAGGTATTTAATGGCTCTAAAATACCGGAAGTCATATAGGAGTCCATCATGGTAAAGGAACATTTTACAAGGTCTGGAGCAGTACCGGAAGCAACACCCTGATAAAATTCGTTGCCAGGGTCGCCTTCTTTTACGACTTTATTAATGGTAATCCAAGGATGCTCTTCCAGGAATTTTTCTTCCATAGACAAGGACCAGTCATCTTCGTTACGGCTTGTCATCCATAAGGTCAGTTCAACCGGTTCTTTGTCAGCAGATGCGTCAGTGCCTGCTTCGGTCTCTGCACCGCTTTCCGGAGCAGCAGTAGTTTCGGCAGCTTCAGGAGCCTTGGTAGTTTCTGCTGCAGGAGTGTCATTGGAACCGCCGCAGCCTGTAAGTGCACCTGCAGTCAGTGATGCACACAACAATGCAGCAACAAATCTTTTTTTCATAATATCGATATCCTCCTTCTCCATTGGTTCATGTCCTGCATGAATTCTCTTGATGGAACTATCATAACAGATTTTACAGGTTATGGAAATAAACTAAAATTAACGGAAAACTGCAAAAAGGTCACAAATCTTAAGGTCTTTTCCCTAACATTTGAAATGGTTAAAAAAAGTGACACAAAAGTAAAATAGAAACATTTTCCAGGCAGAAGAAATTTTCTATACTGAAAGAAATAAACTGCGGAGGTGCGAGAATGAAAGCGAGGAACAATGCAAGGAGCGTCGGAAAGCCTGGCGGATACCTTTTCCGGAAAAAGATTACACCATGGTGCATTCTGTTTATTCCGATGGCGTGTACGGTATGGCTGAAATATTACCCGATTTTAAATGCTTTTTATATCTCTTTATTTAAATACGATCCAATTAACCCGCCGGGGCGGTTTGTAGGATTTGCCAACTATATCAGTATGTTTAAAACACAGTTTTACTGGGAGTCCTGGAAAAATACCTTTGTTTTTTTGATGCTTCAGCTTTGCATGTGCTTCTTTATCCCACTGATTCAGGCGCTGCTTCTGAATGAACTGGTAAAACTGCAGAAATGTCTGACCACGCTCTATATTCTGCCTGCCCTGATTCCTACGTCGGTCAACGTAATTATATGGAAATGGATCTGGCATCCGGATTACGGCGTAGCCAATCAGATTGTTAAGTTTTTCGGCGGCGCGCCTCAGGCATGGCTCAGTGATCCAAACCTGGTAAAATTCTGTATCATTTTCCCGGGCGTTTTGGGCGGCGGTCTGACGGTACTTTTGTATCTGTCGGCGATCCAGGGCGTTTCTACGGACATTATGGAATCTGCGGCGCTGGACGGATGTACCGGATTTAAACGGATTTTCCACATTATCCTGCCCAATATTTCCTTTATGGTATTTATCCAGCTGATCATATGCGTCATTACAACCATGCAGCTTCTGGATGCTCCTTATATGTATGCATCCGGCGGCCCCAGCGGTGCGTCTACGACACAGGGAATCTTTATTTACAATACATTTAATCAGGATTTGAATTATGGAATGGGATCTGCGGCCTCGGTTGTCCTTCTGTTGGTAATTGCGGCGCTTACGATGATGCAGATGCATTTTGAAAAGTCAGAAAAGGCATAGCAGGGGGGGAGAAAGACATATGCGAAGCAAAAAGAGTAAAAAACAGTGGGGGTCAGAGCGGCCTCTCAAAGCGGTAGCGGCAGTTGTCTCACTGCTGTTTGCAGTCCTGATGCTTTACCCTATGATTTTTGCAGTTTCCAGCTCTATGAAGGACAATGCGAAGATTTATGAAGTGCCGCCAAGACTGATGCCGGATGCGGCAAACAGCGTTTCTCTGGTACTGGACTATACAGACGTGGAGTTTGACAGCGAAGAACAGATGAAGGACACCATGTTAAGAGACAATGTACTGGCCATGTTTGGTGTTAACTATAAAATGTCGGATGACTCCATTATGGAAATCCAGGTTTATGGAATGAAAGACGGCAAGACGGTATTTCATTCTCGCGCCCACCAGATGAAACTCCAGATGGAACGGGATTACGGCATCTATAAAAGTACGGCCATTAAAGAAGAAGTCCTTCTGCATGGAGACCGCTATGTGCGTGCCAACGAGTCCATTGGTTATGAATTTGATGCGGCAGGCGGACTAAAACTTCCAAAAGAAGGCCTTTCCAACCGGTTTACAGAACCGGTAACAGAGCTTCTGACCGGAAAATATCCGGTAAAGGGCAGGCTTTTAAGCGTTGGAGATGAGGAAAAGAACCTTTTAAATCTGGAAAGCTTTAAATACTATCTGCAGATGCCGGGATATATCTATCCAAACAATCAGCGGATTGCCAGCATGGGATTTATGACCTTTGTGATGAACAGCATCATTGTAATTGGCTTTGCAATGATTGCACAGGTATTTCTCTGCTCGATCTGTGCATTTGTTATCAGCAGACAGCTTTCGGAGCGGGCAGCCAAGGCAGTCCTTTTGTTCTTCCTTGGAGGAATGATGATACCATTTGCAAGTATTATGCTGCCGCAGCTTATTATGTATCGGGAAATGGGAGCGTACAACAACTACGCAGCTCTGCTGCTGCCGTTCCTCTATCCGTATGGATTTTATGTTTACTTATACAAAGGTTTTTTCGATCAGATTCCAAGCAGTTACTTTGAAGCAGCCTCTTTAGACGGCGCAGGCAGTATGTATCTGTACAGCAAAATCTGTATGCCTTTGTCCAAGCCGATTATTTCCCTGATTGCGCTGCAGACCTTTATCGGCAACTGGAACGATTTCTTCTGGGCATGGCTGGTAACAGAGGATCAGGAGCTGTGGACATTAAACGTTGCCTTGTATAACATTTCCAACAATGCAGGAACAAAGCAGAATGCGCTGATGGGACTTGCGGTTGTAACCGTAATGCCGGTAATTCTTTTGTCCATTCTGTTTTCCAAGCAGTTAAAACAAAGTATTGCGGCCTCTGGCGTGAAAGGATAAAAAGACAAAATGAGAGAGTGGAACGAATTTGATACATTGACAGAAGAATTAAATAAGATTACAATCCGCCGACCCTGCACAAAGTATACGGTAAATGCCGCCGATTTTGGCATTCAGGAAGGGGCAGAAGGAGATAACACCAAAGCGTTTCGCAAAGCGCTGGAATACTGCCGGAAAGAGGGGGCGGCCAAGCTGGTTGTTCCCAAGGGAGTCTATTACTTTAAATCCTGTGAGGAAGATACCTATCTTTCTCTGGATAATATGGAAGACTTCATTCTGGAAGGAAATGACAGTGAGTTTATCTTTGAATCCCTGCATTCCTACCTTTCCATCCGAAACAGCAGACGGGTTCTTGTGAAAAATCTGGTTATGGACTGGAACTGGGAGAAAGCACCTCTTGCAAGCGTCGGCGTGGTTACCAGAGCAGCAGAGGACGGAAGTTTTATAGAATGTACCTTCCCAGAGCATGAAACTGTTCCGGAAGACATGAAATTTTCTATTGTAGGGCCGTTTGATCCGGCCCGCTACACGCCGGGATGTCCTGGCGGCATTGAATTTCGCCCTTATCGCAACGACCATGTGAAAAAAAGCGGAGACGAGGCTTCTGACAAAAAAATGCAGCAGCTGGTTCGGGAACTGTCCAATATTTTTCTTCCGAAACAAGAAAAAGCAGGAGATAATGTGCTGCGTTTTTATACGGTAGACGCAGAGTTTACAAAAGCCCATTTTAAGCGGGGGGACTGCTTCCGGTTCCGCCATTTTGAATACAGCATCCTGACAGTGCCTATCGAAGATTCCAAAGACGTGACCGTAGATCATGTGACCATTTACGGTTCTCCGGGCAACGGATTTGTAGGAAATGGAGATATTCATGGACTTCATTTTAAAAACTGCCGGGTAACGGTGCGTCCAGGTACGATTCGCAGCATTTCAACGGTTACAGACTGCCTTCATGTATGCAATTCCCAGGGAAATTTCATTATTGAAGACTGCGAATTTGGGTTTGCAGGAGACGACTGCATTAATATCCACGACAACTCTTCTATGGGAATTGTGCCCATGGGGCCCCATACTCTGTTAGCGCTGCGCGTAACCAAAGAAGCAGTGCTGTTTGAAGCTGGTTATCCGGTAGAACTGCGCAATCCGGATTTGTCGCCGACAGGATATTCTTCTATAGTAACAGAAGTTTCTTATCGTCCAGAAGACAGAAGCTGCGTGCTGACCTTTGAAGACGCCCTGCCGGAACATCTGTCTGCCGATACGGTTCTCTGGAACAAGCGTTTCCAGACCCAGAATTACATTATCCGCAACTGCCGGTTTGTCAACAACCGGGCGAGAGGCGTTCTGCTTCAGGGGTCTAACGGTTTGGTGGAAAACAACATTTTTGAAAATATACAGGGAGCAGCAATCCAGATTGAGACTGGATGCGAGTCCCGCTGGAGCGAGGGCCATGGCGTAAGAAATCTGATTATCCGGGGCAATATTATCCGGCACTGTGATTTGAACGCATGGCAGATGGCAGAACTTTACATGGGAGTTTATCTGCCAGACGGGAGAACAAAGACTCCGGTATTTGAAAATATGTTAATCGAAGGCAATTCCTTTATCGACTGTCCGAGGCTGGCTATGTATCTGTCTTCCTGCCGGAATGTAATTGTGCGCGGCAACGCCATCATTAATGCGGGTCAGATGCCCTTAGATGCCCATAATTACGGTTCCAGCACCATGGAAGCCCCGATTTACGGGGAAGAATACCATGGCATCATCCAGTTTGAAAAAGCAGAAGACTGCGTGGAAGAAGGAAACCGCATTATTTCTACGCTGGTGTAGAAAAAGGAAGAACTGGGAGCGGATGAATGAGATATTAAAAATGGCATTAATATTGCGATTAAGTCTGCCGCAGAAAAGGAAAAGATAGAATTAAAGAAGGCCCTGGGTGTTGACCGATTGAAGGAGTAGAAACTAAACTGCCTCTTGATTGGTAAACCCGGCATATTTACACATGATACACTGCATGTTGCTTTGCTTTAGGCAAATAATCCATCTGATATTATGATGTAACAGTTCAGCCGTGCGAAGATTCAGACAGGAAAAAGCGTTGAAAGCTTGTTTTCATAAGAGTTTTCCTATCTGAATCTTCATAGGACAGACGACAGACGCTTCTTGTCCGCCGCAGGCGGGCAAGAAGATGCATGGCTGAACTGTTACATTATGATGAAATTTTACCAAAAATTGTCAGTAACTTGTTTGCATTCTGGCGATAATTGAGATATAATAGGAGATATCCAACAAAAAAAGGAGGAACTTGCTATGAAAAACTTAAAACGGCGGTTTTGGTCAGCCCTTCTGACCCTCGCCATGGTAGTTTCTGTGACTGCAGGCGTTACAACAGCGACAGAGATTACTGCTCAGGCAGCACAGCAGGATATTGTAATTTTGTACACCAATGACGTGCATTGCGGTGTAGATGACAATATCGGTTATGCAGGACTGGCGCTTTATAAGAAGGAAATGCAGGCCCAGACTCCATATGTAACTCTGGTAGATGCAGGTGATGCGATTCAGGGTGCGCCCATTGGTACATTGTCAGACGGCGGTTACATAGTTGACATTATGAACCAGGTGGGTTACGATTTTGCAGTTCCCGGCAATCATGAATTTGACTACGGTATGACCCGTTTCCTGGAACTGTCAGGCAAACTTAACTGTGGATATTATTCCTGCAACTTTATGAATCTGGCAACAGGCGCTTCTGTATTTGCCCCATATAAGATGTTTGACTATGGAGATACTCAGGTGGCTTTTGTGGGAGTCAGCACTCCTGAAAGCTTTACCAAGTCTACTCCTACCTATTTCCAGGATGCAAACGGCAACTATTTATACGGTTTTTGTGAAGATGAGAGCGGACAGGCCCTTTACAATCAGGTTCAGGTTTCTGTAGACGCAGCAACTGCTCAGGGTGCAGACTATGTGATTTTAGTCGCTCATCTTGGCAATGAGGGAACCAGCGACCAGTGGACGTCAGAAGCAGTAATTAAAAATACTTCTGGTGTAGATGCAGTGATTGACGGTCATTCCCATGAAACCTATGATAAGACATTCCCAAATAAGAATGGCGAGCAGGTTGTAGTAACCCAGACTGGTACAAAGTTAAGCAATATTGGCAAGATGACCATTAAGCCGGACGGAACCATTACCACAGAGATGGTAACGGCAGTTCCGGATCCGGGATTTACTACCTATGTTGTACAGAAAAATGATTCTCTCAGCAAGATTGCAAAGAAAACCCTGGGTTCTTCTCAGGCATGGACAACGATTTACAATGCAAACAGAGATAAAATCAGAAAGCCGAACATGATCTCAGCAGGTATGGTATTAACCATTCCAGGCGGCGCTGCAGTTACAGAAGACGGCAAGTTTGTAGATGGAGCTACAGATGCTTACATTAAGCAGATTCAGGCACAGTACAGCGAGAGTCTTAAGACGGTACTTGGCAATACCAGTGTAGATTTGACTGTTAAGAATCCGGCAACCGGAGAGAGAGCAGTCCGCAGCGCTGAAACCAATCTGGGAGATTTGTGTGCAGATGCATTCCGCTACCAGCTGGGAGCAGACATTGGCCTTATGAACGGAGGCGGTGTACGTGACAGCATTGGAGCAGGCGCTATTACTTATAATGAAACCTTAAAAGTATTCCCGTTTGGAAACATGGGATGCGTAATAGAAGTAACCGGACAGCAGATCAAGGATGCCCTGGAAATGGCTTCTAAAGACTGTCCTGCTGAAAACGGAGGATTTTTACAGGTATCCGGTTTGAGTTATACCATTGATACTTCCGTTCCATCCAGTGTAAAATTAGATGAAAAGGGTAATTTTGCAGGTGTTTCAGGCGCTTACCGCGTAACAGATATTAAGGTAGGAGAGGAGCCGTTAGACTTAAATAAGACTTATACCGTAGCTTCCCATAACTATATGTTAAAATCCGGTGGAGACGGCATGGTAATGTTTAATGGCAGCAAAGTAGTAAAGGATGATGTGATGGTAGATGTAGATGTGCTGTCTACATACATTTCTGAAAAACTGGGCGGCGTAGTAGGAGAAGAATATGCGAACTCGGCTGGCCAGGGAAGAATTACCATTAAATAACAGATAAATCACAGAACGATTTCAGGATATTCCTGATAAATGCCAGAGCAGTGTGTATTGCAAAAATGCAGTACACACTGTTTTTTGTCTATCCGAATCTTCTATGGCTGAGTTGCTGTAAAGGGTGTAACAGTTCAGCCATGTATCTTCTTGCCAGCTTACGCGGACAAGAAGCGTCTGGCGTCCGCCCTATGAAGGTTTAAACCGGAACGGTTGTTGAATTGTAAACCTATGATGATATAATAGTTGACAATCTAGCTAAAAGGTCCTATGATAGCATCAGAACAAGAAAAGAGAGGATTTTAAAATGACAAAGAGAGAACGTTCTGCTGCTTTTGGACTATTTGCCATATCAGACATAACTGTAATCAGCCTTGTTACAGCAGTGACATGTGTTCTGGGGCCCATGTCGATTCCGGTTTTTATCAGTCCTGTACCCATTACATTGACGAATTTCGTGCTGTATTTGTCTTTGTATATTCTGAAAACGAAACGGGCATTAGTCAGCTATCTGGTGTACTTGCTTCTTGGAATGGCAGGTCTTCCGGTGTTTTCCGGGTTTTCAGGAGGGATCGGCAAGCTTATGGGACCAACAGGGGGGTATCTCATCGGGTTTATCTTCCTCATTTTGGCAGCCGGATATTTTACAGAACGTTGGCCAAAGAAGCGAATTATCTGTGCGGCCGGTATGGTTCTTGGAACGGCAGTCTGCTATCTGTTTGGCACAGTATGGCTTTGCAGACAATTACATGTGGGATTTATAGAGGGTCTTGGTATTGGAGTGTTTCCATATCTCATAGGAGACGGAGTAAAGATTGCCCTGGCAGTCTGGTTTGGCCCTGTAATTAAAAAAAGAATTTCAAAGGCAGCAGGAAAAATGTAATCCTTAAAAACGCCCTTTCCCCCGAATAAAAGAAATGGTATAATATAAGTGATATGAGACGGAAAGGGAGGAAAGTTTTAAGATGTTAGAGTTAATAAAAGATCAGACAAAGCAGGCGGTTTGTCAGCTTTTAGAAACAGCCGGGTTAAGACCGGGACAGATTTTGGCAGTGGGCTGCTCTTCCAGTGAGGTTGGAAACTTTCAGATCGGAAGCCATTCCAGTGCAGAAATAGGCCAGGCGATTTTTGAAGCCCTTCAGGAAGTGTTGAAACCAAAGGGAATCTATCTTGCGGCGCAGTGCTGTGAACATCTGAACCGGGCAATTATTATAGAAGAGGAAGCGGCGGAGAAGTACGGTTATGAACCAGTCAATGCAGTTCCGCGTCTGAAGGCGGGCGGTTCCTTTGCCACAGCGGCTTATGAGGGCTTTTCCCATCCTGTTGCAGTGGAGCATATCAAGGCACATGCAGGGATGGATATTGGAGACACTCTGATTGGAATGCATTTAAAAGAGGTGGCAGTTCCGGTCCGCATTGAGATAAAAGAGATTGGCGGCGCTCATCTGGTCTGTGCCAGAACCCGTCCCAAATATATTGGCGGCCAGAGAGCTTGTTATGATGAGACGTTGGGATAACCGGGAGAGAAGAAGATGAAAGAAAAAAAAGCGACCATCCGCGAGGTGGCAGCTTTGGCAGGAGTTTCCATAAGTTCCGTATCCCGTTATCTGAAAGATCCAAAGAGCATCCAGCCATTGGCGGCTTACAATATTAAAAATGCCATTCGGGAACTGGAGTATGAACCCAATCTGTTTGCCCAGAATTTAAAACGGGGAAGGACCAACATCATTGGGCTGGTAGTTCCCCATATGGAGTATTTTTTTGGACGGGTCTGCCGGGGGGTCAGCGATTATTTCTTCGAGCGGAATTACGTGACTTTTATTTGCGAAAGCGACAATGATGGAGCAAAGGAAAAATTTTATGTTCAGGAACTGCTCAATCAGAAGGCGGCAGGGATTCTTATGGCGCCCAGCGGGTTAAATACAATATATCTGCAAAAAGTTGCCAGAGATTATAAGAACATGGTGATGATTGACCGTAAAGAAGAGGTAGGATGTGACATTGTCCTGGAAAATCATCGGGAAAATGCTTACAATCTGGTTTCCTGGCTCTTAAAAAACAAACCATGCAGGCAGATTCTCATGCTGTTTGGCTGGGTGGACAGTTTCAATACCCGAATGTGCATGGAAGGTTCTAATCAGGCGTTTTTAGAAGCGGGCAAGTCGGAAGAGGAGATTCTTCGCGTGATCACATCCAGAAAAACAGATGCAGTGGCGGATGCCTTAAAACAGTTTTCCGGGAGAATAAAAGAAGGAGAACGTCCGTTGATTGTTGCGTTTGGCTCCGATATTTTAGAATATGTGGCGATAGAGATTCACAGCCAGTATCCGGAATGGATTGGAAAGGTAGACGTAGCTGGTTTTGCCCAGGCGGGGACAGCGGAAAAGCTGGGAATCCAATGTTCTCTGGTTGTAAAAAACCCGGAAGCAGTGGGGATTACGGCGGCAGAACTTTTGTACAAAAAAATCCAGGAAGAAAAAAAAGAAGAGATGCCTAAAATATATGATATTAAAGTACAGTATCGGTTTTAGTCTCTGCATACAGATGCAAATCAAGGCCGTTTGCTCCTGACAGGCCGTCTGTGGGAACAGGAGGTCAGACGGCTGAATGCTTTTTTATTTTTTAGCCAAAGCTGAAAACGTTATCAGAATATAAAAAATACAATAATGGAAAAAGTAACACAAATAGAGCAGATATATAGCCGAAAACAAAGCAAATAGCATAAATAATGGATTGACAACCAAGAAATTCGTTGATATAATTGCTATATCAACCAAGAAAAGTTCTGAAAACATTTTCAGCAGCAAGCAGTAAACAAACAGATAGTAAACAAAAGGAAAAAAGGAGACGAGGATATGAGAAAGAGATTTTTAGCATTGGTGATGGCGGGAGTCATGGCGGTTTCTTTAGCTGCATGCAGCGGATCAGATACAAGTGCGACACAGGCTGCAAATGAGACGACTGCTGAGGCTGCAAAGGAAGAAGCCGGAGCACAGGAGACAGCTGCGGGGGACGCGGCTGCATCTGCATTTAAACCCAGCAAAGACTTTAATATCCGGGTTCCTTTTGCAGCGGGCGGCTCTGCGGATACAATCGCCAGAATTGTTGCACAGGGACTTCAAAAGACCTATGGCAATTCTGCTGTAATTAACAATTTAACCGGCGCCAACGGTGCGATTGCAGCAGCGGATTTAGACAGCGCCAAGGCAGATGCCACCGAATTGATGGTGGGAGGGATTGCCTTATTTACATTAGCTCCTTTGTTTAATCCGGATATTCAGGTCAATGTAGACGATTACCAGTTTGTATGCAATCTGGTGTCAGAAGACCAGGTTTTATTTGTGGCTCCTGATAAGACCGGCATTAAAGACTGGGCAGGGCTTCAGGAATACGCAAAAAATAACCGGGTGGTATTTGGCGCAAACACTCCCGGCGGAGCTACCCATTTAACGCAGACCATGCTGTTTGGAGAAGCAGGCATTGATGCGGAAGCTGTTACTTCTGATGGTTCCGGCAAAGACCTGCTGGCAGTTGTAGGAGGAAACGTAGTTTGTGCGGCAGCTACCACCTCTCTTGGCGCTCAGTATGTAGAGGAAGGAAGTCTGGTTCCGATTATGGTATTTTCAGAGGAACCTTATACCGGATATGAGGGGTATGAAGTTCCTACCGCAAAATCCTTTGGATATGATGTAGTGTTTAAAACCTGCAACTTTTTAATGACGAAAAAGGACACAAATCCGGATGATGTGGCCGCAATTTACCAGGCGATTTTAGATTACAGCGAGACAGATGAATTTAAAGAACTGGCAGCAAATGCAAGCTATGTTCCGGATCTGTCTGATGGCGAGACAGTAAAAAAGACCATCGAAGACGCAGCTGCTATGTGCCAGGAAGCATATGATAAGTATTATGCAAAATAGAAAGCAGAATTAGGAGGAACAACATGAAGGTAAAATACCGTTCCAACCTGGTGGCAGGAATTGTAAGCGTGATTTTGGGAGTTATCTGCATGATCATTATTCCTGGACAGATTGGGGAGGATTATTCAGCCACTTATGGAATTACATCCAGAACAGTCCCTTATGCAGTGGCAATTCTCTGGATTGTCTGTGGAATCGTTTTGATGGTTCAGAGTTTGATTTTAAAAAAGGATGAAGTGAAGGTGCTGGATGTTTCCAAAGAGGTCAAAGCGCTTTTGTATATGCTGGTGCTTCTGATTTATGCAGTGCTGTTTCAAAAAAGCTTTCTGGTATCCACCATGTTTTTGGGAGTGACAACGCTGGCATTCACCGGTTCAAAGAAGAAATCTTTTTATTTGATTGTTCTTGCAGTGGTAGCAGTGCTGTATCTGCTGTTTGCAAAAGTGCTGCATGTGCAGCTGCCTTAAAAGCAGGATAGGAGGTTATTATGGACGTAATTGGTGCTGCACTGGGCAATCTTTTGACAGTGGAGAATTTTATCTTTATAAATATTGGTTTATTTATTGGAATTATTTTTGGTTCTATTCCGGGACTGAATGGAAATCTGGCGATTACAGTGCTTCTTCCCTTTACATTTTCCATGGGAAGCGTTCCGGCGCTTTTGATGCTGACGGCAATCTTTTTCGGTTCCAACTTCGGCGGTTCTATCAGTGCGATTTTGATTAATACGCCTGGAACCAATGCGGCAGCGGCGACCCTGATTGACGGATATCCCATGTGTAAAAACGGACAGCCAAGACGGGCGCTGGATATGGCTCTGGTGGCGTCTACAGTAGGCGGCCTGATAAGTGCTTTGTGCCTGTTGTTTTTTGCACCGCAGATCAGTAAGGTAGCGATCACCTTCGGCTCTCCGGAGTATTTTGCCCTGGCTATTTTCGGTCTGTCTGTTATTGCTTCGGTCAGCGGAAAGAGTATGGTAAAGGGACTGATCAGCGGCGGTCTGGGGATTTTGCTGGCAACAGTGGGGATTGACTCTGTCAGCGGTCTTACCCGGTTTACCTTTGGCAATATCCACCTTTATAACGGCATTAAAATGTTGGCGGTTCTCCTGGGAGTATATGCCATCGCCCAGATGATTGGCCGTCTTAATAACACCGAGGCGGCGGCAGTATCCGAATTAAAGGAGACTGATAAGGATGATCATATCACCAGACAGGATATAAAAAAGACAATGCCTACAATGTTAAAGTCTTCCTGTATTGGAGCGTTTATCGGGGCAGTTCCGGGAACCGGCGGTGCGATTGCTTCCTTCCTTGCGTATAACGAGGCAAAGCGGTGTGCAAAGCCGGGGGAAAAGTTTGGCGAAGGAGAGATCAAGGGCGTTGCAGCGCCGGAATCTGCAAATAATGGCGCAACTGCAGCAACCCTGATTCCTCTTCTTACTCTGGGAATCCCCGGAGACGTAGTGGCGGCAACCCTTCTTGGCGCATTTACCATGCATGGGCTGGTAGTGGGGCCTAAGCTGTTTACCAATTCGGGCCCTGTGGTTTATGCCGTATTAATCGGCTGCGTCATTGCTCAGATTTTTATGTTTGTTCAGGGCAAATATCTGCTGAATCTGTTTGTTAAGATTACCCATATTCCTCAGGATCTGCTGACTGCGATTCTGGTGGTAATCTGCTGCGCAGGCGCATTTGCAATCGGCAGTTCCGAGATGGATGTATACGTAATGCTGGCATTTGGAGTGATTGCCTACTTTATGCAGAAAATCGATCTTCCTCCGGTTCCGATTGTACTCGGCATGGTATTAGGGCCTACTGCAGAATCAAATTTAAGGAACTCTCTGGTAATGTCCGGCGGTTCCTGGGATATTTTCATTAAAAGACCAATCTGCCTGTTATTTATCATTTTAACCTTTGTGCTGATTTACCTTTTGAAAAAGGGCGATGCAAAGCAGAGAAAGGCAACGGATAAATTTATGAAGGCAGAGCAGATGGATTAAGGAGAGAGCCAGAAGTATGAAGAAATTGTGGACGGATTTGCACAGCAATATTCATCATAATCAGATGAATGAATTAGATAAATGGGTGGACCACGCAAAGGCCATGCTGGATTTTTGGCCCATTGCATATTACCCGTTTCAGATGATAAAAACAGAGAGCGGAGCCGGATTGGAAGATTTGTGTCCGGCCGAAGAGATTGAAAAGGACTGGGAGCTGGTTCGGGAAAAGGTCAAAGAAGTAAATGCAGAAGGGTATCCCATGTTTATGGGATATGAATGGCAGGGCTGCGGTTTTGACGGCGATCACAATGTGTTTTTCCTGGATAATGACCAGCCCATGAAGCATCCGATGCGCTATGAAGAACTGAAGAAAGCTTATGAAGGAAAAGAGGCCATTGCCATCCCTCACCATGTAGCCTATCAGTTAAAGAGCAGAGGGAAAAACTGGGCCACCCATGATGAAGGGTTTTCGCCGTTTGCAGAGATTTTTTCCAGCCATGGATGCAGTGAAAATGACACTGGCTCTATGGATATGGAACGCCATCTGCATATGGGGCCGAGGACCGGGGAAACCTGTTATGAGAGAGGACTGGAAGCAGGCCTGCACGTAGGCTGCATTGCTTCCGGTGATAATCATAAAGTACCGGCAGTATACGATCATGGCAGCATGTGCGTACTGGCAGAGGATGCTTCCAAAGAGGCGATCTGGGAAGCGATGAAAGCCAGAAGAGTGTATGGTGTAAGCAGAAGCCGGATGGACATTGATTTTACCATAGACGGAAAACCGATGGGTTCTGTGGTTCCGGCAGGAAAACATGAACTGAAATTTTCTGTAAAAGCAGCCGATGCCATTGACCGGGTGGAGATTTTAAAAAATAATATTTTAGATGAGATGGCAGTGCATTCCGGCACCTGGGAAACCAGAAAAATCGGGGATGAAGAAGTGATCCGCGTAAAATTTGCCGCAGAGTTCGGCTGGGGCCCCAATCCCAGATTTTATAAGGACATGCTGGTTCGGGAGTGGGACGGCTCCCTGACTGTACCCGGACGTGTGGTTTCCATTGAGAAAGCCTGGAACAGCTATGGACAGAAACTTTATGATGTAACAGAAAACAGCTGCAAGTTCCATATGACGACTTATATGTCAACGGCTACCGGCCACTGGATGGGACCCAGCACTGTGGTAAAAGAAGGATTTGTATTTGAGGTGGAAGGAAAAATTACCGACGAAATCTGCTTAAAGGTGGATTCATATGAGTACCGCTTTACCATTGGCGATCTGATGAAAACTTCCCGTATCCTGCCCCAGTACAAAGAGAGCATTGAACTGGCGGAGAGAGTCTACGGCCATGTAGAACACTACCGCGATGATTTTTACTGGCACAATGCTTACAAGACCAGACTGCGTCAGGCAGTGCCGGAGAGTGCATATACCATGGAGTTTTCCAAAATCGTGGACATGGAGCCGGGCAGCCAGTACAGGCTGAGAGTCTGGCTGAAAAACGGAGACGTGGCATGGGTATCTCCGGTTTTTGCAGAAAAATAAAGTAAACTTAAAAAAGCGGGAATGAATTTCACAAAAGGAAATTTATTCCCGCTTAAAAATTTTTTGTGTATAATAGACAAAGAATGATTTATTGGTTATAATGTACTCTATACATGCGCAAAAATATGAAAGGAGGACAGGTTTGTGATGCGGCATCAAAGAAGTGTGTTTCGGAGTCTTGCTATGGTAACACAGCTTGGACTCAGCGTTATGACGCCTGTCTTTTTATGTGTTTTTGCCGGGTATTATATCGACACTCATTATGGAACCAGACTGATTCTTCCGCTGCTGATTTTGGGAGTCCTGTCCGGAGGCCGCTGCGGTTACGTCATGGCGAAAAATACCGTTCTCGTCAATGAAAAGCAGGAAGCCATAGAAGATCAGGAACGGGCGGCAAAAAAGGCATCTTTCTATCAGGAGGTCAGCCGCCCCAAAACAGCCAGCCGGATTATCGGCAGAGGTGCAGACGTTTTGGCTACAGAGAGAAAAAGCCTGGATGCTGACAAGGTAAAGGAGGATTTGGATTGAGCAAAGATACAAAAAACCTGATCCTTGAAATGTCTGCAGGGATTTTGTTTCATAATGCAGTGCTGGGGATTTTGGCATTCATCATCTGTTATGTTCTGGATCAAAAGGCGCTGCCGATTTTTCTGGGATTGGCTGCAGGCGCAGTCTCCGCAGCCGCCATGCTGATTCATATGGCAATTATCACAGAGAGAGCCATGGACAGTGGAGATGAGGGCTATGCCAACAAAACCACTCTGGTACATGCGCTGGGACGAAAGGCAGTGTATATTGCAGTGCTGCTTTTGGTGCTGTTTTGCGTGCCTCAGATAAACCCGTTGGCAATGGTAGTAGGCACAATGGGATTAAAAACCGGGGCCTATCTTCGGCCAATTGTTCACCGTTTAGGCGGCTGGCGCCTATACGGTATTGAGGAAGGGGAACTGGATCAGAGTGGTGTTTAAGTTTTAATTTAAAACATAAGAAAGGAGGACCTGTGTATGGGAAGTATGGGAATGCTGGTTGCAAGAGAACCGGATTTTATGATCCATGGGGTGCTCAAATACGAGCTGTTTGGTCAGGAACTTTGGCTGACGACTACTACGGTTTCCATGACGATCATCACGCTGATCATTCTGGCACTGGCTTTTGCGGCCAACCGGGCCATGAAAAAGGCCACAGATGTTCCGGGCATGTTCCAGAACGTGATAGAACTGGCTACAGAGATGTTAGACAAGATGACCGTAGGAATCCTGAACGGGAATGCATATAAATTTGCCAATTATATCGGCACCATTTTTATCTTTATCCTGTTTAACAACCTGAGCGGTCTGCTGGGACTTCGTGCGGCTACTGCGGATTATGGCGTTACCTTCCTGCTGGGAATGGTTACCTTTTTCATTGTCCAGTATCAGGGTATCAAGAACCGGCGGCTCCACCACTTTACCAGCTTGTTTGAGCCGACGCCGATTCTGTTTCCGATTAACCTAATCGGAGAGCTGGCCAATCCAATCTCCATCTCGCTCCGTTTGTTTGCAAACCTGCTTTCCGGAGTTATCATCATGGGATTGTGGTACGGCATGATGCCGCTTCTTGCCAATATCGGTATTCCAGCGGCGCTGCACGTATATTGTGATGTATTCTCAGGATGTATTCAGACATATGTATTCTGTATGCTGACCATGGTTTACATCAACGACAAAATGGAATAACAAAGTTTTACAAATTTATTTTTCATTACAGGAGGAATCAATATGAATTTTTCAGGTCAGGATTTTATCTATGGTTGTTCTGCTATTGGTGCTGGTCTGGCGATGATCGCTGGTATCGGTCCTGGTGTAGGTCAGGGTATTGCCGCAGGTTACGGTGCTTCTGCAGTTGGACGTAATCCTGGCGCCAAATCTGACATTACTTCCACCATGCTGTTAGGACAGGCGGTTGCTGAGACTACCGGTCTGTACGGTCTGGTTGTTGCTATTATCCTGATGTTCGTTAAGCCTTTCGGTTGATTAGCCGGAAAACGGGCAATTATAAGATAATAGCACAAGAGGAGGCGAGATTTTGGATCGGTTAATTGGATTTGACCCCCAGTTGCTGCACGATGCGGTGCTGACTGGAATTAATATCTTTATCCTGTTCTTTGCATTATCCTATCTGCTGTTTAACCCAGCCAGAGACTTCCTGGAAAAGCGCCGCAAAAAGATTGCGGACGAACTGGAACAGGCGGCTCTGGATCAGAAGAGCGCAGCAGAAATGAAGGCAGAGTATGACGCGAAGCTGAAGGCTGTGAACAAGGAAGCAGATGCTATCCTGGAAGAAGCCAGAAGAAAAGCAAAGCGCCGCGAGGCTGAGATTCTTGACGAAGCCAGAGCGGAGGCAGCCAGAATCGTAGAACGCGCCGGCAAGGAAATTGAGCTGGAGAGAAAGAAAGCGTTAGACGAGATGAAGCAGGAAGTTGTTTCCATTGCTTCCCTGATGGCAGGCAAAGCAGTCGCTGCTTCCATTGATACCAGGATTCAGGATGCATTGATTGACGAGACTCTGAAGGAAATGGGTGAGGATACATGGCAAAGCTGACAGCAAAGGTATACGGCGATGCATTGTTTGAGGCGGCTTTAGAGAAACAGACTCTGGAAGCGGTCTATGAAGAAGCCCAGGCTTTATGCGGCATTTTTCGGGACAACCCGAAACTGATGGATGCGCTGAATCATCCTCAGATTGTAAAGGAAGAGAAGATTTCCGTCATGGAGAATGTTTTCTCCGGAAGAGTCTCGGATGAGATGATGGGCTTCTTGACAATCATTGTTGACAAGGGCAGGCAAAAAGAAATCCCGATGATTCTGGATTATTTTATTCAGGCGGTCCGGGAATATAAAAAAATTGGTACGGCTTCCGTTACAAGCGCAGTAGCTCTGCGGGATGAGCAGAAAGCTGCGGTAAAGGCGAAGCTGTTAGAAACCACTCCTTATGTGGAGTTTGAGATGGAATATACTGTAGATCCAGGCTTAATCGGCGGTATGGTTATCCGTATCGGCGATCGGGTGGTGGACAGCAGTATTAAAACCCAGCTCTATGAGCTGAAAAAACAGCTCTTGACCGTCCGGCTGGCTTGATTTGACAGCCGAACCATTACTGATAACAGAAAGAAGGTGCGAACCTCAGTTATGAATTTAAGACCAGAAGAAATCAGCTCTGTGATTAAAGAGCAGATTGAGAAATATTCAACAAAGCTGGAAGTCTCTGATGTGGGTACCGTTATCCAGGTCGCAGACGGTATCGCGCGAATCCACGGTCTTGAAAAGGCAATGCAGGGAGAACTTCTGGAGTTCCCAGGAGAAATCTACGGCATGGTTTTAAACCTGGAGGAAGACAACGTAGGCGCCGTTCTTCTTGGTGATACAAAAAACATCAGTGAAGGCGATATGGTAAAGACCACAGGCCGAGTTGTGGAAGTGCCGGTAGGCGATGCGCTGACAGGCCGCGTTGTAAACGCTCTGGGACAGCCTATTGATGGCAAAGGCCCCATTGAGACGGGCAAATTCCGCCGCATTGAGCGGGTTGCCCATGGTGTAATTGAGAGAAAATCCGTAGATACTCCGCTGCAGACCGGTATCAAGGCTATTGACGCCATGATTCCGATCGGAAGAGGACAGCGTGAGCTGATTATTGGCGACCGTCAGACAGGTAAGACGGCGATTGCCATTGATACCATTATTAACCAGAAAGGACAGGGCGTTCACTGTATTTATGTCGCTATTGGACAGAAAGCTTCTACAGTAGCGAATATTGTAAAGACGCTGGATGAGTTTGGCGCTATGGATTACACCACCGTAGTCGTTTCTACTGCATCTGACCTGGCTCCTTTACAGTATATTGCTCCGTATTCCGGCTGTGCAATCGGCGAGGAATGGATGGAAAACGGCGAGGACGTACTGGTTGTTTATGATGACTTAAGTAAACACGCAGCCGCTTACCGTACCCTTTCCCTTCTGCTCAAAAGACCGCCGGGACGTGAGGCATATCCTGGAGACGTATTCTATCTCCACTCCAGACTGCTGGAGCGTGCGTCCAAGCTGTCAGACGAACTGGGCGGCGGTTCTTTAACGGCTCTTCCGATTATTGAGACCCAGGCAGGCGACGTTTCCGCTTATATTCCGACCAACGTAATTTCCATTACAGACGGTCAGATTTATCTGGAGACAGAGATGTTTAACTCCGGTTTCCGTCCTGCAATTAATGCAGGTCTGTCTGTATCACGAGTAGGCGGCGCGGCGCAGATTAAGGCGATTAAGAAGATTGCGGCCCCGATTCGTGTGGAACTTGCCCAGTACCGCGAACTGGCATCCTTTGCTCAGTTTGGTTCCGAACTGGATGCAAGCACCAAAGAACAGCTTGCCCAGGGCGAGAGAATCAAAGAAGTATTAAAACAGGGCCAGTATCAGCCAATGCCGGTTGAGTATCAGGTTATCATTATCTATGCGGCAACCAAGAAGTACCTGTTGGACATTCCCACCGCTAAGGTGTTGGATTTTGAAAAGGAACTCTTTAAATTCATAGATAAAAAGTATCCGGAGATTCCGGCAAGTATCCGGGAAACCAAGGAAATCACTTCGCAGACAGAGGAATTGCTGGTAAAAGCAATTACAGAATGCAAAGCGCAGATGTAGATAGGCAGGTGACAAATCATGGCATCCATGAGAGATATTAAACGCAGACGCGCCAGTATCCAGAGCACTCAGCAGATTACCAAGGCCATGAAGCTGGTTTCCACTGTAAAATTGCAGAAATCCAGGACAAAAGCAGAGGCATCCAGGCCCTATTCCGATATAATGTATGCGACCATTGGGACAATGCTGCGCAAATCAGGAAACCTTGCTCACAAGTATCTTCGCCCCAGCGGTTCTAAAAAGAAGGCGGTCATTGCCGTTACTTCCAACAGAGGACTGGCAGGCGGCTACAACAGCAGCATTGTGAAACTGATTGCCGGGAGCGAACAGACTCCGCCGGAAGACACCAGTATCTATGCCATTGGACGTAAGGGACGGGACGGTCTGGTGCGAAAAGGGTATCAGATTAAAAGGGATTATTCCGATGTAATCAACGAACCCATGTACCGGGATGCAGCAGATTTGACCCTGGAACTGTTAGATGAATTTGCCAGAGGGGAAATCGGCGAGATTTATCTGGCCTATACTTCCTTTAAAAATACGGTGGTTCATATTCCAAAGTTAATTAAGCTGCTTCCGGTGGAGATGGATTTCTCAGAAGAAGAATCCGACACGCTGCTTATGAACTATGAGCCTAATGAGGATGAGGTTTTAAGCGCCATCATCCCCAAATATATGAGCAGCCTGATTTACGGTGCGTTTCTTGAGGCAGTTGCCAGTGAGAACGGCGCGCGTATGACGGCCATGGATTCGGCAACCAGCAATGCTGAGGAAATGATAGATTCTTTAAGCCTTCAGTACAATCGGGCAAGACAGGATTCCATTACTCAGGAACTGACAGAAATTATTGCCGGCGCAAATGCGATTTCATAAGATTTACGTAACTATCTAGGACGGCGGGAAATCTGGCGTAAAAAGCTGTGTCAAGCTGGCTTGTAAACAGCTTTTTACACCGGATTTCACATCGGAGGAATCTCCGATGCTTCTTGTTCGGCTTTGCCGGACAAGAAGATTGCCCCGTTCTGAACAGTTACAGTTTTATAACAGTTAGTATTTTATCATAAATTTAAGCAAGGAGAAACAAGATGGCAGAACAGAACACAGGTAAGATTACACAGATTATCGGCGCTGTGTTGGATATTAAGTTCAGCCAGGGCAAACTGCCGGAAATCAATGAGGCCATTCAGGTGCCTCTTGCAGATGGCGGCAAGCTGACGGTTGAAGTATCCCAGCATCTTGGCGATGATACAGTGCGCTGTATCGCCATGGGCACAACCGATGGTCTGGTTCGTGGTATGGACGCTGTGGCTACTGGCGCGCCGATTTCGGTTCCGGTAGGCGAGAACACCCTGGGACGTATTTTTAATGTTTTAGGCGATGCAATCGACAATAAGCCTCAGCCAGAGGTAGAAGAGTATCTTCCCATCCATAGAAAAGCCCCGACTTTTGAAGAGCAGTCTACAGAGACAGAAATTCTGGAGACCGGAATCAAAGTAGTTGACCTTCTCTGCCCATATCAGAAGGGTGGAAAGATTGGCCTGTTTGGCGGCGCAGGTGTAGGAAAGACCGTTTTAATCCAGGAGTTAATCCGCAACATCGCCACAGAGCATGGCGGATATTCTGTATTTACGGGTGTAGGAGAACGTACCAGAGAGGGAAATGACCTTTACCACGAGATGCAGGAATCCGGCGTTATTAATAAAACTACGATGGTATTTGGCCAGATGAACGAGCCGCCGGGAGCGCGTATGAGAGTTGGTCTGACCGGCTTAACCATGGCGGAATACTTCCGCGATAAGGGCGGAAAAGACGTCCTGCTCTTTATTGACAATATTTTCCGTTTTACTCAGGCTGGCTCAGAGGTATCTGCTCTGCTTGGGCGTATGCCTTCCGCAGTAGGTTATCAGCCGACTTTACAGACCGAGATGGGCGCTCTTCAGGAGCGTATCACTTCTACAAAGAACGGTTCCATTACCTCTGTACAGGCAGTATATGTGCCGGCAGATGACCTGACAGACCCGGCTCCCGCCAATACCTTTGCCCATTTGGATGCGACTACCGTATTGAGCCGTTCCATTGTGGAACTTGGTATTTATCCGGCAGTAGATCCCCTGGAATCTTCTTCCAGAATCCTGGACCCCCGTATTATCGGTGAGGAGCATTACAATGTAGCCCGCGGCGTTCAGGAAGTTCTTCAGAAGTATAAAGAACTTCAGGATATTATCGCCATGTTGGGTATGGACGAGCTTTCCGAAGAAGATAAGCTGACCGTATCCCGTGCAAGAAAGATCCAGAGATTCTTATCTCAGCCATTCTTTGTTGCCGGACAGTTTACCGGACTGGAAGGCCGTTATGTGCCGTTAAGTGAGACTGTTCAGGGATTCAAGGAGATTCTGGAAGGCAAGCATGACGACATTCCGGAAAATTTGTTCTTAAATGCAGGTAATATTGACGACGTTCTTGCCCGCGTGAAATAGGAGGGCTGATTATGGCAGAGGAATTCCGTTTGCAGATTATCACTCCGGATGAGAATTTTTACGAGGGAGAGGCTTCTATGGTGGAACTGACCACTACAGAAGGAGACGTTGGTATTTATAAAGGTCATATTCCGCTGACCGCTGTCATTGCCCCAGGTGTTCTCCATATTCATAAAGATGGAGAGAGCCGCGAGGCGGCGCTGATGTCCGGATTTATCCAGGTAATGCCGGAAGAAATTACAATCATGGCAGAAGTGATAGAGTGGCCGGAAGAAATCGACGTAAAACGTGCAGAAGAGGCCCGCATCCGCGCAGAAAGGCGGCTTAAAAGCCATAGCGCCGAGGTAGACGTAACCAGAGCGGAACTGGCTTTAAAACGAGCCATGGTGCGTTTGGAAGTGCGGAACAAATAACAGGATAAAGATGAAAAAACAGCTTTTCTGTCAGCATTTTTGCAGGCAGGGAAGCTGTTTTTTATTTTATTTTCTGACGAGATTACGGTTAAATTCAGTGGGAGTCATGCCAACACATTTCTTAAATAAATGCGAGAAATACTGGGGATTATTTCCATACCCCACTAATGCAGCAATATCCTGGATTTTATCCGCTTCATTGGATGCCAGGTATTGTTTGGCACGTGCGATTCTGACTTCGGATAAGTAGTGGGAAAATTTGATGCCAGTATCTTTAAAAAATTTTCTGCTGACATAGTTTACATTCATATAGAGTTCGTTTTCGGCAATGAATTTTAATGTCAGATTGGATTCCTGAAGATGGTCTTCTACATAGAGCATGATCTGTCTGGTCATGGAACTGACTTTGCCGACTGAAGCAGGTCTGGAAAGAATTTGATGCATTTTCTGTTCAATCAGTTTTTTTAACTGTGCCAGATCGCTTTCGTGATTTAGACTCATAATCCAGTCTGTAAACTCACTGGCAGGAAAGGTCAGATTATCGGCCATTATTTTCAGAAGAAGATTAATGGCAAACTGGCGGCAGAAATTTAGATCGCTTATGCCGGAAAACAGATCCATCAAAGGGGTAAGTTCTTTGGGATCTCCGGTATTTTTGAACTTCTGACAGCAGCGTTCTGATTCTTCAGTAAAAAACAAATGATTGCAGGTTGCAAAAGCGTGAAAATTATTAATATAATAAATAATACTGAAACGCTGGATTTTTTCTAATACTGTTTGCATCAGGTCTTTTAAATTGGAGAAACTTTCAGGACGGATTTCCAGTTCCACATGAGAGTTCAAAAGTGGAATCTGATATAAAAACCGGATAACCTCTCCATAATCCTGGGAGTAGTTTTTAAAAAACAGGATCATGGTATTATGAACATAAACGCCATGAATGGTGTGGAGGGGAATTTCATGCAAACAGTAATTCTCCAGTTCATGCAGAAAATGTTCTAAAGCCCCGTCTTCCAGATAATAGATATAAAACAGCGTATAGGGAGTATAGTAGAAATCCATATATGGTTCATAGTTTTTTATCAGAGTTTCCGGACAGTCAGGTTTTTGTGAGATTACATCATTGATGATGCTGGAAATGACGCTGTGCTGCAGATTATTGATAATAAAAAACTGATTTTTTCCCATTTGCATGGATAGCTTTTTCTGATAACAGTCCTGTGCGGTTTTCTGGATACAGGTGATGATTTGCTGCTCGTTGCAGGGCTTTAACAAATAGTGTTTAACTCCGTATTGCATGGCGGTTTTTGCATATTCAAATTCTCCATATCCGGATAAAATAATAAACTGTGTGTCCAGCCCCATTTCTGAAACGTTCTTTATGATCTGCAGCCCACTCATATGTGGCATCCGAATATCTGTCAGAACAATATCAGGGCATTCGTCGAGGATAGCATGGTAGGCTTCCAGTCCATTTTTACATATCCGTACCAGTTCAATATCATATTTTTTCCAGTCAATAATCGTAGAAATGGCTTCCCGTATTATTTTTTCATCATCTGCAATAATCAGTTTCAGCAAAATTGAGATTCCTCCGTTTTATAAGTAAAGATAAGAGTAACAGTGGCAAGTCCGTTTTCATTGGAAAAATGGAGTCCGCATTCTTTTCCGAAAAGAAGCTGGATGCGTTTGTTAATATTAAGCAGGCCAATCCCGAAACCGTTGGGATGTATTTCCTTGGATTCCAGGCGCTCAAGAAGATGTTCATCTATAACAGAACCGTCGTTTTGTACTTTGATAACCAGACGACTGTCGCATTTCTTAATAAAAATAAAAACATGGCAGATTTCTTCCATTTCTTCCATCCCATAGTGAATTGCATTCTCGATTAGAGGTTGGATGGTGAGAGGCGGAATAAGGGCATTTTCGAGTCCGGATTCAGTGGTAAATTGACATTCAAGTTCATCCTCAAATCTTAGCTTTTGTATAGTAATGTAGCAGCGAACAAGTTCCAGTTCACAGGCAAGAGTAACCAGCGATTTTTTGTTGCTGAGAGTAGCGCGAAGAAGGGTGCCCAGCGATTCTGCCATCTGGGAAATGTCCTGATTATTGTTGATTTTGGCTCTCCAGTTGATGGATTCCAGAGTATTATAGAGAAAATGCGGGTTAATCTGGGCTTCCAGAGCTTTTAACTGAGCGTCTTTTCTTAACAGTTCATTGACATAATTGGTGTTTATTAATGACTGGATTCGCATCATCATAGCGTCAAATTGCTGATGGAGCTTACCGATTTCATCCTGGCGCTCCTGATAGCAGTAGGCAGTCTGGGGGATAGACAACTCGTTTTTGCTAAATTCCATCATCTTATAGTTCAGTGCATCAAAATGCATGGTCAGAGAGCGGATAAATATATGACTTAACAAGATAATAATCCCGGAAGCAGCAAGTAAAATCAGGAAAATTGTGATGAGGGATATATCCAGCGACTGGGTAATTGTGTCAAAGGGAATCAGGGTAGTGTAATGCCAGCGGTAATCAGGAATGGTTCCATTCACAGCAAAGTATGTATGTCCCTGCAGGGATACAGGTCCATAATTTTTTTGGTTGAAACGGTGGATGGAGGCAGACTCTTCCTGAGTTAATGGTTTGGATGAATAAATGACAGATCCGTTATCATTGGTAATTACGTAATAGGAATTTTCATATTGGGTTGCAGCAGTATTGGCAGAACTTACAATTTCATCAATATCCACATGAATCATCAGCTGGCCCAGAGAATCCAGAGAAAAATTTTTTATTTGGCGAATATCTCTGGTAAGAAAAAGTCCGTCCTGATTGCCGGATTCCCAAATCCATTTGACAGAACCGTTTCCGGAATGGGCGGTTTGTTTCATTTGCTCCAGAAAATCTGCAGAAACCAGATTGTATTGATACCAGTTGGTACAGGTAGTAGTTTTGTTGCCGTTGACGGCAATATAGGAAATTCCTTGAGTACGGAATGTATCATAGTAAGAAAATAAAGTTCGGTTTAGTTCCTGTTCTGCATTATAACGGATTACAGGGTCCGCTGTATCTGAGAAGACAGTCAGAGATTTTTGTATGGTATCATCAGAAAGAATCATAGAAGACAGAGTTTCGATGTTGTTCATAGCAGCCGAAATGGTATCAGAAGAATAGGAGAGATTTCCGGCTACAGTTTTATAGAGAATCTTATTGTAGGACTTTGTACAGATAAAAAAGCATAGAAAAAATGCAGTTAAAAGCATAAGGGTATTGATAAAAAACATGCCAAAAAATTTGTATTTCAGAGAAAGATTGCGAAAAAGGCGTTTTAGCCTGTTGGAGCAATAGGGAAAATCTGCCATAGGAAATCTCCTTTTGCAGTTGTATTATAAAGAAAAAGGATTGAATTTGATAAAATTATAGCGCAGGACCTCCGCTTTTACAAGGTATAATGAGGCGAGGCGGCTAAATGCAATGTTTTTTGTTAGAGAAGGTCATTTTTGTTGAAAAATTATTACAAACAAACAAAAAAATCACATACAACAGATAAGAAGTGTGTTTTTTAGAAGAGAAGAGTCCGTTTCCTTTCTCACAGGTATTGGAAAAATACTTATATAATAAGGGCATAAGAAACGGAGACAATGAGGAAAGGAGCAACAATTATGAGAAAACGGTTTTTATTGATTGCAGCAGCAGCGCTGTGCGTAGCAGGGTGTTCGGCAAAAGAGGAGCAGAACACTCCTGTAAAGACCAATACATCAGCCGGTGAGAGCGCAGCGGTACAGGATGGCGCGTCTACTGACAAGGTTGGGATATCCTGGTGGGGAACCCAGGTGGTCCATGAATTTACATTAGAGGCGTGTGCAAAATATACGGAAAAAACAGGAGTAGAATTTGAACCAATCTATGCCTCCTGGGGAGATTACTGGCAGAAAATGAACACTTTATCGGCAGCAGGAGACCTGCCGGATATTATGAGACAGGATTACGGAGTGATTATGCAGTATGCCAGCAAAGGACTTCTGGAGCCGCTGGATGGGTATATTGAGTCGGGAAAGATCGATATGACGGATGTGGATCCGCTGAAGCTGGAAGGCGGCAGAATTGATGGAAAACTGTATGGAGTTAATGTCGGCTCCAATGCTCTTTGTATGGTATATGATGAAGAAATGATTAAAGAGGCGGGAATGGAAGTTCGGGGGCCGGAAATGAGTTGGAGTGATTTTGAAAAGTTCTGTATTGAATTCCATGAGAAAACAGGAAAATATGGCTCTACAATCAGTGATATTGTGTCTAATATTAATTTATTTGAGGTAATTGCCAGAAGTGAAGGCGGTACTTTATTTGGAGAAGACGGTTTGACAATGGGATACGATGATGCAGTTCTTACGGAATTTTTCAGCAGTGTTCAGAGGATGCATGATGCAGGGGCGCTGCCGTCCATTGACACGAAAGTACAGCAGACGAGTGTAGAAGATTCCCCATTTTCAAAGGGCGAGGCAGCTACAGAAATCGTATGGACGGATATGTATGAGACTCTGGTGGCAGTAAAAGGAAAAGAACTTGGACTGACCATTATTCCGGGGACAGGAGCAACAAAGGGAATGTATGTGAAACCATCCCAGTTTCTTTCCATTACGGCAACATCTGATAAAAAGGAAGAGGCAGCGGCATTTATTGACGCATGGGTAAATGATGAGGAAATAAACAATGTGATTGCGGGACGACGCGGAGTGCCGATTTCTTCCAATATGGCAGAGAAGGTATCTGCAAATCTGGAGGGACCTGGTAAGAGAGTATTTGAGTATATGGATTTGGTATCAGAATATTCCTCTCCAATCGATCCTCCAAACCCCGCAGGAGCGTCTGAAGTCAATGCAGAATATACGAAGCAGTTTGAGATGGTATTATTTGGAGAGTCTGATGCAGCAGAGGCAGCATCTGCATTCCGTACCAATGCAGAAACGGCATTGAAGGCTGCCAATCAATAGGAAAGGGAAAATATTATGAAGCAGAAACGGAGAAGGGATCGAAAAGAAAATTTATTGGGATATTTGATTATATCGCCATGGCTGATTGGTTTGCTGATTTTTACAATGATTCCTATGCTGTATTCCCTTTACTTGTCATTTACGAATTTTGACGGAATCAGTACCGCTCAGTGGATTGGACTGGATAATTATAAAAGAATGTTTCAGGATGAGAAGTTTTATCAGTCATTAAAGGTTACATTTACATATGTAGCGCTGTTGGTTCCCCTTCGTCTGATATTTGCACTTTTGATCGCCATGCTTCTTTCTTCTAAGCACAGAGGAATCGGAGTATACCGCTCAATCTTTTATCTGCCCTCTCTGTTAGGCGGAAGTGTGGCGATTGCCATTATGTGGGGGCAGCTTTTTGGAGCAGAGGGCGCAATCAACTCCATTCTTCAGATGCTGGGAGTGGATGTGAATATTTCCTGGATTGGCAACACAAAGACGGCGCTGGGGGTTCTGGTTATTCTGGGAGTCTGGCAATTTGGCGCATCTATGTTAATTTTTATTGCAGGTTTGAAGCAGGTTCCGACTACTTATTATGAGGCGGCGACATTGGACGGAGCGTCTTCGTTCCAGAAATTTAAAAGTATTACCCTTCCAATGATTTCTCCGGTAATCTTTTTTAATCTGATTATGCAGATTATTAATGCATTCAAAGCATTTAATGAAAGTTATATTATTACAAAAGGCGGACCATTGGATAAGACACTGTTTTATGCACTTTACATCTATAAACAGTCATTTGAATATTTTAACATGGGATACGGAAGCGCCCTGGCATGGGTATTGCTGCTGATTATTGCAGTGTTTGCGGTATTTATATTTAAGTCTTCCAATAACTGGGTTTATTATGAGACAAAGGGGGATTAGCATGAATAAAAAAACAGTTGGTTCCATTTGCTTTCACCTGTTTGCTGGAATTCTTGCATTTGTTATGCTGTATCCTCTATTGTGGATGTTTTCCAGTTCCTTAAAGCCGACAGAGCAGATTTTTGTAGATGCGGCAAATCTGATACCAAAAGAACTGCACTTTGAAAACTATATAAACGGCTGGAAGGGAATGGGCGGAATCAGCTTTGGAACATTCTTTCTAAACTCATTTATTGTAGCTGTTTTAGCAACTGTAGGTTCAGTGATTTCGTCTTCTGTTGTATCTTATGGATTTTCCAGAGTGAATTTTAAATACAAAAATTTCTGGTTTGCAATTATGATGGGAACTATGATGCTGCCGGAGCAGATTTTAATTGTGCCGCAGTATATTATGTTTAAGAACATTAACTGGACTAATACATTTCTTCCATTAATTGTGCCTCACTTTTGTGCAATGCCATTTTTTGTTTTTCTGAATATGCAGTTTTTAAGGGGGCTTCCGGTAGAACTGGATGAAGCGGCGATGATTGATGGGTGCGGAAAGCTTCGTACTTATACAGCGATTTTGCTTCCATTAACAAAGTCGGCGATAGTTACTTCCATTATCTTTTCTTTTTATTGGAGATGGCAGGATTTTCTGGCTCCGCTTATCTTTTTAAGCGAACCCAAAAAATACACATTCTCTGTGGCGATTAAAATGTTTACAGATCCCACAGTTCAGAGCGATTGGGGAGCAATGTTTGCAATGGCGGTGTTGTCTTTGATTCCGGTGTGTCTGATTTTCCTGTTTTTTCAGAAATATCTGGTGGAGGGAATTGCTACATCCGGTTTAAAGGGTTAAAAGTCATGTTACGATTTTGAGAGAGAAGGAGTATGAATATGTCAAAAAAGATTGCGTTTATCGGTGCAGGAAGTTTTGGATTTACTTATAAGCTGGTGTCAGACATTCTTTTAAAAGAAGCGCTGTTTGACTGTGAATTGAGTTTTATGGATATTGATAAAGAGAGACTGGATAATTTAAAGGTTTTGCTGGATTATCATTTTGAGAGAATTTCTTATAAAAAAGAACCAATGTACACATTGGATATGGAAGAGGCATTAAAAGATGCAGACTTTATTATTCACTTAACAAAGATAGGTGGTTTGGAAGCATCTGAAAAGGATATGGATATTCCCAAGAAATATGGATTGTATCAGACGGTTGGAGATACATGCGGCGTGGGAGGCGTTTCCAGAGGACTTCGTACAATGGTATTTTTAGAAAAAATGCTGAAGATGATAGAACGGGTTTCCGCTCCTGGAGCAGTGGTGCTGAATTACACCAATCCTCAGCAGATCAATGTAATGGCAGCGGCAAAGATTAGCAAGGTTCCCTTTATCGGACTTTGCCACAGTGTACAGGGCACCACCAGACAGATGGCAAAGGCAATTTCTGTTCCGTATGAAGAAATTACTTATGAAGCGGCAGGAATTAACCACCTGAGTTTTATTCTGAAATTTGAAAAAGATGGGGAAGATCTGTATCCGCTTTTAAAGGCAAGAGCGCCGGAATTGTATGAGACAGATATTTCCACAGATGATCAGATTTTTGCGTCCCTTGGGCGAGCGAGAATTGATATTATGAATCGTTTTGGCTATATGGTTACAGAATCCAGCCAGCATGTGGGAGAATATGTTCCGTATTATCTGCGGACAGAAGAACTTCGGAAGGAACTGGACATTCACACAGATATTTATAAAAAAAATATTGCAGCAAAGACAGCAGAGTTTGCAAAAAAGGTAGAACTTGCGCGTGAAAAAAAGCTGCCTATGCCAGAATCAAGTGTGGAGTATGGTGCAGAAATTATCAACGCTATGGTTACAGATATTCCCTGTAAGATTTATGCGAATGTGATCAATCATGGACTAATTGAAAATCTCCCGGAGGATGCTTGTGTAGAAGTTGCATGTATGGTGGACAAAAATGGAGTACAGCCTTGCCGATATGGAGAACTTCCTATGCAACTTGCAATGTTGTGCAGTATGGAAATACAGGTACACCGTCTGGCAGTGGAAGCATTCCTAAAAAGAGATTCCAGATATGTATATTGGGCCTTTTTGGCAGATCCTGTGGCAAATAGCATATTAACACCTGATCAAATAAGAACCCTTACAGAAGAAATTCTGGAAGCCCAGAAAGAGTATCTCCCCGGATTTAAAGCTTTTTAACTTTTTCCGGAACATCCATTGCCGGACCTTGTTCTTTTGAGTATAATAGAAGGTAGTCTAGCATCAGTGTACAGGGGCAACACGTCTCAGAGTGGGGAAATTCTTTCCACTTGAGGTCGAAAGAGTCAGAAACAGGTCAGATAGTGCGTCTGCAAGGCACTTGAATGAGGTGTACTGGACGTACACCGATTGAAAGTAACATAGCAGACACGCTATCTGGACGTTTCTGACCGTATTGCCCCCTGTACACTGATGCTAAGTACAGCAGATAAAAGGTCTGGGATTGGAGGAAAAGAAAATGAAAAAGCAAATCTTAATTACAGCATCAGCACTGGCACTGTCTCTTGGCATCAGCGGCACTGCTTTAGCGGCAGGATGGCAGCTGACTGAAAAAGGCTGGTGGTATGAAAGGGAAGACAAGACATATCCTGCAAATGACTGGTTTCAGGACCCGGCCAGCGGAAAGTGGTATCATTTTGATGCAAACGGGTACATGCAGACCGGATGGATCGAGGATAATGGAAAACAGTATTATTTAGATAAGGAATCAGGCGCAATGTGGGCCAATGCTGTAACCCCGGACGGCTGGACAGTGGATTCGTCCGGTGCATGGCTGGAGAGTGAAGGAAAGAAAGTGCCTGCTGACACAGCGCCGCAAAATAACACCACTACGACAACCTCTCAGGAAAACAAAGCCGGATGGAGGGAAGATAATATTGGCCGCCGGTACCAAAATTCAGACGGCTCTTATGTAAAAAACCGCTGGAAAACCATTAACAGCAGCCGTTACTATTTTGATGAAGACGGTTATGTGACAGTGGGATTTGCAGAAATTGACGGAGATGAATACTACTTCAGCGAAAAAGGAGTCTTGAAAACAAAAGATTTTACCCTGGATGGCGAAGTGTACGTTGTCAATTCAAAAGGTGTAATCCTGGATGTAGTAGATGAATGGGATTACGAAAATGGAGATTATGACAGACCTTCTTCTGGAAACAGTAAAGATAATGGAAGCCAGAGCAGCAATTCCAATGCGGATAATCAAGGCGGCAGTCAGAGTGGAAGCAGTCAGGGAGAGAATGCTGCCAAAACAGATGGACTGGATCGGGAACTGGCAGAGCAGGTAGTGGATCTTGTCAATGCAGAACGTGAAAAGGAAGGTCTGAATCCGCTGTCAATAAATGAAACTTTGATGGAGTGCAGTGAAACGAGATCAAAAGAGCTGATAGAGAAGTTTTCTCATACCAGGCCAGACGGCACAAGCTGTTTTTCCATATTGGACGATCGGTATGAATACGGCAGAGTGGGAGAAAATATTGCAGAAGGATATACAAGCCCGGAGCATGTGATGAATGGCTGGATGAATTCTTCTGGCCACAGGGCCAATATTTTAAACGCTTCATTTGAGGAAATTGGTGTGGGATGCTATAAAAAGAATGGCAGAAAATACTGGGTTCAGATGTTTGGAACACCAAGATAAAATGATATAGAGTAATTGATACGGCCCCGGATTATTCCGGGGCCGTAATGGATTAAAAAACTTACATGCTGTTCTTCATGACTTTTGACTCGGATATTATTTAAATAACATGGGAACAACTTCAACGCGGAGTTCATCGCCGCCGTCATAGTAGAAATCGCCGACAACTTTCAGTTTAAAACCTGCAGGAATAGTGGTAAGTTCGCTGGAGTTTACATTGCCCTTGCCGTCAACTAAACCAGCAGCCCAGATTTCGCCATTAGCCCAAACATGATTGGTTTCTTCACAGAAGTAAACTACATTTACCATACCGCCGTAGGTGTGCTCCGGAACAACCTGAATGCGGAGTTCGCTGCCGCCGTCATAGTAGAAGTCGCCGACAACTTTCAGCTTGTAGCCTTCCGGAATAGTGGTAAGTTCGCTGGAGTTTACATTGCCTTTGCCGTCAACTAAACCGGCAGCCCAGATTTCGCCGTTAGCCCAGACAGAATTGGTCTCTTCACAGAAGTAAACTACATTTACCATACCGCCGTAGGTGTGCTCCGGAACAA
>CAUWCT010000014.1:0-37892 GCA_963557065.1 uncultured Lachnospiraceae bacterium | reverse complement strand
CCCCTACTTTTTGGAATCTAACCATATGGATATAAAATTAACTAAATGACATTGAAGGCTGAACTGTTACAATAAAACTGAAGGAGGAAAAACGCATGAGAAGGGGAGTAATTGCAGTTAGCGCAGTGGAGGAAAACAGAAAAGTTCTGGAAAACCTGGCCAGAGAAATATGGGAAAATCCGGAGACTGCTTTTAAGGAAACATTTGCCTGTGAGAAGACGGTAAAAGTCTTAGAAGAGGCGGGATTTTCCGTAGAAATTGGAGTGGGAGGACTTCCAACTGCCATTCGTGCTGTGTGGGGAGCCGGTCATCCGGTAATTGGATTTTTAGGAGAATACGATGCTCTTCCGGGATTAAGCCAGAAAGTAAGCGGGCAGAAAGAGCCGGTATCAGAAGGGGCCTGCGGACATGGCTGCGGACACAATCTTTTAGGTGCAGCTGCTGTCGGGGGAGCCATTGGTATGAAAGCAGAATTAGAAGAAAGTGGACTTCCTGGAACGGTTGTATTTTATGGATGCCCAGGAGAAGAACTGCTGTGTGGAAAATCTTTTATGGCCAGGGAAGGCTGCTTTTTTGAACTGGATCTTGCCCTGACATGGCATCCGGGAACAGTGAATCAGGCCGCTAATCTGGTAATGAGCGCCTGCAGCGGCGTAAAATTTCACTATACCGGGATAACTTCCCATGCAGCCGACGATCCCTGGAATGGGCGCAGTGCATTGGATGCGGTTCAGCTTTTGAATATGGCGGCAGAATTTATGAGAGAGCATGTAAGTCCCCAGGTTCGTCTTCATTATTCAATTTTAGGAGGGGAAGGAGCGCCTAACATTGTGCCGGATAAGGCCGGAGTCTGGTACTATGTGAGAGCGTTGGACAGAGAAGTCGTAGAAGAGGTTTACAACCGTCTGGTAAAAGCGGCACAAGGCGCGGCCATGATGACAGAAACCAGTCTGGAAATTGAATATATGGGCGGCTGTTATCCTATGGTGGGCAATGAAATCCTGACAGGAGTCTTAAAACAGACGATGGAAGAAATTGGACAGGAAGAATGGAGTGAAGAAGAAATTAAGTGGGCAAAAAAAATGAATGAGCCAGTAGAAAACCAGCGGCAGAATGTGATAAAGAGGATGAAACTGGAACCGGATACCCAGCTTTACACAGGAGTTGCACCCATGCAGAAAGGGATTATCTATGCTTCTACAGATGTGGGAGACGTGGCACATATTGTCCCCACTGCCATGGCAAATTTTGCCACAACAAGCCTTGGAGCGCCTGGACACAGCTGGCAGATTGCCGCTGCATCCGGCGGTTCCATAGGCTTAAAGGGCATGATCTATGCTGCGAAAACTCTGGCAGCAGCAGGTGTCCGTCTGGCAGAAGATCCGAAACTCAGAGAACAGGCCAGAGCAGAATTTAATGAAATGATGAATGGAAAGACCTATGTCTGCCCCATTCCAAAAGGGATGAAACTGCCGCAGTAGGTTCTGTATCATCCATGTTTATTCGGCTCGCTCGCCGTTCATTGTCTGTTCTACAATGCTGTCCATAATCTCCCGGTTAATACCTCCGGATACATAGCCAAAGACCTTTCCCTCGTCTGTAATCATAAAAGTAGTGGGAAAGGCAGTGATGCCAAACTGATAAAACAGCATTCCGGTCTCATCCATTAATACCGGGAAGGTATAGCCATTCTCATCCAGAAACTCTGTAATGTGGGCAATGTCGCCTTCCTGTCCGGAATTAGGGGCAGCAACTCCGAGAACTACCAGATCCCCGGTATTTTCTTCCCAGTCTTCATAAAGGGACTGGATTTCCGGCATTTCTGCTTTGCAAGGAGGACACCAGGTAGCCCAGAAATTCAAAAAGATGGTTTTTCCCTTGTAGTCAGAAAGAGAGTGGGTATTGCCGTACTGATCGGTCAGGGTAAAATCCGGTGCATCCGGAAGTTCCTGGGCAGCAGGAGCCTGGCCGGTCTCGTTAGGGCCCGAATGTTCAGACACAGCGTTTTCAGAATCAGCAGTGTTCTCATTCTGGACAGCAGCGGATTCAGGCTCACTGTCTGTTGGCTGGGCAGAAGATTCGGTCACCTGGGGCTTAGCAGGAGGATCTGCAAGGTTTGCAGAAAATCCGTTGAGCCATCCGGTCAGCATTAAAAGTCCCATGACAATCATTAAAGCGCCGCCGATTTTTGTAGTATAAGCCACGACGTTCCGGTTCTTCTTAAAGAAGTCTAAAAGTCTGGCAGTAAAGAGTCCTACCAAAAGGAAGGGGATGCAAAAACCGGCTGTGTAAACCCCGATTAACAGGAAGGCCATGGCAGTGCTGCCGGAGTTGGTGGCCATCAGTAAAACAGTAGCCAGCGCCGGACCAACACAGGGAGTCCAGGAAAAACTAAATGTGAATCCCAAAAGAAGCGCGGAAAGAGGGCCTTTTCCCAGCTTGTCCAGCTGGAGAGAAAAACGTTTTTCTGATGACATAAATTGAAACTTAAATATGCCTAACTGGAACAGGCCAAACAGAATAATAAGGGTGCCGCCGATTCTGGAAATCCATATCTGATAATCAGAAAAGAAGTAGCCCAGTGCATTCGCGCCCATGCCCAGTAAGAAGAATGCAAAGCTGATTCCGATTACAAAGAATAACGTGTTGAACAGTACCTTCCCCTGTCTGTAATGAGGCTGTCCGTTTTCATCCGTTGTCTTGGCGCCCAGAGAGAGATAGCTGAGATACAGAGGAAGCAGCGGGAGAACGCAAGGGGATAAAAAGCTTAGGAGGCCCTGGATAAATACAGTCAGGGCAGAAATATTTGTCTCAATTTGAAAACCCATAAAGAAATCCTTTCTTTTCTATTTATAGTGATTTTTATGCTACCATAAACAGGACAAAAAGTCTATTTCTTTTGCCTAAAATCCGTTTGACTAGAGGAAAGGGACGATTTATAATAAAAAGTAAGTTACTGCATAAAACGGGGTTATAAAAGGAGGATGTATGTATGGGTGAAATGATTACTTCATTTGACGGCATGAAACTGTACTTAAATAAGGAGATTCCGGAGAAAAAACGGGCTGTGGCAGTGATTGTCCATGGTTTGTGCGAGCATCAGGGGCGATATGATTATCTGGCCGGACTGTTCCACGAGGCAGGAATTGAAACTTACCGGTTTGATCACAGGGGTCATGGCAGATCTGAGGGAGAAAGGACTTATTATTCCGATTTTAATGAACTGCTGGATGATACGAATGTAGTGGTGGATATGGCAATTTCAGAAAATCCGGATGTGCCGGTATTTCTGTTAGGTCACAGTATGGGCGGCTTTACGGTGTCCTTATATGGGGTAAAATATCCGGACAAAAAGCTGCGGGGCATCATTACCAGCGGCGCGCTGACCCATGACCATGCAAGTCTGATAAAAAGTGTGGAAAAGGGATTGGACCCCCATATCAAACTTCCCAATCAGCTGGGCGGCGGCGTATGTTCTGTAGCAGAAGTAGTGGACTGGTATGGAAAGGACCCCTATAACACTCAAACATTTACCACAGGACTGTGCTATGCAATCTGTGACGGACTGGAGTGGTTTAAAGAAAAGGAGGCCGGATTTTCCTATCCTGTGCTGATGCTGCATGGAGAAAAAGACGGTCTGGTAAGCGTAGAAGATACGTATGAGTTTTTCCGCACAGCAGCGTCTGAAGATAAACAGATGAAGATCTACGGCAATTTATTCCATGAGATTTTTAATGAATACTGCAAAGAAGAAGTAATAAAAGACGCAGTTCGCTGGATGGAACAGAGAATTTAAAGCAACACTTCAGCCATGCGCTTCTTGTCTGCTTACAGCTGGCAGGAAGATGCATGGCTGAATGATTACCTTATTTGTGAAGGAAGTTGGACGAAGGGACAGACATGGATCGCAACAGCATAAAAAAGGCTTTGCCTAGAATGATAAGGATTATGGTACTGGTTTTACTTGTGCTTATTTTTCCTGTAAACATCTGGCTTCAGCTTCATATACATCACCAGAGTCAAAAGGAAAGTTCCTATGAGACATTTGGACAATTAAAACAGCTGATTGCAATGAATAAAAGGGATCTGGATCAGGCAAAGCAGGATTTTTCAGAAAAGTGTATTCAATCGGCGGAGATGGCAGCATATTTTGTGGAGCATTTTCCGGAAGTTACAAAAGATTTGGAGCATACCAGACAACTGGCAGAAAAGCTGGCAGTAGATGAACTGCATTTTTTTACACCGGAGGGAGAACTTTATTTCGGAACGCATCCAGAGTATTACGGGTACACTTTTTACTCCGGAGAGCAGATAGGATTCTTTCTTCCTATGTTAAAAGACCACAATTTAAAACTGTGTCAGGAAATTACGGAAAATACGGCAGAAGGCAAGGAGATGCAGTATGCTGCAGTGTGGCTGAAAGACGGAAGCGGGATTGTCCAGATTGGCATGAACCCGGAACGGCTGCTAAAGGAGCTAAACGACAGAAGTCTGGCAAAATTAATCGCGTCTATGCCCCTGGATTTTCGAGGCGCTCTTCATGTGATAGAAAAAAGCACAAACCGGATTGTGGCATCCACAGAACCGGCCCTGATAGGGATCAATATGGATGAAGAAGTGGAAAAGGGACGGGATATAAGAAAATCAGATGAGTATCACTATATATTTCATGGGAGAAAGTACTGTGTGTACAGGCAGGATTATGGAAACTATACTCTGCTCAGAACTTATCTGTCCAGTTATCCGCTGAAAGAGAGTGTTATGTCAACCATATTGGTTCTGGCATATATCAGTGTTGCAGCAATCATTGCTATTGGACTGATTGCATGGTATGTGAATCGGAAAATTTCCAGCAACCTTATGAAAATTGTAGAAGAACTTAAAAAAGTAGAACAAGGAAATTTAAACAGCATTTCGTTGACAACCGAGATTACAGAATTTGATGAATTGATTTTTTACATTAATGAATTGATGAAAAGCATCCGCATTAACTGGAATAAGATGTCTTATGTATTAGACAAGAGCGGAGTTCCTCTGGGGATTTACGAGTATAATGTTTTCTATAAAAGGACCTTTATGAATGACCGGCTGTTAAACATTCTGGGGATGGACAATCTGCACCACGAATCAGAAGAAACCATCAACCACCTTGTGAAAAAGCGTCTGGAGGAGACAGAAAAACGGACAGGAAAACAGGAAAAATACATTTGTGAATACGATAAAAACGGGCAGACCGTTTACCTGCGCATCGAAAAAATCATAGACGATCAAAGCATTACTTACTATGTTGCAGATGTTTCTCTGTGGTTGGGAGAGATCCATATGCTGCGGGAGCAAAGCAGCACCGATACGCTGACTTCGCTGTACAACCGCAGAGGATTTAATGAAAAGGCAGACGAGATTTTTGAAAATCCAGATAAAATAGGGTACGGCTTAGTGCTTATGCTGGATGCAGATGGTCTTAAAAAAATCAATGATGTGTATGGCCATTATATGGGGGATGGATATTTAAAGGAAATTGCATATGCCATGAGGGAAGCGATGGGAGAAAATTCAGTTTGTGCCAGATTTGGAGGGGATGAATTTGCAGTTCTCTTATACGGCTATCCTTCCTGTGAGGCTGTAAAAGAAAGAATAGAGGAATTGAAATTAAAGAGGGGCCAAGTGTTTATGCCAGACAATCCCGATATAGAAGAAACTCTGGAATTTTCTTTGGGATATGCATTTTATCCCATGGATGGAAATGATTACCACGCTTTGCTGCACATTGCCGATGAAAAGATGTATCAGGAAAAGAGGGAGCGCAAAAGAGGAAAAACAGACAGCCGCACTTGACATTTTTTTAAATGAATGCTAAAATCCATAAGCGCAAAGATAAAAAGTTAATAAAACCGCTTTTTTCAAAGGCTATAGATTTATACCGTTTCTGATTTAAATGGTACAATCTACAGCCTTTTTTCCTGTGCGGCCGAAAACGTCCGCAGGTCTGCAAAAAGGTTTATCGAAAGGAGAAATTGATTATGAATCAACAAGCAGAAACCAATCCCATGGGGACGCAAAAGGTGTATCCGCTGTTAATTACCATGTCGCTGCCCCCAATGATTTCCATGCTGATCCAGTCTCTGTATAATGTCGTGGACAGTATTTTCGTAGCAAAGCTGGGAGAAAATGCACTGACTGCTGTATCCCTGGCTTTTCCGATGCAGAATCTGGTCCTTGCTCTGGCAGTAGGACTGGGAGTCGGCATGAACGCCAGCATTGCCCGCAATCTGGGGGCTGGGAAACCAGCGGACGCCAATTTGAGCGCTTCTCATGGTATTTTGCTGGCAGGAATCCATTCCCTGTTTTTTGTAATTCTTGGATTATTTTTTACTGGTCCATTTATCAGGATGTTTACTAAAGATCCCCAGGTAATCCAATGGGGAACCGAGTATTGCCAAATTGTAATCTGTCTTGCATTTGGAAGCATATTTCATATTGCCATTGAGAAAATCTTTCAGGCAGTAGGAAACATGGTAGTTCCCATGGTACTTCAGGCAGTGGGAGCAGTGATTAACATTGTACTGGATCCGATTTTTATTTTCGGATATTTTGGAATTCCTGCTCTGGGAGTAAAGGGCGCAGCCATTGCAACGATCATCGGCCAGATGAGCGCCTGCTTTCTGGCAGTTGTCTGGTTAAAAAAGAGCTGCCTTCCGGTAAAGGTGGACTGGAAACATTTCCATTTTTCTATGGGAAAGGTAAAAGAACTGTACATGATTGCCATTCCTTCTGCCATCGTGACCGCAGTTCCTTCTACTCTGGTGGGTATTTTAAATGGATTGTTAATGCAGTTTTCACAGACTGCAGTGGCAGTATTTGGTGTTTACTTTAAACTGCAAAGTTTTGTCAACATGCCTGCTTCCGGACTGATTCAGGGAATGCGGCCTATTATCAGCTACAATTACGGGGCCGGAAACAAAGACCGGATTAAAGAAGTTATGAAAGCCTCTTTAAATATCGTAGGCGGAATCATGGTAATCGGAATGCTCTTGTTTATCGGATTTGGACGACCGATTATGGAGGTTTTCAGCCAGGACGAAGCTATGATTTCCATGGGAGTTTCTGCTTTGAAAATCATCAGCGCAAGTTTCGTGTTTTCCACGTTTGCTATTGTACTTTCTGGTACATTTGAGGCCTTTGGACAGGGAATTTACTCTCTGCTTATCACCTTTTTGCGCCAGCTTGTGTTTGTACTAGCGTTTGCTTTTGGGCTGTCAGCAGGGATCGGCCTGGAAGGAATCTGGCTGGCATTTCCGGCAGCCGAACTTTTAGGAGCAGGATGCACCTTCTTTATTGGAAAAAAAGCCTTGTTTGAAAGGTTCCTTTCCAAAGATAGTAAAAAATAACAAGAAATATGGAAAATTACACATGTAAAAACCGGAGATTCTGTGATAGATTTAGTAGGACACCATGTAATGGTTCTGAACCGTTACAAAAATAATCCGAATATAGGGGGAATGATCAATGAGCAAATGGATCAAAATGGAAGACCTTGCAAACTATCCGGAGGCAAAAGAAGACCAGATGAGACAGGCAATGAAATTTGCCGTTTCCCAGGTAGAGAGAAATCTTCCGGAATTTACAGACAAATTTCCAGGCGCCAACAGCTTTGACAATTTCTATAAGCCAGGCCCAAATGTAAACTGGACCACAGGATTCTGGACCGGGGAGATCTGGCTGGCTTATGAAAATGCTGAAAATGCTGAGCAGAAAGTGGCGTTCTGTAAAGCTGGAAATGTGGAAGTCTCTTCTTTTATGAACAGAATCGTCAACCATGTAGAAGTAGATCATCACGATATGGGATTTCTGTACAGTCCGTCCTGCGTGGCAGCTTACAAGCTGACCGGATCCAAAGAGGGAAGAGAAGCCGCATTAAAGGCAGCGGATCAGCTGATCAGCCGATTCCAGCCAGTGGGAGAGTTTATCCAGGCATGGGGCGCAATGGGCGCAAGAGACAATTACCGCTTTATTATTGACTGCCTGTTAAATCTGCCTCTGCTTTACTGGGCAACAGAAGAGACTGGTGATGAGAAGTACAGAGAGATTGCAGAAAAGCACATTCACACTGCACTGGCCAATGTAATCCGGGAGGATGATTCTACCTGGCACACCTTTTTTATGAATCCTGAGACGGGAGAGCCGGACCATGGCGCAACCTGCCAGGGATATAAGGACGGATCTGCCTGGGCAAGAGGACAGGCATGGGGCATATACGGCACTGCAGTGGGATACCGCTATACAGGAAGGAAAGAGTACATCGACTATTTTAAGAGAGTGACCAGATATTTCTTGGAGCATCTTCCTTCTGATTTATGTCCCTACTGGGATCTGACATTTGGCGAGGGAGATGAGGAACCGAGAGATTCTTCTTCAGCAGCAATCGCGGCCTGCGGTATGCTGGAGATGAGCAAATACATGGATAAGGAAGACGCTGCTTATTATATTTCCATTGCAAAGAAGCTGATAAAAGCCATGATTGATCAGTATGCAGTGACTGAGGCTGCACAAAGCAACGGACAGCTTCTCCATGGCACCTATTCTAAGAAAACTCCGTACAACACCTGCACTCCGGAGGGAGTTGATGAATGTGTAATCTGGGGCGACTACTTCTATATGGAAGCGCTTCACAGAGTCTTAAAACCCGACTGGAAAATTTACTGGTAATGGAGGAAGCTATGAGATTTGAACCAAAGGATCTGGACTATCAGTTAAGTCCCTATACCGGGCTTACCAGAAAACATTGGATTGAAGCAGATAAATATATGCTGGAAGGGATTTTCCGGCACATTAAGAGTATGGAAGATCCGGTGATCGTTCCCCGATATGAGACTGAGATCACTTACCCCAATGCCCATACTCCTGCCTGGAAAGTGCAGGCAGAGATATTTGAAGGGCTGGCAAGAAGCTTTTTTCTGGCAGCGCCCTTAATTCACATTGAAAAAGACGTGGAAATAGCGGGAACCCCGTTAAGAGCGTATTACAAAAAGCAGATATTAAAATCCTGTACTCCAGGCGATCCCAATTACGTTTTGGGATATGATGAGATGGTGGAGACAGAAGAACCCAAACAGACGTTAAACACCTATCAGCAGACAGTGGAAACCTGCGCCCTGGTCATTTGCCTGTGGATGTGCAGGGAAGAAATCTGGGATACGTATACCAAAGAAGAAAAAAATGTGATTGCTGCGTTTTTGACTCCTTACGCCCACAAAAATACAGTGCCTCAAAACTGGCGTCTGTTTAACATGCTGGACTTAGCGTTTCTTCATATGAACGGCTATCCCATTGATAAGGGAATTATGCGCCATCATGCCCAGGTGGTATTAAACTACTATACCAAAGACGGCTGGTATCGGGACGGACATGCCATAGATTATTATTCAGCATGGGCGTTTCAGGTCTATGCGCCTATCTGGTGCCAGTGGTACGGCTATGAAAATGAACCTTATCTGGCAGAACAGTTTGAGAAAAATTCCAACAAGCTGATGGAAACCTACTCTCAGATGTTTGATGCAGACGGCTGGGTCAATATGTGGGGAAGAAGCAATATCTACCGCAACGCAGCAACATCCAGCTTTGACGGCAATCTGTTTTTAAAACACCACACTGCCAATCCAGGACTTGCCAGAAGAATTTCTTCCGGTGCGCTGATGCAGTTTTTAGGCAGAGATGATTTGATGTATGAGGGCGTGCCGACTCTGGGATTTTATAAATCCTTCCTGCCTTTGGTACAGAGCTATAGCTGCGCAGAAAGTCCGTTTTGGCTGGCAAAGGCCTTTATGTGTCTGCATCTGCCAGAGGATCACCCATTCTGGACTGCAAAGGAAGAAAACGGTGTCTGGGATGAGATGAGGGCAGGAGAGACAAGAGAAACTGTTTTAAACGGTCCTGGCCTTTGCATGGCAAATCACAAGGACAACGGGACTACAGAACTGCGCACAGGAAAAGTAATCCGCAGACGGGATGATGACAATGGACTGTGCTGCTATGCAAAATTAAGCTACAGTACCAAGTATCCCTGGGAAGCAGTACTCGGCGGACGGTATGAATCCCAGATGTATGTGGTCTATGATGAGGCATTTTCTGCGGCAAAGCGTCCCAATGCCCTTTTATGGCATGGAAGTAAGGACGGGGTGCTGTACAGAAGAAACTTTTTCCACTATGATAATGAGGAAGAATGCCACTGGCTGCACTGCATGAATCTGGCGGATTTTTCTGTGGCAGAAGGTATGATCCGGGCAGACAAATTCCGTACCTTTAAGGATAATGTGACCATCACTCTGGGATCTTACGGTTTCCCGGATATGGGAGATGTGACAGTAAAGGAACTGGAAAAAGAGGGCGCAAAAGCTATTGTCTTAAAAGGCCATGATTCTCAGGGAAATGAAAAGCAGATGGCAATGACCATATTCGCAGGATGGGAAACCATAAAGCTGATTTCCAGCCAGGATACAAATCCGGATGCCAAAAACAGTCTGGTAATCGCTGCAGAAGCATCCAGAAAAAACCTGTATGGATATGAACCCTTTATATTTATCAGTCAGGTGATTACCAGAGAAAGTTTTGCAGATTTTAGTGAAGATGAGATTTTCAGCATCCAGACAATCTCCTATACAGATCCGGAAAACTGCGGCGGCTATGGTCCTGTGACCCTGAAGATGAAGGATGGCAGAACCATGACCGTAGATTATATGGGAATGGAAGGAAATCTGCAGATCTAATCAGAACAGCCATCAGCAGGCTCTGCTGATACAACAATGTGGAAGTTTTCAGTATAGGAAATCTGGTATTGCTCTGCATGCTCTTCGTTCCAAGAGACGCTTTCGGTTTCATCATACAGGGCATCCGGATTCAGAGAAAATCCTAATCCTTCCGGCACATAAAAGTGAACCCAGACCCCATCTGTATCCACACCGATGCCGCCGTAGCGGGTAAGCGGTTCTGCCTGTCCGTCAGTATAGGGGCCAGGCAGTCTGGCGGCCCTGGATTTGGGACTGAACCACACAACTGCCTGGTTTAACTGGCTGCTTTCTATCTGGGCCAGATCCTCTTTTGCCTGGGAGAGCAGCAGAGGAACATCTTCAAACGTCAGAATCCATCCGCACATGAGGAAGGTAACAAAAAGGGAGAGTCCTATTAAAAGATAGGAGAGCAGATTTTTCATCCCTTTCCAGAAAAATGCGAAAAGTGAAACAGCCCCAAACAGGATAGCCAGTTTTGCGGCAGCAATTAAAATTTCATACCAGTGAATATATCCGGCCAGCAGTTCCCTGGGAGTCTGCTGGCTGTTTACAAATTTTCCAAGAAAAGAAGGACCGGTCACATATAAAAGTGCGATCCATACAAGAAAGGAAGAAAAGGTAAGAATAAAAGGAACCAGAACCGAAAACGCTCCATCCGGATCAGCGGCGGTTTCTTTTTTGGCCGAAGCCCCCGTATCTGCTGAGGAGAACTCTTCACAATCATGTAAATCATCATAGGGAAATTCCGGGAGTTCTGGAAAACTTCCGGGGATGACAGGGGATTTTCGGGCAGTTATGACAGTGCAGATGCCCAAAAAGACGATTAAAGGAAGGGGCAGGAAAAGATCGTAATAAGTCATAAAAAACCTCCAATCTTTTTGATTTTCATCTCCCATTATATCGAATTTTCCAAAGAAATACAATTCCTGGAAGAAGGTAAAATTTCGGTTATATATTTGCCAAAAGTGCCGATTATATCTATAAGAGATCACGTTGTCTAATCGGATTGATGTGGTGTGCCATGGGTGGTACATCTGCATTGTCATGTGGAGGTGTTTTTATGACGATTACAGGAATGGTACAATTTATGCAGCAAAATTATAAGGTTCAAAATTCGCACTTAACTCCTAAACTTCCCAATGGCTCCTTGCCGCCAAAGGATCATGTTAATCCATATTGTCCAGAGGGAATGGATATTACAGGTCGAACGGATTTTCGCCGCATTGTCCCTGTTGATGAGGACGTTGCAAATCAGATAAAATCTTTGGTGTTTGAGAGCATGGAAAATAACGGTGGTATGAGTGATGGAGAGATTGAGAGTGAAATCATAGAGAATTACGTTATGTCCTTGCCACCCGAAGAACGAGCTGCCGCTGGGTGGACATTAAACCAGATTAGTCTGCAGGAGGCTGACCGGTTGGGAGAATATGTACATCAGAAAGACCCCTCATGGAATTGGGGAAAGCCAGTCAAGCCCGGTATCTTGGATGACTACAAATCAGGCATGAATATATTGATATGATGTTGTTGGAATAGTCTATACAACTGAATATCCCACCGCTCTGCAGCGGTATATGAAGCAGTAAGTCTGAAATCGATTTAGCATCAGTGTACAGGGGGCAATACCCCACTCTGAGGCGCGTTGCCTCTGTACACTGGTGCTACTACTTTTTTGTGCCCATTTTTGGCAAAATTTCCATTTCTTCCCTGTGGAATTTCCATTTTCTGTGTGCTATCATCATTTTGTAACACAAATGTTAAAAAAATGTAACATATCAGGAGGATTTCTATGAGAAAATTTGCAATTTGCGGAGCTGTGATGGCTGTTTCCATTTCTGCGCTGACCGCATTTCCGGCACAGGCTGCAGGCAAGGTGGTGATGATTAACGGAGGAAATTTAAAAAACTGGGGCTGCAATGGCGGGAACATTCCCATGCAGGGGATTCTCATTCCAGGAGGCACAGGACAAAATCAGATGGGAGGAAATCAGGATGTGATTTTACCGCCCATGGATCAGGAAGGAAATCAGGATGATTATGCTGCCCAGGTCATAGATTTGGTAAATAAGGAACGGGCAAAGGCAGGGTTAAAACCGCTAACGCCCATGGAAGATCTGTCAAAAGCAGCCCGGTTAAGAGCCGGGGAGACGGCAGTGAACTTTTCTCACACCAGGCCAGATGGAACCGGTTTTTCCACAATCCTGACACAGAACCATATTTCTTACCAAGGAGCAGGAGAAAACATTGCCTATGGGCAGAAAACGCCAGAGCAGGTTATGAGAGACTGGATGAACAGCCAGGGGCACAGAGCCAATATTTTAAACAGCCAGTATACATCTATCGGAGTAGGATACTATGAGAGCGCAGACAAGACTCCGTACTGGGTTCAGTTATTTACATATTAGAATCGAGCAGGTGTTTTGCCTGCTCTTTTTGCTGTCAGCGGAAGTTTTTTTGCGTGTTCCCAAATGAAACTGTTAAGAAAAAGTTTATAATTTATGTCTTGCAATTTAAAAAAAATCTGATTATAATACTTGACGATTAACTAATTAATTGTTTGGACGTTAATGATTAACTATGAAATAGTCAGAAAGAAGGAGGAAGAGATGACAACCCGTTGCAACTTGCCGGATATGGGAGAAAATGTGCCGGCCAGCCACAAATGTGTCTGGAAGTATATGGAAATAGTCAGACTTCACCGCACTGTTTTAGAGCGCCGGCTCAGTAAAACCGGAGTATACAGGAGCCAGCATCAGATTTTAATGTATGTGTCTGACCATCCAAATGCCTCCCAAAAAGAAATTGCAGAGCGGTACAAAATATCTACTGCCGCGATTGCAGTCTCATTAAAGAAACTGGAAAAAGGCGGCTACATCCGCAGAGAGGTAGATGAAAAAGATAACCGCTATAATCAGATTGATCTGACCAAAAAGGGGCGGGAAATCGTAGATATCAGCCAGTCCATTTTTGGTCAGGTAGAAGAAGAGATGTTTGACGGATTTTCGGAGGAGGATTTTGAAAAGCTGATGGAATATCTGGAGCGGGTGCGCAAAAATCTGGAACGGATTGCAAAGTGAGAGATTGAAAGCAGAAAAAGACAGAAAGAGAGGAATCAGTTTGAAACGCTATAAAAAATATATTATGCCGTATAAAAGTGCATTTATATGCGGACCGATTTTAATGCTGACAGAGGTGGCGGGAGAGATTGCACTTCCCAAAATGATGTCTTTAATCATTAATAATGGTGTGGCAAACCGGGACACATCCTACATTATCTGGATGGGAATTGCCATGATTCTGACAGCTCTGGTAATGGCGGCAGGCGGAATCGGGGCAGCCTATTTTGCAGCAAAAGCGTCCATTTGTTTTACAACGGATTTGCGGCGGGACGTATTTGCAAAGGTTCAGCAGTTTTCGTTTAAAAATATTGATGACTTCAGCACCGGCTCTTTAGTAACCAGGCTCACCAATGACATTCAGCAGATGCAGAATGTGATTATGATGGGACTTCGCATGATGCTGCGGGCGCCGGGAATGCTCCTTGGCGCTCTGGTGATGGCATTTGTAATGAATGCCAAACTGGCTCTGGTGATTCTGGTGGTAATCCCCCTGCTGACCATTGCCATTGCAGTGATTTTAAAAACGGCATTTCCCAGATTTCAGGTGATGCAGGAAGCCATTGATAAGCTGAATTCCGGCATTCAGGAGGCGCTGACCAATGTTCGCGTTATCAAATCCTTTGTAAGAGAGGATCATGAGGAAGAGAAGTTTGCCGGCAACAACAGCAATTTAATGGATAAAAGCTTAAAGGCCATGAATGTGGTGATTACCACCATGCCGGTGATGATGCTGGCTATGAATATTACGACTCTGGCCGTAGTCTGGTACGGCGGAAATATGATTATCGGCGGCACTATGCAGGTCGGTGATTTGACGGCATTTACCACCTATATTGTTCAGATTTTAATGTCTTTGATGATGCTTTCTATGGTATTTCTTCAAAGTTCCCGCGCCATGGCGTCAGCTAAGCGTGTCAATGAGGTCATGGATACCAAAATTGATTTGACCGACGATCATGCAGGCGAAAAAGATGCCAAAGTTACAAAAGGAAAAATTGAATTTCAGGATGTCAGTTTCCGCTATGGAGAAGAAGACGGGATGGTCCTGGAACATATTACCTTTACAGCCAATCCGGGAGAGACCATCGGCATTATCGGATCAACGGGAAGCGGCAAGACTAGCCTGGTGCAGCTGATCCCAAGGCTTTACGACGCCACCTGCGGGCGGGTATTAGTAGACGGGATTGACGTAAAAGACTATTCCCTGGAACATTTAAGAGATGGAGTCGGCATGGTTCTTCAGAAAAATGTGCTGTTTTCCGGCACTATTGAGGAAAACCTGCGTTGGGGCAATGAAAATGCTTCAGAAGAGGAAATCCGTAAGACTGCGGACAGCGCCCAGGCAGATGGATTTGTCACCTCTTTTCCCCAGGGTTACAAGACAGAGATGGGACAGGGAGGCGTCAATGTATCCGGAGGCCAAAAGCAGAGGCTTTGTATAGCAAGAGCACTGCTTAAAAAGCCGAAAATCCTGATTTTAGACGATTCCACCAGTGCAGTGGATACGGCTACAGAGGCAAAGATTCAGGAATGCTTTAAGACTTCTTTAAAAGACACAACCAAACTGATCATTGCCCAGAGAATCGGTTCTGTGGAAAATGCGGACCGGATTCTGGTTTTGGATGACGGAAAAATCGAAGCCATGGGAACCCATCAGGAACTGCTGAAAAACAGTGCGGCTTATCAGGAAATCTATTATTCACAGAGGGATAAAGAAAAAGAAACCAGGGAGGTGACGCCATGATGGATCAGAGAAGAGTTGAAAGCCTGAAACGGCGTTATGGAAACAGAGTATCTTCTTCACAGCCGGCTATGGGACGAGGCGGCCATGGACCGGGACACAGGCGAGGCCCTGGAGGGATGGGCGGAAAACCTCAGAATACGAAAGCTACTGTAAAACGTCTGTTAGGATACCTGGAACAATATAAACTGGGGATGGGACTGGCATTTTTCTGCGTAATTGTAAACACCATTGCTACTCTGGCAGGATCTTATATGCTGCGTCCCATTATCAACACATACATCGCCCCTTTGGACGGCTCCAGAGGAGATGTCAGAGGATTGTCTGGCGCTCTGGCTGTTTTGGGGATTGTCTATGTGCTGGGGGTACTGGCTAATTATTTTCAGGCAAAAATTATGCTGACCATTGCGCAGAAGGCTCTGTTAAAGATTCGTGAGGATCTGTTCACAAAAATGCAGAGACTTCCGGTCCGGTTTTACGATACCAACAACAACGGCGATTTGATGAGCCGGTTTACCAATGATGTGGATACAGTAGGACAGATGTTGAGCAGTACCCTGGTTCAGCTGTTTGCAGGAGCGTTAAGCCTTGTAGGAACCCTGGCCCTTATGATCTATACCAACATTTATCTGACAGTGATTACGTTGATTATGATTCCTCTGATGATGAAGGCAGGAGGATTTGTAGCAGGACGGAGTCAGAAATATTTCTCTGCTCAGCAGTCTGCTCTGGGAGCGGTCAACGGCTACATTGAGGAAACCATTACCGGACAAAAGGTGGTAAAGGTGTTCTGCCACGAAAAAATCGCAGAGGAAGAATTCGGATACCTCAATGATGAATTGAAGAAGAACCAAATCCGCGCCCAGTTTTTTGGAGGCATTATGGGACCGGTTATGGGAAATTTAAGCCAGGTCAATTATGCCCTGACTGCCTGTGTGGGAGGACTTTTGTGCGTATTAAAAGGCTTTGACGTAGGCGGACTCACTGTATTTTTAAACTTTTCCCGCCAGTTTTCCAGACCGATTAATGAACTGTCCATGCAGGTCAGCACCATTTTTTCAGCTCTTGCAGGCGCAGAGCGGGTGTTTGCCGTAATGGACGAGGAGCCGGAGCCGGAAGATGACAAGGACGCAAAGGTGCTGCATCCAATGGAAGGTCATGTGATTTTAGACCACGTTACCTTTGGATATAATCCGGATAAGATCATTTTAAATGACATCAGCCTGTATGCAAAGCCGGGGCAGAAGATTGCGTTTGTCGGTTCCACAGGAGCAGGAAAAACCACCATTACCAATCTGATTAATCGTTTTTACGATATTCAGAGCGGAAGCATCACCATAGACGGGGTGGATATACGCCATATCAATCGGGAAAATTTAAGAAGCAATATTGCCATGGTGCTTCAGGATACCCATTTATTTACAGGCACTGTCCGGGAAAACATCCGGTACGGAAGGCTGGACGCAACGGACGAGGAAGTAGAAGAAGCTGCAAAGACGGCATCCGCCCATTCCTTTATCATGCGTCTGCCCAAAGGATATGATACCATGCTGGAGGGAGACGGGGCCAACTTAAGCCAGGGCCAGAGACAGCTTTTAAATATTGCCAGAGCCGCTATCTCCAAGGCGCCGGTGCTGATTTTAGACGAGGCTACCAGTTCTGTAGATACCAGAACAGAAAAACACATTGAACATGGCATGGATCGGCTGATGGCAGACCGTACTACTTTTGTCATTGCCCACCGTCTGTCTACTGTCCGCAATGCCAATGCCATTATGGTGCTGGAAAATGGAAAAGTGATAGAACGGGGAGATCATGATGAACTTCTTGCCATGAAAGGACGGTATTACGAACTTTATACAGGAATGAAAGAATTAGACTAAATTTCTGTCTGAACCTGTTACGATAAAAAATGCCAGCCGGACTGTAAAAAACAGTTGAGGCTGGCATTTTTTATGAGAGCAGACTATTTGGAAGCCTGGGCCAGGCAGTCATTGACCGCATTATAGAATCCGTACAGATTGATGCTGACAGAGGCAATCGCCTGGGTATAACCGTTTTCATCAATCAGACCGTCAAGACTCTGATTGGAAACTACATAAGAAGCGGCTGCTTCCGCCTGTTCTATCCAGGAAGGTCCGTTTTCTGTCATAGTATACATCCCGTCCAGGGTGAGCTGGCGCTTGGTGGAGCCGTCTGCTCCGATACAGTCCCAGGTAACAGAAGTGATATAACCGTCGAATACGGTTAAAGATACCTGATTTTTAAAGCCGCTTTCATCCGCCTCTGCATCGGTATAGGTATAGGTGCCGTCTGTCAGTTCCATGGCCGGCTCAGGAAGATCTCCTCTGGTCATGCGGTGAAGGGCAGCATATGCCGGGGAAGAAATGGAAATTACCAGCACAGAAAGAACGGCCATAACAGCCAGTCCGATAATATTTTGTTTTTTGGGATTGAAACGATGCATAAATGTTCTCCTTTACCATTTTTATAGACTCTCTGATCGTACCATACCGGACGGCTTGAGAAAAGAAAAGAATGAAAAAAATTCATTAAAAATTCTTATAAGGGTTATAAGTTTTACTTGATAATAATTTCACAAGGAAGAAATTTAAGAAAAAAGGAAGAATTTTCGGTAAAATCTGTTTAGAAGAGAGGGAGCATTTCTGAAGAAGAGAGAGTAATTCGTTGGAAAAAAGAGAAAAATGTCAAAAATTTAACGGGAGATTCAGGCGATTTTTCAGTAAAACACAAAATGTATGGAAAAAAATACAGCAAATGCCTACAAATAGTTGCAGGTGTGACAGGAAAAGACAATTGTATACAATATCAAAGTATGTTATAATGGCAAAGATAAACTGGAGCATGCTCTGCTTCAGGAAAATGTTTATAGAAAGAGGGTTAGTTTGATGGGTTTGGCTACATTTAAAGGCGGCATTCATCCCTTCGAGGGAAAAGAGATGTCGGAAAACAAGCCAGTACAGGTGCTGATGCCCAAAGGCGAGATGGTATTTCCCATGGCCCAGCACATCGGTGCGCCGGCAAAACCGCTGGTAAAAAAAGGCGACCGGGTATTAGTCGGCCAGAAAATTGGTGAAGCCGGCGGTTTTATTTCTGCTAACGTAATTTGTTCCGTATCTGGAACTGTAAAGGCAGTAGAGCCGCGTCTTATGGTCAATGGCTCCATGGTGACTTCCGTTATTGTAGAAAATGACGGACTGGACGAAAAAATTGAGCATTTCGGCGAGGACAGAGATTATACAAAACTGTCCAAAGACGAAATCCGAAACATCGTAAAAGAGGCGGGAATTGTAGGTTTAGGCGGAGCAGGATTCCCAACTAATGTGAAGCTGACGCCAAAGGATGACAGCAAGATCGATTACATTTTAGTAAACGGCGCAGAGTGCGAACCGTATCTGACTTCCGACTACCGTATGATGTTGGAAGAGCCGGAAAAGATCGTAGGCGGTCTGAAAGTTATCTTAAGCCTGTTCGACAATGCCAAAGGCGTGATTGGCATTGAAAACAACAAGCCGGAAGGCATTAAGAAACTGGAGGAATTAGTAAAGAACGAGCCTCGCATTGAGGTGCGCCCGCTTCTTACCAAGTACCCCCAGGGCGGCGAACGTTCCTTAATTTATGCAATTACCGGACGCAAGGTTAATTCCTCCATGCTTCCGGCAGATGCAGGATGCATCGTAGATAATATTGATACGGTAATTGCCATTTACAATGCAGTCTGCAAGCAGACTCCGCTGATCCGCAAGATCATTACCGTTACCGGCGATGCCATTGTAAATCCCCAGAACTTTAACGTAAGACTGGGAACCAATTATCAGGAACTGTTAGAAGCAGCAGGAGGCTTTAAAAATGATCCGGAAAAAGTGATTTCCGGAGGTCCTATGATGGGACAGGCCCTGTTCAGCTTAGATCTTCCTGTAACCAAGACGTCCTCTGCTCTGACCTGCTTTTCCAAAGATATGGTAGCAGCGCAGGAGCCGACTCCTTGTATCCGCTGCGGACGCTGCGTTTCTGCATGTCCCAGCCACCTGGTTCCTCCGCTTATGATGAATGCAGCTATGAAAAATAACTGCGAGTCATTTGAAAAGTTAAACGGCATGGAATGTATGGAGTGCGGAAGCTGCGCCTATGTATGTCCGGCAAAGAGACCTTTGACCCAGGCATTTAAAGATATGCGGAAACAGGTAGCTGCAAATCGCAGAAAGAAAGCGTAAGGAGGCGGAAGAGAAAGAATGAACAGATTATTAAACGTATCCTCATCCCCTCATGTTAGGGATCAGGTAACGACCGGCAATATTATGTTTGATGTGGCGATTGCCATGCTTCCGGCAGCCGCATTCGGCGTTTATCAGTTTGGCTTAAACGCTCTGATGATTATTATTGGAACCGTTTTAGCCTGCGTGGCAAGTGAATATTTATATGAAAAAGGCATGAAAAAGCCGATTACCATTGCAGATGGAAGCGCCCTGGTAACCGGTATGATTCTGGCGCTTAATATGCCTGCCGACATTCCGGTATGGATTCCCATGCTTGGCGGTGTATTTGCAATCATTGTAGTAAAGCAGTTATACGGCGGTCTGGGACAGAACTTTATGAACCCTGCTCTGGCAGCCAGATGTTTCCTGTTAATCGCTTTTACAGGGAAGATGACCACCTTTACCTTAAATGGAGTTACAGGAGCTACCCCGTTGGCAGTCTTAAAGTCCGGCGGCAGCGTAGATGTAGCGGCCATGTTTGTTGGCAAGATTCCAGGAACCATCGGCGAGGTATCTGTGATTGCTCTGTTAATCGGCGCAGCTTACATGCTGTGGAAAAAGGTAATCAGCATCCGGATCCCGGCAGCTTACCTGATTTCCTTTACCTTATTTGTACTGATCTTTGGCGGCCATGGTCTGGATATGAACTATCTGTTAGCACACTTATGCGGCGGCGGCTTAATCTTTGGTGCATTTTTCATGGCAACAGATTATGTTACCAGCCCCATTACACCAAGAGGCCAGATCGTATACGGCATTTTAATGGGATGCTTAACCGGACTGTTCCGTCTCTTTGGCGGTTCTGCAGAGGGTGTGTCCTACGCTATTATTTTAAGCAATATTCTGGTGCCGCTAATTGAGAAGGTAACCCTTCCGAAGGCATTTGGAAAGGAGGGCAAATAATCATGAAAAAAGGCGGATTTATGAAAGACGCGGTGATTTTATTTGCCATCACCCTGATTGCGGGTTTGTGTCTGGGCGGCGTTTTTGAAATCACCAAGGCGCCGATTGCGGCGGCTGAGCAGGCTGCCAAAATTGCAGCATATAAAGAAGTCCTTCCGGAAGCCAATGATTTTGTGGAAGACGGCATGCCGGAAAAGATTGCCGCTTCTGCTGAAGAACTGATGGCTCAGGGATTTGGAAATGTATACATTGATGCTGCTGCACAGGCAGTAGACGCATCCGGCAATCCAGTCGGATATGTGGTTTCTTCTACCTCCAAAGACGGATTCGGCGGAGAAGTAAAACTTTCTGTAGGAATCAACGGCGAAGGTAAGATAAGCGGTATTGCATTTTTATCTCTGGCAGAGACTCCTGGTCTTGGCATGAATGCAACCGGAGATGAGTTTAAGGGCCAGTTTACCGGTAAAAATGCAGAAACCCTGACAGTAACCAAAACAGGCGCTCCGGCAGAAAATGAGATTCAGGCAATGTCCGGCGCAACCATTACATCTGAAGCAGTTACAAACGCAGTAAATGCAGCAGTTTACTTTGTAAATAACTGCGCAGCAAACTAGGAGGTGGGTCAGAATGAATAAGTATACAGAACGTATTTATAATGGTATTATTAAAGAAAACCCTACCTTTGTGCTGATGCTTGGTATGTGTCCCACACTGGCAGTTACCACTTCTGCTGTCAATGGTTTGGGAATGGGTCTTAGCACTACTGTGGTTTTGATTTTCTCCAATCTGATTATTTCAGCATTGAGAAACATCATTCCGGACAGAGTGCGTATTCCGGCCTTTATTGTTATTGTAGCATCCTTAGTAACCATGGTAGAATTGTTAATGAAGGCATATGTCCGTTCCCTGTATGACGCTTTGGGAATCTATATTCCACTGATCGTAGTAAACTGCATTATTCTGGGACGTGCAGAGTCTTATGCATCCAAAAATACCCCAATCCCTTCTGCTTTTGATGGTATTGGTATGGGGCTTGGATTTACCGTAGGTTTAACCTTGATTGGTATCTTCCGCGAACTGTTAGGAGCCGGAGCATTTTTCGGAATAACCATTATTCCGGAGGATTTTCATATTTCCATTTTTGTACTGGCTCCCGGAGCATTCTTTGTACTGGCAATGTTGACCGCACTCCAGAACAAATTTAAGGCTCCTTCTGCCACCAATGGTTCCGCATCATCTTCCAAACTGGCCTGCGGCGGGGACTGTATGAACTGCAGCGGCTCTTCCTGCATGGCCAACCATGACATTTTAGAGACCCGTCAGAGACAGACGGAAGAAGAGGCTCTGGCCAAAAAGAAGGCGGCCCTGGCAGCAAAAGAAGCAGAATTAAAAGCAGCTACTGCTAAGAAAGATGAATAGGAGGAAGGATTAGATGCAGGAATTATTATTGATTGCCATTGGCTCTGCCCTGGTAAACAACGTTGTATTAAGCCAGTTCTTAGGTTTGTGTCCCTTCCTTGGAGTTTCCAAAAAAGTAGAGACTTCCGCCGGAATGGGCGCAGCCGTTATTTTCGTTATCACACTGGCATGTATTGCAACCAATCTGATTTACAGTTATGTGCTGGTACCTTTAAAGCTGGAATATCTGCAGACCATCGCATTTATTCTGGTAATTGCAGCTCTGGTTCAGTTTGTAGAGATGTTCTTAAAGAAAAATATGGTTTCCCTGTATGAGTCTTTAGGCGTATATCTTCCTCTGATTACCACGAACTGTGCAGTTTTGGGTGTTGCATTAACCAATGTTCAGAAAGAGTATAATTTTATTGAGAGTGTTGTAAACGGCATCGGTATTTCCGTAGGTTTTACTATTGCCATCGTTATGTTAGCCGGTATCCGCGAAAAGCTTGAGAACAATGATATTCCCTATAACTTCCAGGGTTCTCCCATTGTTCTGATTACCGCCGGACTGATGGCAATCGCATTTTTCGGATTTTCCGGATTAATTTAAAGGGGGAGACGAAGAATGAACGTAATGGGTATTGTGGCTGCTGCTGCAGTTGTAGGTATTATTGGAATTGTCATTGGCGTGCTGTTAGGTGTTGCCAGTGAAAAGTTTAAAGTAGAAGTAGATGAAAGAGAAATTCTGGTGAGAAATGAACTGCCGGGCAATAACTGCGGCGGCTGCGGCTATGCAGGATGCGACGCGCTGGCAAAGGCAATCGCAGCAGGCCAGGCAGATGTAGGGGCCTGTCCCGTAGGCGGTTCCCCGGTAGCAGAAAAAATCGCTTCCATCATGGGAGTAGAAGCAGGTGCCGGCGTAAAGAAAGTAGCGTTTGTAAAGTGTAAAGGTACCTGTGATAAGACCAGAATGCAGTACCGTTACTATGGAATCGACGACTGCCGCAAGGTATCTGTGGTTCCCGGAACCGGTGAAAAAGCCTGTGCTTACGGATGTATGGGTTACGGCTCCTGTGTAAAGGCCTGTGAGTTTGATGCGATTCACGTAGTAGACGGCGTTGCAGTCGTAGATAAGGAAAAATGTGTTGCCTGCGGCAAGTGTACAGAAGCATGTCCTCTGGGCCTGATTACCCTGGTTCCATATGATGCAGAGCATCTGGTACAGTGCAACTCTCACGATAAGGGCAAGGATGTCAAGGCAAAATGCGACAACGGCTGCATTGGCTGTACCCTGTGCACCAAGCAGTGTGAGTTTGACGCAATTCACATGGACAACAACGTAGCAGTCATTGACTACGAAAAGTGTACCAACTGCGGCAAGTGTGCAGAAAAGTGTCCTACAAAGGTAATTCTGTAGAAAAATAGTTTATCAAAAGTGTTTTCGGGAAACGGTGTAGCTTGCGGGCTATGCCGTTTCTTTGTATAATAGGAAATAAGTTATCGCTTTGATGATGGGGGATGAAGAGTGAAAAATAAATTACTGGTTTAGAAAGATTTAACCAAACACAAATAGGGAGTCTTTCGGCTCCCCAAAAAAATATTTTAGGAATAGCAACAGTGACTGTCATCCTGCGACTGAATAAACATGGTTTATTACCAATGATAAGAGTCCGGGCTCAAAGTCCCACTTGTTTGTGCTTGTAAGGATGACGGCACATATAATCATACGGGGTCGAAATAAATTCGCCACTCCTCCTTTCGTGCTCTGTAGTGTATTGCTACTCCTTAAAAGAATTATAAATCAAATAGTGGAGGGGCACAACATTTTTTCATAACTTGTTTGTGCCTTGAGCGAAGCGAAAGGAATGGTATAAATCATGAGAAAATATGGTTGGATGATGGGACGTTGCCTGCGGTATTCATCCTCTGGAATTGGATGGGACAGGGCAGATTTGGTATATGAATTAAAAGCGGTTTGGGAAGAGGAGAAACTTGCTGACAGATGCCTGCAAAAGCCGTTGAAGAGTAGCAGTTCAGCCATACATCTTCTTGCCCGCTTGCAGCGGACAAGAAGCTTCTGGCGTCCGCCCTATAAAGATTCAGACAGAAAAACTCTTATGAAAACAAGTTTTCAACGCTTTTTTCTGCCTGAATCTTCGCATGGCTGAACTGTTACGTTGAAGATCCAAATTAAATCGGGAGTTGTGGAAGTGATTATTCCATTTGAGTAAGAGGATATAAATGTACGACAATTTATATTGCAAGGTGTTTACTGACACTAATTTAAGTTATGAAGAATTATTTTCAAGAATAATGAATTATGTTGGTGGAAAAAAAGAGTCCTTTAGTTATGTTGTTGCAGATTGGTGTGATATGTTTATTCAAAAGAATAAAGAATATAATGTTGAGCAATATATATTGGATTCTACCGATTTTGTATATTGGAAGTATTACTTAGATATAGAACCACAAAATATTGATGAATGCCAATATATTAAAAAAATTGCAAATCTGCTTAGCTATTTAAGAGAATATTGTAAAGACGTGGTTATCGCATGTAATTTTGAAGATGAGGTAAATGGCATGATGTAAAAAGTGCAAACAGTTAAATGAGAACTTCGTGATTTTTGAGGAGAATGAGTAGCATGATAGAGTTCAGCAAGGATCATAGTCCGGCATGGATGGAAATGATGTCGGCCTATCAGGTTTTTCGGGCAAAGCTGTTTGATTGGGCCCATGAACCAGACCAGAAAAAGCAAAAGGATTTGCTGCTGGAACTGGACTTTTGGGAAAATAGGGATATTCACAGAAGAATGCTGGTAGTAGATCTTCTGCGCAGCACAGAGATGTGGGACGAAAAAGCCCTCCTCTTAGTTCTGAAAGAACTGACAGCGATTGCCCTACAGGAACAGGATGAGATTGCCGTTTATGCACGAATGGCATTGTCTAAACTCAAAGACCAGTCGGAGAGGCTTACCATTGCCGATGAGGTGCTTCGTCTTGCAATGGTCGAGGAAGAAAAGGCGGAATCTGATCCTGTTGTATTCCACAACGGTTGCCTACTGCTATATGATCTACAGTGTGAGAGGCTGTTCTCACAGTATGTAAATCGGTATGCGAATCTGATAGAGCAGGCATATGGTTTAGATGAAAAAGACTTGGCGGACATGAAAAAAACGCTGTCCCAAATCTGATGCTCAAGGAGGCTCGAATATGGATGCAAGGATTACAGAATTGTTGGAAGAACTGAAACAGGCAATCGACAAGGCTGCCACCACAGGCGACAACTTTCAATTTGCTGAGTAAAAAAGGAAATATATAAATCGGAAGGTATGGGGGAAAGGTATGGATAAAACTTTGACATTTGAAATATTGGATTCTACGCTTGGTAACCATGCACCTTTTTTAATATCTTTGTCGGATGGATTGCAAGAGGAACTTCGTATTATTATCGTTGGAGCCACAGTTGGAAATATAGGTGCCAATGTACCGGAGCTTGAAGAAACTGATAAAACGACTAAACAGACACTCAATGAAATATTAGCAGAAACGCAGCTCATAGACGTCAATGAACAGCAATTATATGAGATAATTTTTCATAATTACATCATTTATCAGGTTAGGAATGAATCTTTTAGTTCAAACAGTCCAGAAGAAGTCAAACATGGGCGGTATCTAAATACTTTTGAGAAGTCGCAGTTTCTATCGTATTTGCATGTTGCGACAGATGCCCAACTACTTGACGATGGTTCCTATTATCCCGGAAAGTGGGTTCATTATGGAATATACACCCAAAATCACATTATTGATGTAATTGCACAAGATGTACCAGATATTTTGAAAATATGAAAAGATTCCTTATCATATAAAGGGAAATAGGAATCAGATTACCATTAGCTAATGATAGCTTCCAATTTACGGAGGAGTGGGGAATGACAGCAGAAGAATTTGTAAAAGCAGCAAAAGAAGAAAAGAAAACGACTATGTCAATATATTTTTCTGATGATTCTGAAACAGAAGTGGGACAGATGATTCAAAAGTTAATAAATATGGGAGTTCCAAAGGATTTTTTATTTCAGTTTGTGAACAAGATATTAAATGAAAATTATTATAGTTTTATATTAGCTTTGGATGGAGAAGCCTCTCTTGGTGGTATTCAAATGATGTATAAATTGTTTGATGAAGATGGGAATGAACTAACTGGTTCTGGTAATATAGAAAGTGAAGCCTTTAAACAATTTATAGATGAATAAAAACTCCCGTTTGGAGGTGGGTATATGAAATATCCATATTGTAATGAAGGCATGGTAAAAGGAAGAACATCTCTTGCAAATGGAACTTCTGAAAATAACAATTCGGTATATGCTTACAAATATGAAAAGTGTAAAAAAAATAATTATTGATTATTCTTCAAATGATAAATAGGTAAATTTAGAAGTTATAGGAGCAAGGTATGGAATGGAAAGAAAGCGTTGAGCACTGTTTTTTTACAGATTACTTGGACAGACAACTAAAAGAGTTTCTTATCCGGAAAAAGTCACTTTCCAGCGAAGCGGAATATTGGGGATTTATCCACAAGACCGCCTATGAATGGGAGGAGAAATGTTCCGCTTATTTTGAAGAAATGATAATGCCAAGCTTTTTTAGACAGTGGAATATTTCGGCATATTGGATGGAAATTTCCACTTTGGAAACAAGTTCCTACACATTGGAAGAAACTCTATACTGGACTTTTTTGACTGGATGGGTGCTGAGTGAAGTTGACGAGGTACACCATAAGAACAAGATAACGCCTTCTGGGTTGGTTATAGATTTTGATTTTATTCTTCATGATAATTTCCAATATACAAAAGAAAGGTGTGCTTGGCTGGAAAAACAGGAATTTTTGGATGAGATTGAAATGGTTTATCACCGCTCCCATAAGGTGTTGCAGGAATTTCAAAGAGACTTCCAGAAGAACCCATGCAACCAAAACCCTGAGTGGCTCCGTAAGGCAGAAGCAGGTTGTTCCAGTTTTTTTGAACACTATATTTTCTGCAAGACTCAGCTAAAGCAGCCAATAATCGCTCGGCTCAATCAATTTGAACCTGAAGAATATGTGTGGTATCTCATTCAGGAAAATGATAAGTTGTATTTCCTTTCGCTTAGTGATTTCGGATGATTCCTCCTTTTCCATATATGACTATGACACTCTTGCCCGCTCCGTATTATTAGATGATTATTACATCAAGTCCTACAGATTTCAGCTTGTAGAGATGTGAAATTATAACTTGGGAGGAAATTTTTACTTATACATATAATAGATTAGAGCAAATAAGGCAATTAAGTGAAGAAAGCCAAGAGGGTATGACTTTTGGCAGGAATGTGGAATTGTTCATGATTTTATGCTATGCTTTTCCTAAGCAAGCAACGGATAAGAGGAGGTAACATTATGTTTTGGAAATTACGAATAAGACCTGAAGAAGATGAAAGAAAAGTATATGCGGAAGCAGATGAATACGGAATTATTTGCAAGCCTCAAGACTTACAGAGAATTGCTGAACGCTTAGACAAGTATATGAAAAAGACGAAAGTACGCGGAGCAGGTTTAACAAAATATATTGGACGCAGCCATCTTGTAGATAATGGCGAAAACTGGTACGAGTGGAGTATAGGACTTTCATGCTCGAAAGAGGGGCGTTTAAGCAATGAGCAGGGGCGATTGTGGCATTTTGAGTTAATGCCAAATCGGCATTATAAAGTGGAGAAAAATGTAACAGAAGAAGTCTATGAATTTCCCGAAAGAAAAGATGTAATGTACTACTTCATTTTGGTTAAATACTACTGGTATTATGAGGAAAATGGCGAAATTGTAAATACTGACAATGATGAAGAACGAGAAAAGCGAGAGTCATTTTTTCAAGGGTTATTTGATTGTATTGGTTTTCCAATAGAACATTTGTATACGTATCCCAAAGATTCCGACACGATCTTTAATAAGTAAGTCAGGGAATCTGATGAAACTTAATATTATTCTAAAAGGGCAGCCGAGAAAATCGACTGCTTTTTTCCATGTCTACACCCTGCATTAGCTGTGCCAACTACCCTTTTGTAGACTCGCCGCCCGGAAATACCTTGCGTTGCAAATTGCTCCCGTTCCACAAGTTTTACAAAATCTCTCTGTACTTTGATGGTTGGCTAAAGTATAATGAAGTCAATGATAAATCGGAATTGGAGGTAGAATATGAAAAAAATCAGTATTGACGAAACGAAGCTTCCAGCCGTAATGGAAATTATTGAAAAGGCGGCACTACTCATGGACGAAAAAGACTGTGATGACGATAAAGAAGCAAAAAAAGAGTTAGGGCAGCTACAAAAGAACTTGAGAGAAATTACTGGAAATAAGAAGATAAAAATTAATATCTTTCAAGCTTATTGGAGCTACACCGATTTAGAAACAACAGCACGCAGAGCCTTAATGTCCCCACCAATGAAATCTAATTTATCCAATGAGCAACTCAATGAAATTGTTTTACACATTCTGAAGTTTGGGGAAGGGGAAAGAGATTGGTGGTTGAAATATTTGGAGATTAACACTGGCTTAGACAATCTTACTGACTATATTTTTTATCCTGATTTAATTGGTTTGGACTTTGACGCTACTTTGGAACAAATTGCTGATAAAATAATCGCAGATAGAAAATAAACGCCCAGTCTGTTAGGGAATTAAGCAAAGCGAAAATCGGAATTGTGAACGCATATAATAACACAAAGGAGGAAGAAAAGGGAGAGTAACGAGGCTATTCTGTTCCATATGATTAACAAAAATGGAACAACCTACGAAGAATATTTGAATATGATTGTACAAATATCAAATATTAATTATACTGGATTTTATCATCGTAGCTATTTGCATTTGGCTCTATCGAACCGCTACATTAAAATATTTAATGACTTATTATATCGTGGCATAGATGTAAATATTAAAGATGCAAGCGGGAATACTGCTGCTGTGTATGCGGCAACTGGAATGCAATGGGAATGTTTAGATAAGATTTTAGATTGCTATCCAGATATAGATGTTAAAAACAATGACGGGGAAACATTGTTAATGACAGTGTTACATCGTGCCGGCTCGAAAGAAATTCGGGATAAGCGATATAGGCTAATACAAAGACTATTAGATATGGGAGCAAATCCATTAGCACAAAATATATGTGGTTTAACTCCTATGAAATTGGCTCAAATTCTAGAAGATGAAAAAAGTGTGCGTATGTTTAAGGACTATATAGACAAAAAATGATATATAAAAATGTTAAATTTATAATCTTATGTCTGTAATTTCCAAATTGTCATTCAGTTAAGCGTATCAAAATTTAAATTTGGAGAATAACTATGGAATGTAACGAACAGCAGTATATCCATTCACTTTTTGAAAATAAAAATTATATTAAACTTTATCAAACACAAACAGCAGTTATTAGCGAAATGCTAAGGATTGAGGGGCTAAGGGATTTTGAGGATTTTTTAGTAGATGTAAAGGATTTAGATGAACATGTATTCGACCTTTACTATTCCGTAGTACATGGTGAAAGTTTATTGATAGGTGGATATGACGAAGATATTACCAAAGAAGTTACAGCATTTCTAAAAGAAAAGTTTCCTGAAAAAATATTTAATATTATTAAAGAATACTTGTATGATTTATATGTAGACTTAGGGACAAGAGATACTATTGAAGAAAAAATAGACGTTTGCAATCAATATTTGATTGATACAGGATACTTAATCAAACTAGAGTATGATGAAACATATTGTGCGGGAGTATATTTTTTATCAGTTTCGTGCCCATGACAATTCCAATTTAGCTTCCCAGGAATTAGCTATATATACGTCAATCTCCAGTGTAGATTATGATTAAGAAGGATAGTATTTAGACACTATGTCAAACGTACATCATGGTATAAAAAATGATGTACCTTCTTGGGAAGAAACGGAAATAAAAACGGCATTTCATACAGGATTGATATGTTATCCAGAAAAGTCAGGAGGAACACTCGATGGAAATACCAATGATATTTTATATCCTTGAGATACCGGAAACAAAGGATCAGCAGGCCATTTTGGAGGCTTACAGGAAAAAGCTGAAAAGGACACACCCGGAAGATGATCCGGAAGGCTTTAAGAAGCTGCGGACAGCTTATGAGAAGGCAATGGAATTTGCCCAAAGGAATCAGAAAGAGGAAGGCCGGTGGGCAGAGAAAAAGCCGATAGAACTCTGGCTGGATCAGGTGGATGAGATTTATCAGGATATGGACAGGAGACGGGATGAAAAGGAGTGGAGAGCGCTTTTGTCAGTCCCGATTTGTGAAGACCTGGATACGTTTCTTGAAACCAGAGAAGCGTTTCTGTCGTATCTTATGAATTACAGCAATCTTCCCCATACTATCTGGCAGATGATAGATGACAGATTCCAGATCCGGGAGGACAGAAACAATCTGGAGGAGAAGTTCCCGCCCCGTTTTTTGGAGTATATGATTTCCTGCATGGAACAGGAAGAATTTCTAAAGTATGATCTTTTTGAAGTCCGGGACAAAAAGCAGGCGGACGGGGACGCCTATATCCGTCATTACTTTGAGATTGGGGAGCAGATGGATGAAGAAGAGTATGAGGACTGTGAGCGCAGGCTGGAAGAATTAAAAGCCTTTGGCCTTTACCATCCCTATGAGGATGTGTTGCGTATGCGGCTTATGATGGTCTCCGGCCAGACGGAAGAAGGAATTTTGCTTGGACGGAAACTGCTGCTTGGATACAGCAAAGATACATATATTCGTCTGATGGTGGCAGAAGCTTTTTGGAACGGGGGAGAATGGGAGGAAGCCGGAAAAATTTGGAGAGAAATTCATGAAGAGAATCCGGCAAATTATTCTGCTGCGGACGGACTGATCCGATGGTATCTGCATCAGGAAGAGTATCCATCTGCGAAGAAATTGATTTTTACGCTGAAGGAGCAGTATGGGTGGAACGATACTCTTTCCCGGTATATAAAAAGTGCCAACGAGAGTTTGATTGAAAAGTGTAAAGAATTGCTTTCCGATCCATCAGAGATAGAGTTTGAGATTTTCCGGCTTATGAGGGAAATGGGGCAGACAGAGGAAGCCATTGTCCATCTGAAAAAAGCCATTGAGAAAAATCCGGACCGGGGTCAGTACCATATGGCTATGGGAGAGGTTCTGGCGGATGAGAGTCGGTATGAAGAGGCCATTGAGGCATACAAACAGGCGGGAGAACCCTTTTGTTCCCAGCCGTCCTACCACTACACGCTGGGAACCTGCTATGAAAAGACGGGGTTAAAGTGGGATGTGTGGACAGCGATAAGGGAATATGAGAAATGTCTGGATTATGAGGAGACGTATCAGGATGCCTGCCGCAGGCTGTATTCCATTTACTGGAATGATTATCAGCTTCAGCGGAGAAAAAACGACTATCATTCAGCTATGAAATACATAAGCTGTGTCATAGATAAAGAAGAGGCCGGCTGCGATTTGATAACCAGAGGGCGTTTGTATGCAGAAGGGTATGAATTTGAACTGGCGATAGCGGATTTTGAAAAGGCTCTGGCTTGCGGCGAATTTCCTGCTTATATATATTTCTGCATGGGAAACTGTTTTTGGGCTATGGGACAACTGGAGAAGGCCATGGAACTGTTTGAACAGTCCCTGTCTGTCATGAATGAAGAGGATTCGATTCCGGAACTCTTTCAAAATGCGGCAGACTGCTGTCGGGCTTTGGGACGGTATGAAGCAGCTATTACGTGGTGTCAAAGAGGACTTTGGCGATCTTCTGGCAGAGAGGATGGGGAGATTTTTGTAAAAATGAGCGGCTATTACCAGCTTTTGGGAGAGTATGAGAAAGCTCTGAACTGCCTGGAACGGGCGACAAAACATCCGGATTATTATGCCCGCTGTGCAGACATCTATTACCATATGTGGAAGAAGGAAGAGGGAATCGGTCTCTTGATACAGGCGCTTTGTGATGCAGAAACTCCCGGGCAGCAGGCGGATATTTTAAGTGTTCTGGCTGATTTTTATACAAAATATAACCTGGGACTGAAGCGGGCGGCCGGCTTTTTGGAAAGCATTTTTTCAAAAGAACTCAGTATCAAAGAGCAATGGGATTACCGGCTGCAGGCAGCAAAACTCTTTTTTCGATGCCGGGATCTGGAAAAGGCACAATACTATGGGCATATTATTTTTGAGACCTTTCAGTATGAGAATAGAGGAAAGACAGAGATCAAGATAGAAAATTACCTTTCGTATCAGCCTTACCGCAGCAGAAGGCTGTGTGAACTGGGATGGATGTATATCTGCCTGGGAGAAACTGAGAAAGGACTCAACTTTCTGGAAGAGATGGAGCGCTGCCGCTGCAGGGAATGTGAATATAAAGGATGCTGCGAAAGTTTCCGCAACCGGGGATTTTATTATGAGGCCATAGGAGAGTATGAGAAGGCCCTGGAATGTTATGAAAAAGTTCTGGAACTGAATCCGGGGGATACGGAGTGTACGCTCAGGGCGGCTAAGATGAAGGAGGTCAGTTTTTATATGTAAGGGGGGCATATGCCCTCCTGAAAATTTATATGTGTACATCTGTGGGTGGATGGTTTATACTAAATAGAGGCTGGAAATGCTTTAAATTCGTAACGGATCAGCCATGTATCTTGTGTCTGTTTGTAGTGGACAAAGCGTAAAAGCCTGCATGAAATGGAAAGAGAGGATTTGAAAAATGAGTAATAGAGAATATGCACATCAGCTTTTAGACAGAGTGCCAGAAAGTAAAATGTTTTACATTATGGGGATTTTAGAAGGTGCCTCTATTCCAGATGAAATTCCGAATGCCGAAACTCTGGAAGCGTTTGCTGAAGTCGATAAAATGAAGCAGAAAGGAACAGGTGAACATTTTAACGGCAGTACTGAAGAATTTTTTAATATGCTTCTGGAGGACTGATTATGTTAAAACTAAACAGTTCCGGAAAGTTTAAAAAAGATTTGAAAATATGTGTAAGACGAGGCTATGATTTAAAATTGCTTCAAGACATTGTAGATATTTTGCGAATTCCTGACAAGCTGCCGGAAAAAAATAAAGATCATTATTTGACTGGTAATTATAAAGGAAGAAAGGAATGCCATATATTACCGGATTGGCTACTGATTTATGAAATTTATGATGATGAACTGTATTTAGACAGAACTGGTACCCATTCAGATTTATTTAAACACTAGTACAACGAAAATCAAGTAACCGCCATATTGACTTGTCTAATTGTCCATCTGCATCGTTGTCGTCAATCGCCGTAGCCACCGCTACGCCTCATTCCTCCGCCTTGCATATGGAACAATTATTCTACGTCAATATAGCAGAAACTTAGTTTTCGTTGTACTAGAACACAGGATACAGGAATACAAAGGAGTAGTATGAAGGGATTTGGACAAGTGGGGAAGCATAGTTTTCAGAGAAAATTGATTCTGTCATTTTTGGGGATGGGGCTTCTTCCAATGCTGATTGTGAGTCTGTTCTATCAGGGGATTTTATTTAATAAACTTGTGGAACATTCAAAGAAGTCTACAATCGCACAGCTTCAGTATATGGGATTAAATATAGAAAAGCAGATCGAGACGTCCAAGCAGCTTTTGGGACAGATTACCTTTGATTCCAATCTGAAAAAAATTCTTACAAAAGACTATGAAGAAGATTCTGAAAAGGTACTGGACATCATTGATTTTAATAATTATATAATGAAATATGCAGTTAATGCGAATATTGAGAACAGTATTTTTAAAATTTTAATTTTGGGAGATAATGGAACTACATTCCAGATGGGAAATAATTTTTCTTTGCTGGATAAGGAAGCCATTGTTAAAGAAGGATGGCTGGAGACTTATCGGAAAAAAGATGCAGAGACATTGGTTTTGAGCAGGGACCATTATGTAAAAGACACATGGGTTTTTCCCTTAAGCGCCAGAATCTACAGTGATTTAACCAGCCAGCCCATTGGATGGTGTCTTCTTGTTTTTTCCAATGATATGTATTCCAAATGTCTGGCAGAAGGAAATGAAGAGCAGGATGTATTCCTCATTAATAAGGATGGACAGTGTGTAGGACATGCAGGAAAAGGAGAAGTAGGAGAATCTCTGGGAGCAGAACCTGTGATACAGGAAATTCTGAATGCAGAAAGCGATATGGGAAACATAATGGGAAAGTATAGTGGAGAGCATTCCATTCTTCATTATTACCATATTCCGGGAACGGATCTCACTGAGATTGAAGTTTCTTCCATGAAGTATTTTTTCAAGGATACCAGTCAGATGATGGGGCTGTTGGCGCTGTTTATGTGCATTACGGCAGGCGCCTGCATCGTGACTGCCATGTATTTGACAAAGCAGTTTTTGCGCCCCATCCGCAGTATCAGCGATTACATAAAGAAAGTTCCGGGCAATGGTTTTAGAGGAAATCTGGCATTGGTGGAAGAAGATGAGTTTGCAGAAATCGTGGGTGCGATCAACCATATGGAATTAGAGATACAGGAACTGATTGAGACACAGAAACAGGAAGCGGAACTGCGCAATGAACTGGAATTTAAGGTACTGCAAAATCAGATTAATCCCCATTTTTTATATAACACATTAAATTCCATTAAATGGATGGCAACCTTGCAGAAGAACACTCCGATTCGTGATATGACAGGGGCACTGGGACGCCTGCTCCAGAATATTTCCAAGGGAACGGCAGTTAAAATCCCGATCTATGAGGAGATGTCGATTCTCGACGATTATATTCTGATTCAGAATGTGAGATATAATGGAAAAATTCAGGTGAACTATCAGATTACAGATAAAGACATTACTCAGGCTTATATTCTGAAATTTACCATTCAGCCAATCATAGAAAATGCGATTTTCCATGGAATCGAGCCCAAAGGAGAGGAAGGGCGGATTGATATTATCCTGGAACGGGAACAGAATGAGATCCTGATTCATGTGGCAGATGATGGGGTCGGAATGAAGCCGGAACAGATAGAGGCTGTGTTAAACGGCAGACAGGAAAAGGAACACAGACGCGGACTAAACGGAATCGGAATCCGGAATATACGGGACAGGATTCAAATGACATACGGAAAAGAGTATGGGCTTTTTATTGAAAGCGTACCTGGAGAATATACAAAGGTTACGATCAAAATACCATATGAGAAGGAAGGATAAGATGGTCAGTATTCTGATTGTGGATGATGAACCCCTGATCAGGCGGGGGATTGAGAGTATGATTGCGTGGGAAGAAATGGGATGCAGGCTCGCAGGGCAGGCCGGCAATGGGGAAGAAGGGCTTTTAAAAATCAGAAAAGAAGCGCCGGATATTGTGTTTACAGATATTAAAATGCCCAAAATGGATGGAATCTCCATGATGAAGGAGGCCATGAAAGAGGAAAATCCTCCTGTATTTGTGGTGCTGAGCAGTTATAATGATTTTGAACTGGTGCGGTCAGCTATGAAAATAGGGGCAATGGATTATCTGATTAAACTGAATATTGAAGAAGAGGAGCTGACTGCTGTATTAAAAGAAGCCATAAAGCAAAGAGAAGAACAGAAGGGCACGAAGAGAGAGAAAGAGGAAGAAAATTCCGTATTTAAGCAAAAATTTATCAGTGAACTGCTTAAGTTTCATCCGGATAAAGAAATGTGGGAAAAGGTAATTTCCCCTTCATTCGTTTTGGAAAAGAACCGGGTCTACCAGATTTTATACATGGAAGGAACAACGAACTTTTTGAAAGAGAATGAGTTTGCCCAAAATTTTATTATTAACATTTGCAAAGAACAGATTCCGGCAGAGGCAGAAGCCTACGGATGCGTATTAGATGAAAAAAGCGCGGCTTTTTATCTTGAGTATGAAGAGACACATCCCATTTCCAGAGAACTGCTTCTTTCTAAATGTCAGGCCATGATTGCAGGAATTAAGCTGTATTTAAACCAGAACTGTCTCATAGGTCTCAGCGCAAAACATCGAAATATCGTACACTTGTCAAGAGGGCTGGATGAGGCGCTTACCAGTATTTCCTACCATATGAGCGGGGCGGAACAGAGTGTCCATTTTTATGAAAACAGTTTGAGCATTTCCTACTTGAAAGCGCACTTGGAACAGGTGCTTCGGGAATCGGATTTTGCGGAAGGCATGGAAGGCTTTTTTGCGCTTTTCAAAAAATTTTTGGAGCAAAAGGGAGACAAAAAAGAATGCTGGGATTTTTCATGGGAAATTTTAAAAGAGATTGAAGGATCTGATCCGGGGGTCTGCGCTTATATGAGGCAGTATTTTGGAAGAGAGTATCTGTCAAAAGAAGAATGGCGGAACACGATTTGGGACCAGCATGGGTTGCATGCATGGGCAGAACAAATGGAGAAGTGTCTTGCATCTTATAGAGAAAATGACACTGGAGAAATTTTTAGATATAAGGTAAAGAGAGCACAGAAATACATTTATGATAATCGATTTAGTAAGTTGTCGCTAAATGAAATTGCAGATAAACTGGAAATTACACCCAGCTATTTAAGCAGAATTTTTAAAAAAGTCCTTCAGAAATCATTTTCTGATTATGTGGCAGAAGTGAAAATGAAGGAAGCTCAAAAGCTTCTGCTTGAAAATAATAACCGGGTGTATGAAGTATCACAGATGTTAGGATATGACGATCCTTACTACTTCAGCAAAGTGTTTAAAAAAGTCACGCAGATGACTCCAAGCGAATACATTGGAAAAACTTAACCTTTTAAACCGCTGGTGGCAACCCCTTCAATAAAGAATCTTTGAAGACTTAGGAACAGAACTCCAACAGGAATCAGAGAAATTAACGCTGCTGCCATTACCAGATTGTAGTCAGCGGAATATTGTGTAACAAACATACGAAGACCCAGTTGGATCGTCTTTAATTCGTTAGAGTTCAGGTAGATCATGGGTCCCATATAATCGTTCCAAACAGTTACAAAGGTAAAGATGACAAGGGTAGCAATAGCCGGTTTGACCAGAGGCAGCATAATAGTGCGGTAAATGCCGAATTCTCCGAGACCATCAATACGGGCTGCTTCAGAAAGTTCTTTTGGAATGCCAAGATAAGCCTGACGAATCAGGAATACACCAAAGGCGCTGAATGCCTGCATTAAAATAAGAGCCAGATGAGTATCTGCTAAGTGTAATTGGCGGACTACAAGGAACTGGGGAATCATATATACCTGCCATGGAACAGCAATGGTGGCCACATAACTTAAAAAGATGATATCCCGGCCGGGAAACTGCATTTTGGCAAAGGGATAAGCTGCCAGTGTGCTGGTGCAGACCTGCAGTAAAGTAATGATAATTGCTAATTTAAAACTGTTTTTAAAAAATAAAAGCATGGGCACTTTGGTCCAGATTTCAGAAAAGTTTTCCCAGACGGGAGTTTTTGGAAACCATTTCATGGGGACGGAAAACACGTCCTGGCTGGTTTTTAAGGAGGAAGAGATCATCCATAAAAAAGGAACCAGAATGGTAAAGCTTAACAGAATTAAGCCAGTGTAGATAATGCATTTTTTAAATGTAGCTTGCTTTGCCATAGTTTTTATCTCCTCGTATTATAAAGTAGTAGTATTTATAGACCCTCTCCAAGGTCTGTATGC
>CAUWCT010000013.1:0-39239 GCA_963557065.1 uncultured Lachnospiraceae bacterium | reverse complement strand
TATAAAATTAACTAAATGACATTGGTTCAGCCATGCGAAGATTCAGGCAGAAAAATGCGTCGAAAGCTTGTTTTCATAAGAGTTTTTCTGTCTGAATCTTCATAGGGCGGACGCCAGACGCTTCTTGTCCGCTGCAAGCGGGCAAGAAGATGCATGGCTGAACTGTTACTTTTTTATACAAGAACTGTCACGCCGGTCTCGTATTTCTTGTCATCAACTGTCACAGTAATTTCATATTCGCCTGGAATATTCTCTGTTCCAATGGGGAATTCCACTGCTCTTGCATCATGCTCCAGGAAGGTTCCTACGCACATTGCAAGGAACGGACGCTTGGTAGTGGGAACAAAATAGTGGCGGGTAGGGGTACCATTTTTGCCCTCCAGGTTTAACATAACCAGAGTTCCCTTTTCAAAGCTTGCCTTAAATACAATACGGTCTGCTTCTTTTGCAATCTTCGCCTTGTATTCGTCCGGAATCATGCCGGCCGGCTCTGCAGGAGCTTCTGTCATAAATTCTTCTGTAGAAGTAATATGCCCCAGAAGCTGTCCCTTTCCAAAGGTCACTCTGTCGTTCTCATCATACAGGTGAAGTTTTTCTGCCCGGTAGTAATTTGCCGGCAGGTGCATCTCATACAGCACCTTATCGTCCTTTACTTCAACTGTAATAGAACTGAGTTGTACTTCCCCGCTTTCAATTTCATCGGTAAGAGCAGCTCCAGGGAAGTTCAAGTATTCGCCGTTTTTCTGGCCGATACCGCCGGAGTGTACCAGGTAATGACCATTTTCATAGTATTCGCAGTTGCAGATGTAGCAGGAGAAGAATTCTGCTCCCCGCTCTTTGCCGTACTGCCATACCTGACGGATGGTCATATCATCGGTATTGATGCGGTAAATAACACCTCTGGAGAAATTGTCTTTTGCAGGAATGTATTTTTCTTTTACTTTGGATCTGTAATGACCGTTGTCAAAGCACATAATGTCGCCGTTTGGCAGAACCATGCAGGCGTGCTGTTCATACTGCCAGTCAAACTCGTCTCCTACCGGCTTAAAGAAATACTTCTGCATATCTTCCGGCCAGCCTTCCGGATCGCCGATGATCCAGTTTAACTTGCCGGTCTCAAAATCACGATTGATAATCGCATCCTGATGACGTCCGGAGAAGGTCAGAGAATTGGTTTTCTTGTCATACCATACTGCATTGTTGTGGAACCAGTCGTGGGCATCCTGGCTTCCGGAACCGCCTGCCGGATAAACCGGAAGCACGTCCTGATGATCCCAGGTCTTTAAGATTTCGCCGGTTTCCCTGTCTACCATAACGCAGTAGTCCTCAACGGTTCCTCTCTCTAAGATCTGGCTTAAAATCAGAATGTTTCCATTTTCCATTTCCCACTCGTCATGGTGATAACCGCCAGGAATACGGAATTCTTTGTAGATCTTACCGATCATACCCATCTCATAAATGCCGGTAGTATGGTAAGGCGGCGCAACCAGACGATCCGTACCAACTAACAGACGGCCGTTTCTTGCTCTCTTTAAGTCAAATGCCAGATTTAAGGTATTGTACCATCTGGCATCTCCCGCATAGTCATATGCAGCGGTCAAAGCCGGAGAAGTCGGACTTACAAACATCATGTTATCTTCAAAATACTCCGGAGTAGTCTCGATGCTGGTAGGTTTCTGAAGCTTTTCAGGACGTGCTTCTGTCTGAATCTTTAATTCTTTGGTCTCTCCGGTGCTCAGTTCGATCACAACCGTATTTTCATATTCCGGATACAGGCCGTAAATGGGAAGCACCATATGATTCATGTCACTGGCAGGGCGATACATATAATCACCTGCAGCTGCCTTGCCCTTTACCGTTACTTTGGCAAATGCCGGTTTTTCAGCTTCAAACATAACCAGAGCGGTCAGCGGTGCAATCAGATACGGATTTACCACTACATAAGGATTTTCAATGGTATGGTTTTCTTTTTTGTATTCTGCCAGAAATGCCTGCTCTGCCTCATACTGGCGGTCAATAATGTGGTCTATTTCTTTAAATAAAACGCCCATCTGTTTTTCTCCTTGTCTTCTTTTGATAGGAACTGAAACTCTAATATAAGCCGGGACTCCCTATACAGGGAGTCCCGGTATCACGCATTGAATCCTGCGTCAATTAGCAGTGAATCTGAACGCCTGTCTCATACTTCTTATCATCAATAATGACTCTTACATCGTAAGTACCCTTTAATCCTGCTTTGTTTACGCTGGTCTTGGTATTACGCTCGTCAGAATCCAGGAAGGTACCGCAGCACATTGCCAGGTAAGCAACTGCTGTCGTGGAGATAAAGTATCTGTGAACTTCTTCGCCCTGCTCTAACAGCATCATAACCATCTGGCCTTTTTCAAATCTGGAGAAGAAGGTAAATCTGTCGATTTCTTCTACGATTCTTGCGTTGCAGCTTTCTGGAATCAGTTCGCCGCAGCTCTCCATCGGAATATCGGTTTCAAATTCTTTGGTATGTCCCATAGCGCCTAAAATCTGGCCCTTGCCAAGTTCTAAGTTGATGCCGTCGCTGTACAGTTTCAGCTTCTCGCCGCGGTAGTAGTTGCCTGGGCAGTCCATCTCCAGCATCTTCTTGTTATCACATACTTCAACGGTAATGCTGTGAAGCTCGCCGCCCATATCCTTTGCGAATGCGCCCAGAGCCTCAGATGGATTGCCGTCCTTGTCATATGCAATACCGCCGGAATGTACCATATAGTGTCCTTCGTTGTAATACTCTACGTTACAGATATATGGAGAGAAGAACTCTGCGCCCTTATCTTTTCCGTACTCCCAAACCTGCTCAATGGTCATATCTTTGGTGTTGATGCGGTAGCGGACGCCTCTGGAGTAATTGTCTTTTGCCTTTAATTCTTTGTCTGGACGATCTACCTGCTTGCATCCATAGTGGTGGTTGTCAAAGCACATTACGTCGCCGTTTGGAGTAATGACATTTGCGTGCTGCTCATACTGCCATCCAAAGTTGTTGCCAACTGGCTTAAAGAAGTATTTGTCTACCATCTCCTGAGGCCAGCCTGCCGGATCGCCGATGATCCAGTTTAATTCGCCGGTCTCAAAGTCGATATTTACCATACTGTCAATGTGACGGCCGGAGAAGGTCAGGGAGTTGGTATTCTTGTCATACCATACTGCGTTGTTGTGGAACCAGTCTTCTTCAGACCAGCTTCCGGAATGGCTGACAGTCTTTGGATTTAAGAACTTCTTGTAATCCCAGGTCTTAATGATTTCACCGGTGTTTCTGTCTAACAGAACGCACATATCCTCAACGGTATCGCTTTCCAGATCTTCGGTCAGACACAGGATGTTTCCATCTTCCATCTCGAATTCATCATGGTGATAACCGCCAGGTACGCGGAATTCTTTGTAAATCTTACCACATGGGCTGATCTCATAAAGGCCGGACATATAGTAAGGCATCTTGATCAGACGGCTGGAACCCATGATCAGGTTGCCGTTTTTCAGTCTCTTTACGTCAAATACGCAGGTAACATTCATATGCCATCTTGCATCACCGGCATAGTCAAATGCAGAAGATAAATCCTCGCCTGCCGGAGAAACTAAAATTACATTGTCCTGCAAATATTCCGGAGTAGTATCCATGTAATGAATTACTTCTTTGCCATTATAAACATCCGGAACATCAATGGTAATCACATTGGATTCCCCGCGATATGCACGGATTTCCACTTTGTTGGAGTAATTGGAGTAAAGTCCCAAAACCGGAAGAACATGTTTTTTAGCCTTCGGGAAAGTATGGCTCATGTTGGCTTCTTTGGTCTTACCAAATACAGTAATGGTAACTGCGGTCTCCTCCTCTGTCTCAAAGCATACCACTGCAGACAGTGGACTGATAAAATACAGGTTATACTTTACCAAAGGATTCTGGATGGTGTAATTGCCTGCCTCAAACTCCTTTAACATTGCCTGCTCTGCTTCATACTGACGATCAATTAAGTGCTCTTCATAGCTGTAATTAACGCCCATTTCTTTGTCCTCCATAATTAATTGTTTTTGCTTTTGGAATATACTTCCGTAACAGTTCATCTGAATTGTTACGTTATATTACATATTTTCCTTTACCATATTTACGATTACCGGCTTCTGCTGTAAGCCCTGAAGACGTTTTACCTCAGCGCCGTCCTTTAACAGAATCAGAGTCGGATATCCTGCTACGCCGTATTCTGCGGTCAGTTCCTTGTTCTGATCAAAATCTACTTTTAAGATGGTCAGATCATCGCCAAATTCTTTTTCCACATCCTTTAATACAAATCCCAGCATCTTGCAGGGCCCGCAGGTAGTGGAGAAAAAGTCAGCTAAAACCAGTCCCTTATCTGCCAGTTCCTTAAATTCTGCGCTGTTTACTTCTTTTAACATCGTACATTCCTCCTTGATTATGGTATTCTACAGATTCTTTACGTAATGGGATGCTTCCTGAGCCGCAATCGCCCCATCTGCACAGGCAGTAATCACCTGACGCAGATTCTTGGTAACGCAGTCCCCTGCTCCAAAAATACCAGGCACTTTTGTTGCCATATGCTCATCTACTTCCACATATCCCAATTTATTCAATACACCCAGTTCCTTAAAGCTGTCTGTAGTAGGTGTTAAACCAATGTACTCAAATACGCCGTCGCACTTAACCGTATTCTCTTCCCCATTCTGGGTAGACTTAAAGTGAACGCCTTCTACTCTGGTATCGCCTGTAATTTCCAAAATATCCTGGTATGGATAGATCTTCACATTTTCCATTGCGCGAAGTTTATCGCAGGCAATCGGGTCTGCTGTCAAATCAAACATAGTAACAATGGTGAGAGACTTTACCATACCGGCCAGGAAAATGGACTCCTCTACCGCAGAGTTTCCGCCGCCGATTACCACTACATCTTTATCACGGTACTGAGCGCCGTCACAGATTGCACACCAGCTTACGCCGTTGCCTCTGAATTTATCCTCACCGGGGATATTTAAGCATCTGGGCTGTGTGCCGGTGGCTAAAATCACAGACTTTGCCGTAAATTCTTTGCCATCCTCCTCACACACAACTATCTTTTCTGCGCCATTGTCCTTTATCTCTTTTACAGTTGCATAGTCAAAGGTAATGGTATCAAACTGCTGTGTGTGCTCAAACATCTGATATGCCAGTTCCGCGCCGTTTACAGTGCCTACACCGGTATAGTTCTGAATCTCATTAGTATTGATAATCTGGCCGCCCGGAGCCAGCTTGTCCAGCATCAAAACATTCATATCTGCTCTCGCCGCATAAATTGCAGCGGTCATGCCTGCAGGTCCGGCGCCGATAATTACTACATCATATTGTGCCATTACAATCAAATTCCTTTCTCATTTCACAGTTATAGAGGATTCTTGTGGAATCCCCTATTTATGAAAAGCAATACAAATCTTACATCAAAATACTGGTTAACGGAATACCTACTACCAGTGTAATAAGCATTTCAAGCAATACAATCGGTACTGTATACTTGTAAACATACTTGGTCGGAATCCATTCTTTGTTGCTGTGCAGAATCGCTGCAAATGGAGACGCTGCCGGAGTAATTGCTGCGGATAACAGTACAAACTGTATCATCAGAGTTACGATTGGTCTTGCATCTGCACCGGTCTGAATACAGTAAGTCATGATAATCGGCTGCAAAATCATACCAATAACCAAACTGTTGCAGATGTTGGTTAAAATACCGCCCAAAAGCAGAATCAGGACAATAAAGAATACTGGAGACATCCCCTCGAAAATCGGAGAAAGTATGTATGCCAGGAATGCAGAAACACCTGTGGAAGGATTGGTTAAAACGCTTCCTAAAAATACTGCCGCCATAATAATGAAATAGGAACCCCAGCTTACATTATTGGCCAGAACCTTTGGAATATCCAGAATCGGCTCTCCCTTAATGTGAATAGCTGCCATCAGCGCTGCAACTGTCATTGTAATACCGTAAACTGCCGGTTTTAAGAAAGACATGCCAGGCAGAGTCGGGAACAGGGATGGAAGCATCAGTCCCAAAATAACCACAACGAACCCTCCGCAGTACAGTTTCTGCTGCAGACTCATTGGAGGCAGCGGATTCTTCACAAAAGTATCCACATTAAAGTTCTTCATCTTGGATACATCCGGGCGAAGTACAAACTTGCAGAACAGGATTGCTGCTGCAATCATAACCATACCCAGGATAATAGCGGTTGCCAGATAAGCGCCGCTGTTTACCACAATAGGACCGCCAGGCATTTCGGCTGTGATCTTTTCAAAGTTGCTGAGAAGAGCCAGACCATTCTGCGCAAAGGGAGCCATCGGGAAACCAATTAAGGATGCGATTACAATCATGGTCAGTGCTACTCTTGGAAACGCATCACCTTTTTCGTATCCTACATCATCAAAAATTCCATAAAGAACCGGCCACAATACAAAGATTGGAGTAAATGCATTGATGAAACCTGCGATAAAATAGCATCCTACACAGAGAACACTAAGAAACAGCCAGGGTTTGCCGTTGGTGAATTTTCTTGTCAGGAAAAATCTGCCCAGATAAGAACTGATCTTGTAATATGCAAGACCGCCGGACATAATCAGCATAAACAGAACCTGTACAGTTACAGGAGCACCGAACGCTTCTGCCAAAACAGCGTTCATGTTGCTGTAATGAGAGAAACCAAGCATACCGATAGAAAGAATACTGCCCCAAATCGGATCTGCAAAGGTCCAAAGGTACAAGGTGCCCAAGAAAATTCCCAGGACTTCCATACCTACCGGCGTAATCTCCGGAAGGTTGAGCGGCAGGTATCTAAAAAATACCATGACACCAATACCGATGAGAGAATGGATCATCAGCATTCTCTCCTTTTTGTCGACTGTGTTAGCCATTTCATTTACCCCTTTTCTTATGAGTGATTGTTAAATATATAACTTTGTCTAATTGTACCATAAAAACAAATTTCAAAATATAACCTGTGTTATATTTGTAGATTTTTTGTTTATATTGTGATACAATGTCTAAATATTATAACAAAGGAGTTCATCATGGATTACAACTTTTGGGATATGCTGAAAAAACATGGGACAAGACTGGAAGTTGACAAGGGTTATTATCTAAAACTCCATTCCCCGAACGATCCGGATGCATGCGTATATCTGCTGGATGAGGGCATCTGCTCTCTCAACAGTCTGACCAGAAAGGGAGATGAGAATATCTATCTTTACTTTCATGCCAAACGTCTGGTAGGATTTAATCATTTAATGGTCACACCCAGAAAAAGTTCTTTTTTTCGGTCTGGTTTCAATGTATCCATTGTAACCAAGACTTCCTGTATCCTCTATCAGATTAATTACGAAATCTTCCTTCATCTGCTTCACGTTAATAATGCGTTCAACATGTTTTTTATCCAAACCCTGGCAGATAACTATTCGGAGGCTCTGAATCATTTTCATTATATGCACGAAGAAACTCTTGTAACTGCCTTATGCCAGCTTCTGCTGTCAGTCAGCCGCAAGGAACCGGGAGAAAAACCCATTGTCCCCAAGTTCTATACCTACGAAGAACTTGCCCGGTACCTGGGCTGCCACCCGGTTACTGTATCCCGGATTATGGCCAAGTTAAAGCAGCTTGGATATTTGAAAAAATCCGGCAGAGAACTTGTGATTGAAGATGAACAGCGGCTGATTGATTTGATGGAATCAGAGATTGAGTTTAAGTATTAAAAAAGAAGCGGTTTTGCCGCTTCTCTTTATCTGACTGTTTCTACAGCACTTTGCTTAAAAACAGCTTCAGCCTTTCATTTTTTGGATTGCCAAACAGTTCTTTTGGCGTTCCCTCTTCTACAAAATTGCCGCCGTCCATAAACATAACCCGGTTGGCCACTTCTCTGGCAAATCCCATCTCATGGGTTACCACAACCATGGTCATCTTCTCCTCTGCCAGTTCCCGCATAACTGCCAGAACTTCGCCTACCATTTCCGGGTCCAGGGCAGAAGTCGGCTCATCAAAGAGCATGACCTCCGGCTTCATCATCAGTGCGCGCACAATGGCGATTCTCTGTTTCTGTCCGCCGGACAGCTGCGCCGGGTAAGCGTTTGCCCGATCCGCCAGTCCTACTCTTTCCAAAAGCCTCATGGCATCCTTTTCAGCCTGGGCAGGATCGACTCCCTGCAGCTTCACCGGAGCCAGCGTCATATTTTTCAGGATAGTCATATGGGGGAACAGATTAAACTGCTGAAAAACCATTCCCATCTTCTGACGGTGCTTGTCTATATCCGTTTTCGGATCTACAATATCCTCTCCGTCAAAGAAAATACTGCCTTCGGTGGCTTCTTCCAGACGATTCAGACACCGAAGAAAGGTACTCTTTCCCGATCCGGACGGGCCGATGACGCAGACCACATCTCCCTGATGGATGTCAACTGTAATGCCCTGAAGGACTTTTAAATCCCCAAAACTTTTTCCCAGGTTTCTCACCTGGATTAGCGCATTCTCTGTATTAGCGTTCACTGCGTCTCAACCTCCTCTCCAACAGTCCTACCAGGCGGCTCAAAATCATTACCAGAACCAAATATATAAGTGCTACTGCAATTAAAGGCATAAACGCAGAATACGTACGGCTGCGGATAATATCGCCGCCTTTGGTCAAATCCTGGATCGCAATGTATCCGGCAACGGACGTTTCTTTTAAAAGAGCAATAAACTCATTGCACAGGGTTGGAAGCACATTTTTCAGCGCCTGGGGCAGAATAATATAGCACATGGTCTGCAGGTAATTAAATCCCAGACTTCTTCCCGCTTCCATCTGCCCTGCTTCTACAGAATTGATACCGCTGCGGAAAATTTCTGCCACATATGCACCGGAGTTAATACCAAATGCCAGAACCGCTACCGGGACTTTGTCAATTCTGGAGTTGCCGAAGATGACAAAGTACATGATTAAAAGCTGGACTACAACTGGTGTTCCGCGGATTACCGTTAAGTAGATGGTACAGAAAAAATTCAGTATTTTTAATTTACGGGTCTTTTCATAAGTGGTACGGATAATTCCTACAATCAATCCGATTATAATTCCCAAAATCAATGCAAAGAATGTAATCTGTAAAGTAACTACCAGTCCGTCCGCTATATAACGCCAGCGATCTTCTTTAATAAAATTTAAATAAAATGTGTCACAGAAATTTTTCCACATTGCTATCTATCCTCTTAGACTCCGATCTGATTATTCAGCCGGGATGTATTTGTTGATGATCTCGTCAATCGTACCGTCTTCTTTTAATTCTTTCAGAGCGCCGTTGATTTTATCAAGCATCTCGGTGTTGCCCTTCTTTATAGCGATTGCATACTCTTCCTGGCTCATTGCCTCTTCGCATACTTTTAAGCCTTCGCTCTGCTCAACAAATACTTTTGCCGGAGCACTGTCGATGACAACTGCATCAATTTTGCCCTGAATCAGCGCCTGAACTGCTTCAAACCCTTTGTTGTAACGCTCTACATTGCCATCGCCTGCCAGATCCGTAGAAAGCAAATCGCCGGTAGTACCCAGCTGAACGCCAATCTTCTTATCTGCAAGGTCTGCAGAACCGGTAATTTCACTGTCTTCTTTTACAATAATTACCTGAGATGCATTTGCATAAGTATCAGTAAAATCTACAGATTTTTTTCTGGTCTCATCTACCGTCATGCCTGCTGCGCCAAAATCTGCTTTTCCGGAAGTTACAGCCGGAATAATAGAATCAAAGGCCATATCTTCTACTTCTAATTCCATGCCCAGTTTGTCGGCAATCGCCTGCGCAATCTCCACATCAATTCCTACAATCTCGCTGCCCTCATAATACTCCCATGGCTCAAACTCTGCGTTGGTTGCCATCACCAATACGCCGCCTGTCCCTTCGCTCTCTGCAGCTTTGTCTGTGCTCTCGCTTTCTTCTGCCTTTGCCTGCGTACTTTCCGCTCCGCCTGCTGCGGTTGTTGCTGCTGCAGTTGTTTCGCCGTCAGAACTGCCGCACGCTGCAAGAGATGCTGCCATACATGCTGCAAGGGCCATTGCCAATACTTTTTTCTTCATAATAAATCTCCTCCTTGATAAACCTTTATTCAATAGGTATACATAATTACTGCATAACTATTCATTTATATCCGCTATTTATTATAGCCTATTTTTTAAATTTATCAAGTGGAATTTTTACCGCTCCGTTTTCATCTATGGAAACCGAAGAAATTTTCTCCAGGTATTGATAAAATTCCTGCTTTTCTCTTTCATCTGTAAGTTCCCTTGTATATCCCGCAGAAGAAGTGCCCGGAAGAACGGTAAGAGCAGCCTCATCTCCCTCCAGACGCACTTTTAAAAGCATGGTTTTAGGAATAGAACTTCCAAAGACAAAATTGCCCAGACTGTATACGATTGGTTTTCCTTTATAATATTCAATCCCCTGAAGTACATGAGGATGACTTCCGATTACCAGATCGGCCCCGGCATCTATATACTGGCGTCCCAGTGTTTTTTGGTACTCCTCTGGGTATTCTTCCCTCTCAATTCCCCAGTGGACATATACCACAACATAATCATTGACTGCTTTGGCTGCCTGAATCTGTTCTAATAACAGAGCCGGATCATAAGTGGCAAGCATTCCGGGACTATAGGAAGTAGCCGCCCAATCCGCTACCGGTATCACTCTGGTTGCCCCCAAAAATCCTATCTTTTTCCCGCCTGCTTCTATGGTCTGCCACTGCTTCGCCTCCTCAAAGGTTCCGGCTCCCACCCGCAGGATTCCGGCTTCATCCAGAATTTTGCAGGTATCCAGCAATGCATCTGTGCCAAAATCCAACGCGTGATTATTGGCTAACGTGACAATATCAATCCCCATCTCCTGAAATATGGATACTTTTTCCGGCGGCAGGCGAAAGGTGTACTGCTTATCTTCTGCTTTTTCTCCCCGGTTGCTGAAAGGGAACTCCTGATTGACCATAAAAATGTCCGCCTTTTGGATCTCTTCCAAAAACTCCGGTCCTACTACTCCTCCAATGCCTCCGCCTTTTTCGTAGGCAGCCAGCACATGATCCGATAAAAGAACATCCCCGCCAAAGAGCAGTTCCACAGCCTGACTGTCCTGAATCTGATTTTCCTGAATCTGGCTGTCCCAGGAAGAGTTATCTTCTGTCAAAATCGTAATCTCTGCAGCTGTGCCCTCTTCTGAAACACTCTCCTGGACAGCCAGACTGGCATGTTCATATTTATGAACATCCGCTGCTGTAGCGGTTATCAGCCATACAGCAAAAATCCCTGCCAAAACGACTGCTCCAAACAGCAATCCCCATGGAACCTTTTGCTGTCTCTTTCTGCTTTTGCTCATACATCTTCCTTTATAATGCCATTATGATTCCGCCGTCACTGGCATAAACAGTGGATACTCCGGCTGCCTCTGTAATTACAATCCTCTTAAATGCCCCTCTTTTTTCCATCTCAGCCTTTACCGACTCTGCTCTGGCCGCATTGTTGCAGTGAGCAATTACCAGCGTTTTCTCACTGGTATCTCCTGCTTCCTTAAATGCAATATCACACATCCGCTGAAGGGCTTTGTTCATTCCTCTGGCCTGATCTAACTTAACAATCGTTCCATGATCTCCTCCCATAATCGGCTTAATATTCAGCGTAGTGGCAAAAAAAGCCTGAAGTCCGGATAAACGCCCGTTTTTGCGCAGTACGTCCAGAGTTTCCAAAACAAAGTATGTGTTCATCGTATCCCGGAATGCTTCTGCCTTTTCAGAGATTTCTTCAAAAGAAAGTCCTGCCTCACACAATTTCTGAATATACAGCGCCTGGTTTAACTGGCCTGCCGAAGCAGAATTGGAGCCCAGCACCAAAATATTTTTATCGTGGCCATGCTCCTCATAATACATTTCCATGCCCAGCCGTGCTGCATTGCAGGTGCCGCTTAAATGCTCTGATAATGTGATGACAAACACATTCTCTGCATCGCACTCATAAGCTTCTTTAAAACTCTCCGGAGACGGGCAGGCAGTTTTGGGACACTCCGGGCAGGCCGCCACCAGTTCCAAAAACTTTTTCTGATCAAACGTCTCGTCATCAATAATTGATGCACTACCTACCTGAAGGGTAAGAGGAAGCATCTGGAAATGGGTATCCTCTTTTAATTCTCTTGGTAAATCCAAACAGCTGTCGCCAATAATTTTATACGTCATCGTTGTGCCTCCCGCATTATTTATAACCTGATTCTGCATCAAGTAGTAATCATTACTACTTATTATAACATCATCTTTTTTCTTTTTCAATCTTTTCATGCTACAAATTCTGTAGTATAATGGTAACAGTTCCGTCAGACGCTTCCTGTTCGCTGCAGGCGGACAAGACGATACTTGGCAGAACTGTTACGTATAATGTGTTTTAAAGGTATTGGGGGCAAACGAATTTTTCACCCCTTTATACTGGATTGGAGGTTGTCATGGATTCCGGGTTTTTATTTGCTTTTTTCGGCGCTGTTATTTTAATTGTCCTGTTTGTCGTAGCTGCTACCGTAGGCACTATTTCCAGTGTACTGGGCGCAGTAGCGGATGATTTAAATGAAGATGAGTAGTCGCCAAAACGCCGTAGTCCTGGTGTGGATACGGCGTTTTTGATTCCTGCAAGTTTGCTGTTTTCTATCATTCTGTTTTCTATGGCTCTGGTCTCTCTCCGGTCCTGAAATCTATGATTTCTGCTGAATCATAATAAATTTTGTCCCTTTCTCTTAAAACCATATGTCCGTCCCTTACTTCGAGCAGGCTGACTGCACAGTTTGGCGGAACACATCCCTGCCAGAAATCCCGTTTGTTTTCATACACGCTGTTTAAAATCGCCCTGGACGCACATCCATGGGAAGCAACCAGGATGGTTTTATCCTGGTACTGGGGCGCAGCCGTAATCTCTTTCAAAAACATTCCGGTTCTCTCACAGACTTCTGCCACCGTCTCTCCATCCTTTGGCGGCTCAAAGTGAAATGGATCGGTATAAAATTTGTCAAACGCCTCTTTTGAAACAGGTATCTGAAAATTGCCGGGCCGGCATCCCAGCCCCTCCCACGAGCCAAAACAGATCTCCTGTATCCTGTCATCTTCCAAAATCGGAACCTGTCGGTCTTTTAATACAATCTCTGCTGTCTGCCTGGCTCTTTTTAACGGACTGGTAATGCAAAAATCAAAGGGGATATTCTTCATCCCCTCTGCTGTAATCTGAGCCAGACGAATCCCTTTGTCGTTTAACCGGGTATCTGTCTGGCCCTGAAGGCGTCCTTTTGTATTCCAGTCTGTTTCTCCATGCCGGATAATGTATAGACGCATTTTCACTCCTTTATTTTGCCAATAACTCCATCAGTTCATTGCTTCTGGCAATAAATCCGGTCATTCTCTCAGGAGTTAAAGAGCCATGGCTTAAAGAAGCCAAATCATATAACTGCTCGCAGATCGCCTTTGTATGAGCGCCGTCCTTATTTGCCAGAACATGCTGAACCAGTTTGTGGTTAGCATTTAATACCAGTGTTTCCTGTGGTCCAAACATGCCTGGGTCCATACCGTACATATTGTACATCTTCATCATATCCTGCATTCTTCTGGACTCTTCGGATACGGTAATCATAGACGCAATGGTTTCATTTTTCAGTTTCTCTACTTTGATGGTCAGTTTATCATTGTTTAAAACGTTTTTAAAGAGCTCTGTCAGACTGTCTGCCGTCTCTTTAAACGCCTCTTTTTCCTCTTCAGGAGTCTCTTCTTTAAAAGTATCAGTGAGATCCGCATCAATGCGAAGGAACTTCACACCCTCGTTTTTCTGCTCCATATGGCTGATAAAGGGGCTGTCAATGTTGTGTTTTAAAATCACAGCATCCAAACCGGCTTCTTTAAACATATTGATATACTGGCTCTGCTCTTTTTCGTCTGTCACATAAAATACAGTATTTTCATGCTTTTCTTTGTTTTCCTCCAGACAATCGGCAAGAGTCAGATAGTTGCCCTCCAGATTTTTAAAGATAATGTAATCCTTCATCTTTTCTGCAAACTTTTCATCTTTAATGCAGCCGAATTTGATAAATGGATTAATATCATCCCAGTATTTCTCATAATTTTCCCGGTCAGTCTTGCACATGCCGGACAGCTTGTCTGCTACCTTTTTCGTAATATAATCCGAAATTTTCTTTACAAAGCCGTCATTTTGCAGTGCGCTTCTGGATACGTTTAAGGGCAGATCCGGGCAGTCGATCACACCCTTTAGCAGCATCAAAAATTCCGGAATTACTTCCTTGATATTATCTGCAATAAATACCTGATTGTTGTACAGCTTAATGGTACCTTCCAGGCTGTCATACTCCATATTCAGTTTGGGGAAATACAGGATTCCCTTTAAGTTAAATGGGTAATCCATGTTTAAATGAATCCAGAACAGCGGTTCTTTGTAATCCATAAATACTTTGCGGTAAAATTCTTTGTATTCTTCCTCGGTGCACTCATTGGGATGCTTGTTCCACAATGGACTTACATCATTTAATGCCACCGGGCGCTTTAAAATCTTATACTTTTCTGTAGCAGGAGAAACTTCCACGACTTCTTTCTCACCGTTTTCGTTTTCCTTTTCTTCTGTCTTTGCCTCTTCTACAATGGTCTCAACAATGGTATCCTTGTCCGTCAGTTCGTCCTTTTCAATAGTCTCATACTGAGGACCTTCTGCTGTGTTGGAGAGGAAAATCGGAACCGGCATAAAGGCGCAGTATTTTTCGATAACCTCTCTGGCCCGGTATTCATTGGAAAACTCTGTGCTGTCCTCGTTTAAGTATAAGGTAATGGTGGTTCCAAAGAGTTCTCTGTCTCCTTCTGTCATCTCATACTCAGTACCGCCTTCGGACTCCCAATGCACCGGCTTTGTATCCGGTTTGTATGATTTTGTATCAATGGTAACCTTGTCCGCCACCATAAATGCCGAATAAAATCCCAGTCCAAAGTGGCCGATAATCTGATCTTCATTGGCCTTGTCCTTGTACTGCTCTAAAAATGCCTGAGCGCCGGAAAATGCAATCTGGTTGATATATTCGTCTACTTCTTCTTCCGTCATACCCAGTCCGTTATCCGAGATGGAAATGGTTTTTTCCTTAGAATTTACAGCTACTTCTATTTTATATTCTACGTCTTCCGGCTTTTCAAACTCTCCCATCAATTCCAGCTTTTTCAGCTTGGTAATGGCATCACAGCCATTGGAGATCAACTCCCGGTAGAAAATGTCATGATCGGAATACAGCCATTTTTTAATAATCGGAAATATGTTTTCACTGTTAATTGTCAAACTTCCTGTCTTTGCTGCCATGATAATACACTCCTTTTTTATGATAACTGTGCTTTATTGCCTATTGTAATACCGAAGCCCTGAAATGTCAATAAAAAATCAGCACTCATTTTGATTGAGTGCTAATAAAGTGCAACAGTTCAGCCATACGAAGATTCAGGCAGAAAAACGCGTCGAAAGCTTGTTTTCATAAGAGTTTTTCTGTCTGAATCTTCATAGGGCGGACGCCAGACGCTTCTTGTCCGCTGCAAGCGGGCAAGAAGCTACATGGCTGAACTGTTACAATAAAGTTTCATTTCCAGTTTTTCCCGATCCAAAATGCGAAATAATACTCGCCACTCTATTTCTTTTTGGGGCTTAAAATAGAAAGAAGAGGACGCACAGCAGGTCTGATCCCTTCCCTGGCATCTTCCTCTGCCGCCGCCGATAATGGCAACTGACGAAGCCCCAAGGGAAACAGGCGCTTTCGGATCTTTATTTTTTAAATAGGGCCTGTCTCCTTCTTTCCTGTCTAACACTGCTGCCTCCTCCGGCCAGAGCCATGGGGCAATCTCATATTCCAGGACTGCGCAGTGAGTCGGATATACCCACTGACTTTCCTTTTCTTCCACAGGTATCTGCTGCCAGCCCCAGTCTCTGATTGTTATGGTGTGCTCTGTCCCGGTAACCGGATGGACAAAGGTCACTTTTTGCCCCGGTTTTTCTGCTTTAAAATGAATCCCCGGCACAGTTCTGGGACTGGGAACAAGTTCCAGTTCCAAAGTCCTGATTTTGGGTTTCCTCTTTGTCGCCCACAGATAAAACGTCCTCTGAATCAGGTACGCATTTGACAGATCCATTCCATAATGTCTTAAAATCTCTTCTCTGCCCAGAATGCCTGCCTGCTCTTCTTTTAGCAGTCCCATGGGAATCCAGGAATCACCGCATCCCCTGTCGTTTTGAAGCTTTCTGCCATTTAAGGTGAGGTTTGCAGTAAAGTCTAATTCCATGGGGCTTTCCAGTTCAATCTTCTCCCGTTCTTCCCCGGATAACCGCTCCCACTGCAAATCCTCATATTTTTTCACAAACTCTTTTACCCGATCCAGATTTACTTCTATTATGAGATATGACCAGCCCCTGAGAACAACTGTAAACAGCGGGAACAAATACGTTCACGTCTTTCCAGAACGCCCATTTTTCCAGTTTTATCTCTGTGCCGGGGCGAAAACGTTTTCTGTGCCCCTTTCCAAAATTTCCATTGTAATAAACCTTCCATTCTTCCTGCATGTGAATTTCCTCTCCCAGTTTGCTGACCGGCTTTCTATTAGATGTCCATCATTAAAGATTCTTGACTTAACTCAGGTAATAATTTGAAGTTTTCCAGCATCTTTTCGTTAAAATACTGTTGCAGACCTAACTTCCTTTCAGTATCAGCAAGGTCTGAAGCAGATATTACCCGAAGAATCTTATAGAAATCAATTCGTTCAAGCACTTTCTTAGTAAATGGGCGCTTAGCATCCAAAAAAGCAATGGTTAAAAGAAATTGCTGTACTCTGTCAGAGTTTAACAGTAACATTGCAGTATACGCCATATCATAAGTAGGAAAACAAATGAAGTAACTGGTATCATCTATCATAACCGGTCTGCCATCACTGGAAACAAGCACAGAAAAGAGTGGTTTTTTATAAAATCCACTTATTCCAACCTTATATTGTGCATATGAGTAATCGCCAATTCCAAACATAGAATAATCCGGAGCATTTTTATATATAGAACTCTTTCTCTTTAAAAAATCCTCCTTGTGAGCGGTCAGATAAGCCCATGTTTTAGGTGCGTCATTTGCTATATGGGAAGTATCTTCTCGAACTTTTTTCTGCGTGACAATTACATATCTTTTAAAACTGGCAACAACTGGTGTCTTAAACATACTACTTTTTATAAGGGGGAAAACGTATTTAGATTCAATATCAACCGTTTCCTTTAAGCCATTTATCAAGGAATCTCCTTGATAAGATAATTCCATCACTTTAGAACAATCATGTTTTACACCTTGTCTCCATTCAAAGGAACAAACTCCAGAAAAATCCTGAACATCCCCAGCCGTATCACTATAAAATTTCCCATCTACATACCCGAATGATTTTTTTATTTCATCTGGTTTTTCAAAAGAGTAAACCTTACAAAGTTCATTAGAAGTTTCACTTTTACAAAGTTCTATTACCAACAAACAGGCGCTTGCACTAATTCCGAACACTTTATTAGCATTAAATTCAAAAATATCAAAAGTTCTAAAATTTGTATGCGTGCGTTTCAGTTCTACGAAAATATTTCTTGCCACAGATGTTTTGCAAAGCATGGCAATGGTTGCCTCTGCATTTGTCAAAGAAGTAATTAGTTGTAAAATGATGTATTCGCATATATCAAAATTACTTGCTCCAGTAAGTGCATCCATTCCCTTTAAGCCTTTAAAATTCGCCTTTGTAGGGAGATTATCCGAATTTAGTGCTGACAACGTACTATTATTAACCCATGGCGGATTTCCTATAATAAGTATTTGTTCTTTACCTTTAATGGCAGATTTCAAATCAAAAGAAAAGAAATCTGCATTTATAATTTGAACTCTAGGATCACTTATATCCTGTTTACATGTCTCACAGTATTCCGGATTCACTTCGATTCCAATGATTTCTGAAGCATTAAAAATCAAGCTGCTTTTCACAAAACTGCCAACGCCACATGTCGGTTCTATAATAACGGATGGCTGCAATTTTTTTTGTTCTTGAAGATACTGACAAATAGCTAAAGAAAAAAACTCCGGTGTTTGATAATCTCCGTATTCTCTTTTACCATTCATAGTTAACTACACCATCAACGCTGTTGTCCAATGCAATAACTCTGGCATACTGAAGTCTCCACTGAAGTGCATTACTAATTGTCAAGTAACCTTGTGTAGGAGGATACGCAAGAATTTCATCGGACAAATCACTATAAATAATCTCATCACCGGGAACATTACGATCTTGTAAAAAGCCAATAATATCTTCTTTGTATGCCCCATCCTTGACCATTTCCCTAAGACGTCTTGTGATGGTAAAATCTGCTCTCCTCATTTTGTCAATGAAAGTGCAATGAGTAAAGTGTAAAGAACATCTGTTTCCTATATCATGCTTATCATACACAAAGACCAGGAGATTATATCCTAAGCCATATATTTTCTGGCGGGCATTTTTGAAAGGACAACTTGATTGCGGCTGAGTGATAGACGTTACTTTAATATCAGTTTGAATATTTTCTCCAGGCAAATCAATCCCTTTAGCACTACTGCCAACTGTTACAATGTATCGCTTAGCCAAATAGCTCTGAAATCTATGTTCTACATATGTACCAACCGCTTTACCATCAGTAACGCCCAATAATTCGGGATGATCTTCTTCGGACATAAAATTACAAAAAATTTCAGCTTCTTTAATCAGATGTTCTATTGTTAATACAGGTTTCATGTTATATGATTCCTTTCTTATTTTTTATATGTATGAGCAAATTCAAGAACGCATCAACTTATATTTATAATATCACGAAATCTTGATTCCTTTCAAGAGCTTCTGAAAAAGAAAAGAGGGCTACGCACTAAGTTCTCAGTGCACAGCCCTTTCTGATACTGAATTACTGCATCAAAAATGCAACGTTTTCTTCTGCCTGTTTTAAGGCGGAGTCTAAATCTTTTGAACCTGTCCGGTATTCTGTTAAAGCAGTTTTTACTGCGTCTGCTGCCTCTGCTGTATAGATACCGTAGTTTACTCTGGGCACAGTGTCGGAGAATTCAAGGATCATTTCAAATACAGGCTGATTTCCATAGAATGGCTGTTCTGCTTTGTAGTTTGGCTGATCCTTTGCCGGAAGATAGGTAGTAACTGCTGAAATATCGGTCAGAAGCTGATTGTACAGTTCCGGACTTCCTGCAAATGTATCTTTCAGAAAATCAATCGCCAGTTCCTGATTTCCGGTATTCATTACCACCCAGCTGGAACCGCCGGTATTTCCTGCATTGGTAGCTCCTTCTACATCTGCAAATCGAGGCATATTGGTCAGAGCCCATTTTCCAGAAAGAGATTCATCTTTCTGCAAAGTATTCATAATCCAGCAGGCATTAATCGTTCCCATAGTGCTGCCGTCAAAATAAGAGGAATAATAAGAATCCATATCGGAACGAATCTGAAGAATTCCCTTATCTACTAACTCCTTGTACACTTCAAATACAGCCTTGAGTCCCTCATTGTTGGCCAGATTCAGACTTCCGTCTTCTTCAAAATACCAGTGGCCGCTGCTCTGCAACATACAGTTGGTTAATTGGAAATTGTCAGCAGTTGTCAGCATCGGAAGTCCGGTTTCTTTTACAACCGGCTCTGTCTTTTCAATAAATTCATCCCATGTCAAATCCGTTAAATCCTCAATGGTCAGTCCGGCTTGCTCTAATAAATCGGTGCGGTATGCTGCAATCGAAGTTGCGTTGTCAAAAGGAACGGAATAGATTTTTCCATCCACTGTACCTGCTTCCACCTTATACTGGGCAAAATCGTCATATACAATTCCAGAATTTGTTAAGTCAACAAAATAATCCGGATATAATGTGACAAATTTTTTGATATTTGTATCCGACATCAGCATAATATCCGGAAAGGTATCCTCCTGGCCGCCTGCTGCTGCGGCAGTTAAGCGGGTAACAATATCATCAAAACTTAAGTTTGTGATTTCCAGTTGGAAATCCGGCACTTTTTCCTTATAAATTTCACTTGCCGCCTCTATTGCCGGAATATTAAATGTCTCATCCCAGCACCAGACGCTGATCACATTGCTGCCTGCTGCTTCCTCTCCCGCAGCTTCGCTTCCTGCTGCTTCGGTTTTCTGTCCTCCGTTACCGGCCGCGTCTGCAGGCGCACTGTCTTTGCTCTGGCACCCAGCCAGGGAAGCGGCCGCCAGCACAACTGCCATTCCGGTTACAAGTGCTTTTTTCATCATCAAATTTTCCTCCTTCTTTTTTGAGGTCCTTTCTTTTAAAAGGACTGTCTTTATCATAAAAACTGCTGTTTCTACGACTCTCTTAACTCTTTACAGAACCTGCGATGCCTTCTGTGAAACTTTTCTGCAGGCAGAAGAAAATAATCGCAAGGGGAATTGTGGCAATGGTTGCCAAAAGCATGGTAGTTCCATACTCCATGGTATATCCTACTGTCATTCCGGCCAGAACAACCTGCAGAGTTTTGCTTTCAGGACTCTGCATAACTACCAGCGCCCATAAATATTCATTCCAGATGTTCATAAATGCAACAATCAATGCTGTGGAAAAAACCGGACGCATAATCGGGAAAAACATCTGGATAAAAATCTGCATTTCAGACAAACCGTCTATCCGGGCTGCCTCTACAATCTCATATGGGAAGGAACGGGTATTCTGACGGAACAGCATAATCAAAAACGCCGTAGAAGTAAAGGGCAGAATGTATCCTGCCACGCTGTTTAACAGATTCAGCTTTGCAAACAGGAGATACATGGGAATCAGCGTTACTGCCTGCGGAACCATAATCGAAAGCATTAAAACAGACATTGTCGCATCTTTTCCCTTATCATGGTAAATCTCAAAGGCATATCCGGCCAAGGAAGTAATCAGAACTGCCAGTACTGATCCAATTACAGATACCATTAAAGAATTTTTTAAACCAACCAGAAAATCTGTGGTCGTAAGCAGCATATTGAGATTGTCCAGCAGCGCTCCTCCTGGCAGCAGTCTGGCTTTCAGCACGTCCACGCTGGTGTTGGTGCTGGAAACCACCATATAGTAGAGGGGAAATACGGAAATAATTGATACAACTATTAAAAAAATATGGGACAAAGCGTCATTTCCGCTTCTTTTCCTGTTATACGCTTTATTTTTATTCATCGTTTATCCCCCGCTTTCATTTGTATCAATGCCAGTACCGCTACCATAATAAAGATTACATAAGAAATTGCTGCAGAATATCCATACTGAGGCAGATATTCAAAGGACAGCTTATAAATGTAGTTTGACAGAGTAATCGTCGCATTGCCAGGTCCGTAAGCGGTTATGGTCTTTGTCTCAGTAAATAGCTGTAATGTACCGTTAATGGAATTAATTACTGTCAATAAGATAACCGGACGCAGCATGGGAACGGTAATGTGGGTCAGCCGTTTCCACTTACTTGCTCCATCTATTTCCGCAGCTTCATAAAGAGATGAGTCAATGCTCTGAAGGCCGGATAAATAAAAAATCGCGTTATATCCAGTCCATCTCCAGGTCATAGCCAACAAAACAACCAGCCTTGCCAGCCAGGGATCTGCAAGCCATTGAATCGCCGTATCAATCATTCCCGCTTTTAAAAGAATCTGATTAATTAATCCTGTGCTGGAAAACATAGAACGGAATACCATGGAATATGACACACCCGCGGTCACGCATGGAAGGAACACCATAGTCCTGTAAAATCCTTTTCCTTTTAAGTTTGGCCGGTTCAGCACGCTTGCCAGAATCAAGGCCAGAACCAGCATGATGGGGATCTGAATCAGATAAATCACAGTGTTAAACATCGCCGTATGAAACAGAGAATCTTTTACCAGGCGCGCGTAATTGTCCAATCCTACAAATTTCAGATTTCCTGTAAGTCCCGTTGTCATTGACAGCAGGAACGCATGGATCATCGGATAAAATCTTACTATCAGAATGATCAGCACGCCTGGAATCAAAAACAGCCACCCTTTCATTCTTCTTGCTCGGTCCATTCCATATTTACTGCCCATCTTCTCCTCCTATCTTCCATTGAAATTCAAACGTAAATGCCAATGCGTCAAATGCATATGCTCTATTTAATTTAGGCCCGCAGCTGTCCGAGCCGATGCCATTATGCAGATAATCCAGGCAGACAATTACCTGTTCTTCCGGAATTAAGTCTGCATTGTGGCTGATCTTAGATAACTGCTCCTGCGAATGCTCCAAAACCTGAATAGAGGACGGATTTGAAAAAAAGACTTTCATGGACTTTTTCTCTCCATATAGCTGAAGAATTCGGGCCTGGTTATGACTTCCATGTTCCTGCGGACGGATATAATCTACATACTCCTGTCTGGCACTACTCTGATGCCAGCCTTCCCATCCGCTGCGGCATTTGTCTATATAGCTTTCAGACGGACCTTTTCCCCAGTAGGCAAACTTTCCCATATCTTTTTTCAGGAAAAGGCGGAGTCCAAACCTGGGCAAATCTGGAAAATCCGGAGTTTTGCAGACAGACGTTTTCAAGCTTACCTGCCCTCCCCCGTCAATCTTCCACTCTGTATCCAGTTCCAATATCTTCTGGCGTCCTGGCGCCCCAAGGGCCTCTCTTACCTGTATCTGCACTGTTTTATCTGAAACGCTCCAGTCCACACTGTATGTCTTGTGTCCAATCAGGTCATATCCAGCCTCTTTCCAGTTCTGCTTTACATACATATCGTTATCTGTCGGCGCCCTCCATACGTTCCACTGACAAGGTTTTTCTAAAAATTCCTTTCCCCTGTACACAATCGACGTAAACTGGCCGGATTTCTTTGAAAAGCAGTATGAAAACTCCTGATTCTCTCCGCAGATATACAATTTATCTTCCTGCTCCGTTATCGTAATCTCTTTTTTAGAATCTGCTCTCTCCGCACATAAAAATCCATAGTTCTTCTCAATAAAGAGCTGATCCAGTCCCAAATTCCATCCGCTTTCTGCCCAAATCTGGTTTTCTTTCTGTTTACTGCAAATCCGGAGCTCTTTTAAAGACTCTTTTTTTCTGAACTTATACTCCAAACTGACGCTTCTGTCCTCATGAGGCAGAATATCCAGATTTTCCAAGGTCTGCTCACAGATAAAGTCTCCGTCTTCATACCACTGGCATACTACCAGAACAGCCTGATCCAAAGTTAAAAAATCCAGACAATTTTTCAGGCGAACCCGTATTGCTTCCTGATCAAAGGATTCTAATTCGCTGCGGACCGGCCTCAGCACATTCGCATATTCTAAAAGTCCTGGTTTTATCTGACGATCCGGTGAAACCAGTCCGTCTACGCAAAAATTCCCGTCATGCTGCTGCTCTCCAAAGTCGCCTCCATAGGCATAAAACGCCTTTCCATTCTTTTTTTCATATACTGCATGGTCGCACCACTCCCATGCAAATCCTCCGCAGAGCGTATCATATTGATAAAAAGCCTTCCAGTAATCTTCTATATCTCCTGGTCCATTTCCCATGCTGTGCATATATTCACAGCATACAAAAGGCTTATTTAACAGCCGGTTTTGCGCATAATGCTCACATACAGCAGGCGATGGATACATACGGCTGTAGACGTCGATATTGGAAATATCCGGATTTTGTCCTGGCAATTTGTAAATCGATCCTTCATAATGAAGGGGGGTATCTGGGTCAAATTTCTTCAGCCACTGGGCCGCTTTTATCAGATTTCTTCCGTATCCTGATTCATTTCCCAGAGACCACATAATCCGGCAGGCGGCATTTTTCTCACGTTCCGCGCACAATCTGATTCTGTCCAGAACCGCAGACTCAAACGCCGGATCTTCCATCATTCTTCCAAACAGAGCATTATCAAAGAACAGACAGTCTAACCGTTCTCTGGGACTCTCATAGGGAACTCGGCTTCTGTTATAAAGCATCACATTTCCATGGGCTTCTAAATCCGCCTCGCAGATCACATAAAATCCAAACCAGTCATATAAATCATAGGCCCATGCAGAATTAGGATAATGACTGGTGCGGATTGCGTTGATGTTATGCGCCTTCATCAGCTTTAAATCCCGTATCAGCTGTTCCTCGCTGATCGCATAACCGGTTACCGGATCGCTGTCATGGCGGTTTACCCCTTTTAGCTTTACCGGCTGCCCATTTACTGTCAGCACACCGTTCTGGATGTGAATTTCCCGAATTCCAAAATTCTTCACAATCACTTCCCTGCCAAGTTTTAGTTCCAGTCTGTATAAAAATGGGTTTTCCGCATTCCACAGCTTTGCATGAGGGATGTTTAGAGAAAGCGCTCCGTCTTTCCATTCCATCCGGCCGATCCATTCCTTTTCCCAGGTAAAAATATCCGCCTCTATCTCTTCTCTGCATTCGCCGCTGCAGGTTACTTCCACTGACACTTCTGCATCCGTACCAGAAATAGATGTGCGAATCCGAAAATCCCGGATATGTGTTACCGGTCTTCGCAGCAGATACACATCTCTGAAAATTCCCGACATCCTAAGCTTATCCTGATCTTCTAAATAGGTTCCGTCGCACCATTTTAGCACAATGGCATGAAGCATATTTTTTCCAGGTTTTATGTACTTTGTAATTTCAAATTCCGCAGCAGCATGGGATACCTGAGTATATCCGGCAAACTGACCATTTACCCATAGATTCAGGCAGGAATCTGCGCCTTCAAAATTCAGGTATACTCTGTCGTCTGTCCAGGTATCCGGAATTGTAAACTCATGCCGGTACAGACCTGACGGATTATCATCCGGCACAAAAGGAGGATCAACCGGGATTGGATAGCGTATATTGGTATACTGATTGCTGTCAAAGCCCTGTGTCTGCCAGCACCCCGGAACCTGAATCCGGTCCCACTCGCGTTCTCCGCTGGTCCGCTCTTTTAACGCTTCATCAAAACCTCCCAAAAGCTTAAAATCCCACTCCCCATTCAGCAGGATTACAGAAGAAGACTGTTTCCAACAATACGGCTGGTTTCTGATATCTTCTTCTACTGACGCTGGTATGTACCAACTCCGGGGAGGTTCCGTTCCTACGTGCATCACGCTCAAGTTTTCATGGTATCTTTCCATAAGCCCTCTCTTTCATCCAATCCTTTTGTTTTGCAACACTCCTGCTGTGCTTTTATTGTTTAGAATAGTTTGTTTTTTAATTTAATTTATCCATCTGCATTATACCCCCCCCCGGTAAATTTTGTCCAGTCTTTTTATCAAAAATGCACAAAAAAAGAAATGCATTTCAACACTGTTCAAACAAGTGTAAGCATTTCTTTTCTGAAGATGTTGGGGCAGAATTGTTTCGTGCTTTGCACTTCCACAATTCTGCCCCAAATTCGTAACAGTTCAGCCATGCATGAAAACAAGCTTTCGACGCGTTTTTCTGCCTGAATCTTCGCATGGCTGAACTGTTACCCAAATTCAAATATCAAATTTTCCTTCTTCCGGCTCTTCTTCAAAATAGTCCCGGTACTCTACATCGATCTGATACCGCATCCGCTTCATGCTGAAATACAGGTGATCTTTTAAGACCCGTTCCATACCGGCAATGTCTTTTTTCTCAATCATTGCAAACATGGCTTCATGTTCTTTGATAATGCGGGGAAAGTCTGTCTCTGTCACAAAGTCCATCATGCGGAATCTCGTATAATGAAGCTGCTGGGCCTGAATAATCTCCCACAGCTTCTGTTTTTTGGTGGCCTGAAACCAGATGCTGTGCATCTGGGCATCCATACGGTAAAACTGCTCCGGCTTAAAATCCGGTTCCAGAATCACTGCCTTCTGTTTGCGGATTTCATAGCGAATCCGCTCCATCTGCATGGGACTTACAATCTCCATAAAATCCCTTAAAACCATGGTTTCCACTGCCACCCGCATATAAATCATCTGCTTAATATTGCTTAAGCTCAAAAGGGTGACGAAAATCCCCTTATAAGGCACTGTTTTTACAAAGCCCTGTTCCTGCAAAAGCCTGAGAGCATCGCGGACCGGCGTTCTGGATACAGAAAAGCGCTCGCAGATCTCATTTTCCCGAATCAACTGTCCCGGCTTTAATTCCAAATCCAGAATTTCTTTTTTTAATACCTGATAAACCATTTCTTCCCGGTTCTTGTAACTGCCTGTGTCCATATCTGCTCCTTCCAACTGCCGGTCATTTTGTATACACAACCATGATATTACATACAAACTGTTTTGGCAAGAGCAAACTTTAGGTTCTTCCCTCCATTGGCACCTTCCCGCATTTTCCGGAAAAATAACGGATAATATCCTTTCTGGTAACAATCCCGATAAAATTGTTCTGGTCATCGACTACCGGCACAAAATTCTGGTTTAATGCCTTATCAATCAGATCTTCCATTGTAGTCTCTATATGTACCGGATCATAATCATTGCGGCGGCTGATCACTGTAACCGGAATCTTCTCCGATTCTCTCAGACTGAGGTTCAGCTTATTTTTAATGTCCCACAAAAGATCTCCTTCTGTTATGGTGCCCACGTATTTCCCGGAGCGGTTAATCACAGGCACACAGGAATATCTGCGGTGTTCCATCTTCTCCAAAGCCTGGCGCAGACTATCGTCATCATAAATATATGCAATATCTTTTTTAGGTGTTAAAAAAAATAAAATGTTCATTCTGTTCCTCCAAAAGTTGTTTCTAAACAAAGCAAAAATCCTGTACTATTTTAAGTATAGCACAGGATTTTCTATTCGCCAACCGGATTTTCGGCTCTCTGTCAGATGTTCTTATTATTCCATAAAACTGACTGGATCAACAGGTGCTCCCTGATGGGTCATCTCCAGATAAACACTGCTTCCCTCTACGCAGTAATACTTGGTAGGTTCTGCTACATACCCTAATATCTGACCTTTTTCCACATAATCGCCCGCCTCTGCCTGCACCTCTTTTAACTGGCCGCAGGTTACGCTGTACTCATTTCCCAGGTCCAGAACCGCATAGTTTCCAATCTCTTCGTTGGACCCCACTGCTGTTACTTTTGCGTCTGCCGGGGCTTTTACCGGCGTACTGACTTCCCCCTGGATGATCACTGCCGGATTGCACTTATATTGATCCAGCGTCGGGAAATAAATGGTAGAATCCATGCTGTAGTCCAGAAGAATATTGCCCTGAACCGGCCATGCCATGCGGCTGTTTTCCGTAAAATTTAAGTTGAGAGCCAGAGCATCTTCCTGCCCTGCTCCTGCCGGCTTTGCCTCCTGGACGGCTTCCTCTGCCTGTTTGTTCTCATTTGCATCTCTGGCTTCCAAATCAGCAGCATGAGACGTATTTGCCGCCAACTGACCGCCCTCCTGTTCCCTGGCATTCGATGGTCCTGCTACCTGTACTCTGGTTTCTGACACACCCCCGTCATTTTGGGCAATGTCCTTCTGTGATTCTCCCATCTGCAGGTAAGGAGTCTCTTCTGCTCTGTTTCCTCTGTGGATGGTCATGGTTCCTGCCGCAGCTACTATAGTCAGCAGGCCCAGCACCAGCATGACAAGGACTAATTTATCCTTGAACAGTTTACTTACTCTCTCTTTCACGTTTATCACCTCGGTACTATTCTTACCAAACCAAGGCGACTTATTCAGAAATTATTGAGATATCTTTAAAATAATATTCCAGAATATCCTGGGCCGTCCAGCCCTCTTTCGCTTTCTGATTTGCACCATACTGAGACAGTCCGTAACCATGGCCGATCCCTGAGCAGACTGCCCGGATTCCTCCGTTATATTCTTCAATAAAAAAATCCGGCGACTGAAGTCCCAGCGCATATCGGACCTCATCTCCACTATGAATGACCGTTCCCACCTGAATCTGTTCTATGTATCCGGCACTGTCCCTGGAAACGATCTGTACGCACCCTGGAACCATATCTGCCGAAACAGGCTCGCCCTCCGGTATGGAACTAAGTAATGATGCAAATTCTTCTTTACTCCATCCGGTTATCTGCAGGCACCCCTCTGCCTCCAAATCCTTCTTGCTGTCCACCTGCACCAGATAAGGATGATACTCATCACCGTCTCTTGTCTTTCCGGAACTGGCCCTGCAAAACAGCGGATCAATCAACTGATCTTTCCAGGTAATCACCATCCCTGCCGTCTCTTTGGCAGCTGTCTCTGTTTTTTTATAATATTCCACAAACTTGTCTGTTCCCCACAGAGATTTCAGCTGTTCTTCTTCTAAAAAATCCAAATCCAGTGCAGATTCCGGAATCTCTGATGCTCCATCCATCTGTTTGCAGATATAGGTACGGGCCAGTATTGTCTGGGCTTTTAACGCTTCCAGTTCAAATTCTGCCGGCATCTGCCTGGCGACGACCCCCGGAAGATACTCTTCCAGATCCATGTACCCACCCTGTTCTCTGTCTAAAAAAATCCGTCTGCCGGACAAACATTTCTCTCTGTTTGTATTGCCGTTTAGAGTCGTCCCTCCGACTGCCAGTGTTGTAATGTATGGAAATAACAGTCCTATCAGTAAGGCTGTCCAGATTTTTTTCTTCACGCTTCCGCACTCTTTCCCTTTTCTTTTAACATATGCAGAAATGGGCAGAAAGATGCGGATTTTTACGCTTCAATAAAGTATTTTTTAATGGCCAGCGCCCCGGCTCCTCTTGCTCCGGTAAAATGATCAAATTCTACAAATTGGAACTCTATGTCCTGATCATCAATGCCGAAAAGATGTTTTTTAGTTTCTGCAAGAATCAGACGGCGATTGCGCTTTAATTTCATAATATATCCGTCTATGATAACTAAGGGCGGACTGATAAAATTAATAATATTGGCCAACTGCATTCCCAAATAGACAATGGCTTTTCCCACCACCTCGCAGGCCAGTTCGTCTCCGCATTCTTCTGCTGCAAGAATCTCTTTCATACCAACCTCTTCCGGTGAAGAAACCATATCATTTAACATGGTGTCAATGCCCTGCTTCATGCCTTCCCGAATCTGTTTTACAATGGCTCTTTCGCTGGCCATCTCTTCCAGACAGCCTGAATCTCCGCACACCTCGCACTTTGGTCCATGAATATCTACAACCATATGTCCAATTTCTCCGGCGCCAAATGTCTCACCTGTGAGAACGCTGTCATTAATAAACATGGGGCATGCCAATCCATAGGAAATCAGGTAATAGGCAAAGGTGTCCGCATGATCCTGATTACCGAACATCTCCTCTCCAATCGCCCTCATTCTGGCGTTGTTTTCAATTACAACCGGCATATTTAAACGGCGCCCAATGTCTTTTGCCACCTTGTGGTTGTTCTCCCAGTTCTGGTACGCGCTCTTTTTTAAAACGCCGGTCTTTGGATCTACAAAACCGGTAATACCCACTCCTGCACCCAGAATCTTTTCCTCTTCCACACCGGAATCCTGCACTACTTCCTCGATCTGGGAAAGCAGCACCTGAATAATCGGCTCGTACTCATCTGTCTCCGGAATCATACGGCTGCTTTTTATTACCCTGCCCCTTAAATCCATAAGGCACACAGCAATCTGGTACTTGTTAATCTCTGCGCCAATCACATAACGGGCATCTGCTATAAAATCAATCTGTACCGGACGGCGGCCCAAAGGACGGCGGCTTTCTTTATTTCCTTTGCTTTCTCTCTCTTCCTGTCTCTCCTCCTGAGAAGTCTCCTGTACAAATCCCTGCCGGATCAGGGCGTTGACATTGGTTGTAATAGTAGGCGGAGTTAAAGACAGCATCTCCGCAATCTGAGACCGGGAAATGGGGCCGTATTTATAGATCATCTCTTTAATTAATGTCTCATTTTGTTTCTTTACTCGGATTGGATTGTTTCCCTGTATTCTGGGCATAGCGGATTCCTCCTGATTAAACTTTCATCCCCCTTATTATACGAACTTTTCAGGCCATAAGCAAGGCATTTTTCACCTCCGCAGCAAAAGAGGAGGGCCGAAACCTGTCCGGCTCTCCCCTTTTTAGTGGGGTCTATATAAATTTTGGTAAAAGCATTATGATTGGGGGCGGTATTTTCCCGATTATTATTTTTTATTCTTTCCTAATGCTTCAAACATATAACCTTTATACGCCTCTACTCCCGGCTGGTCGAAGGGATTGATCCCCAGCAGAAGGCCGGAAATATAGCAGGCAAATTCAAAAAAGTAAAACAACTGCCCAAAGCTGTATTCATCAATGTGCTCCACCTGAATCCGAAAACAGGGAAGGCACTGAGAGTGGGCTTTGTAAGTAGCTTCAAAGGCCTTTTTATTGATTTCCCAAAAATCCACTCCATCAAGATAGTCAAACCGGTCATCCACACCGTCTCCTTCTGATATATAGGATGCATCCTGATTTTTTACATCCAGGAAGGTTTCAAACATAATGGGGCTTCCGTCCTGGACAAACTGCCCTACAGAGTGGAGATCTTCCGAACACTGGGAAGAAATGGGATACAGGCCTTTTTTACACTTCCCTTCGCTTTCTGCAAATAGCTGCGTCCACCATTTTGCAAAATAACGGTAGCGGGGTTCAAAAAAACTGAGCATTTCCGCTTTCATGCCTTTTTGATTTAAAAGGTTTCTAATTGCTGCATAATAATAGGCCGGATTTTCCGCCCCTTCCCTCTCATACAGGAACGCTCTCATATCCTTTGCTCCCTGCACCACTTTCCGTATGTCAGCTCCTGCTACTGCCATGGGAAACAATCCTACATCGCAAAGAGCCGAATACCGTCCGCCGATGGTGTCCGGGAATGTGAGGAATGTATACCCATTTTCTCTGGAAATCTGTTCTAAATGGCTCCCTCTGGTTCCTGTCGCTATGATTCTTGTAAAAGCCTGATCCTTATAGCGCTCGGTCAGCCATTTTCTCAAAACCCGAAAACCGATTCCCGGCTCCAAAGTCTCGAAGTTTTTTGCAATCACATTGATATATACGGACTTCCCTTCTAATTCCTTCAATAACCGGTTCACTTCATAGGGAGAAATGGTATTTCCTGCATAGTAAACCTCCACTCCCTCTAAGCCATCTAACGCCTTTATGACCGCGCGGGCTGCATTATTGGAACCTCCTACTCCAATTAATACAAAAGCATCTGCATTGCTCCGAACTTCTGCGGCCTTTCCCTCCAGTATGGAAAGCTGAGCATCTGACGCCCATTCTTCAGGGTCCATCCAGCCCAAAACATCCTCAAACTCTTTGGGCTTTTTTTTCACAGTATCCAGTACACTTTCATTGTCCTTTAAATACCTCTTCAACTCATCTTCCTGAATTCTATTGTTATCATCTTGATACGTAATCGCAAACACCGTATCCCTCCTCTATTTTTCTTACTTAATTCATTTAAATAAATAATACACCATTTTTCCGGAAATGTCAATTTTTATTTAAATAAATTAAATAAAAATTTTATCATTTACATTCTGCCTGTTCAGTGATAGAATAAACCATGCATTTTTAATCGTAATTAAGGAGATACGTAAATGAAACTTGTCATAATAGACGGACAGGGCGGAAAAATGGGCCGAACTGTCATTGAACAGTTAAAAAAAGCATTCCCTTCTCAGGAACTTCTGGCAATCGGAACCAACAGCATCGCCACTTCCTCTATGATGAAGGCCGGAGCTGCTCTAGGAGCGACCGGTGAAAATCCTATTATCGTTGCCTGCCGGGATGCAGATGTGATAATCGGTCCCATTGCCATTGTCATGGCCGACTCCCTCCTTGGAGAAATCACACCGGCCATGGCCAATGCCATTGCTGCCAGCAGCGCTTACAAAATTCTGATTCCTACCAACCGCTGCAACCACTTTATCGCCGGATGCCAGACTGTCCCTCTCGGCGAGTCTATCCGCGCTGTCTGTGAAGAGGTCGGACGCATTTTAGAGCAGAGATAGCCTGTGCACGAAAAAGAGCAGCTTCTCAAACACTGGTCTGAGAAAACTGCTCTTTTTATTTTTCAGGGTTTTACTTTTCCATTTTTTTGTAGCGCTCAATCATCTCATCTAATGTAACCGGCTCTACTAAAGGCGCTTTGCCGAAGGAACCAAACTGTACAATCAGAGTTCCTACCACTTCTTTTACGCCCCGTTCTACGCAGTCCACAATCGCTGCCACATCCTCGTCCGGAATCATTCCATACATAACCGTATCCATAATCGGTGGAAGGAATACTCTCGGATCAAACTGGTCTTTCTTACTCTCCAGTAATTCATAGATTGCGCCGATGGACTGGCTGTTTCTCTTCTCCGGATATTTTGCAAATAATTCCTTCATATTGCGGGTAACTGCCAGGCGAATGTCCGTATCTACATTGATTTTATTAATTCCGCATGGAATTACAGCCTGCAGTTCTTCAATAGAAATACCGTAGGTGTTGGTTAAATTGCCGCCCAGTGCGTTGATTTCATCTACAATGTATTTGGGCACTGTAGAGGAACCATGGGATACCAGAGCGCCAAAAATGCCTTCATGGTTTAAACACTCTCTGATTGCGATTGCAATCTCTTTGCGCAGTTTTACATCTTTTCCTTTGGAAGCGCCATGCATGGTTCCATAAGAAATCGCCAGGGCGTCCACTCCTGTCTTTTTGAAAAAATCTACTGCGGTCAAAGGATTGGTGTATGTAGATGTCGCAGAAAATACGTGATCCTCCACGCCTGCCAGCACACCTAATTCACCTTCTACGCTGACTCCTCTTGCATGGGCATATTTTACCACTTCTCTGGTCAGTTCTACGTTCTCCTCATAAGGAAGAGAGGAACCATCGATCATAACGGATGTGTAACCGCCTTCAATCGCTGCCACGCAGGAATCAAAATCTCTTCCATGATCCAGGTGAAGAACAATGGGAATCTCAGAATTTGCGCCGTATTTTTTTACTGCATTGGCAATATTTTTTGCGCCGACTTTTTTATCCTCTAAAGTCGCATTGGCAAAGTCAGTCCGGCCTCCCATAAATCCGTTAGCCAGATCTGCTCCCTGCAAAATCGCTGCGGAACGAAACATTTCATGCACTTCAATAACTGCTTTCGCCTGTGCTACCGCATTAACATTAAATGCACCCTGTGCAAAACCGTTTTTAACTGCTGCCTCCATCAGAGGCCGTAATGGAATCAATGGCATAATTCATCCTCCGTCTATTTTTAATTTAGTCTTCTAACGCTGCTACATAATCCGTAAAGGTCAAGGTAATGTCCGGATGGCTCTGAAGCAGGGATACCGGGAACTCTGCTGTCGCCTCTCCATGTCCTGCCCGGCGCACAACTGCCCGGTGCCAGTTGCGGAAGCATCCCAGACGAATCTTTTTTGCATGAGAAATCTCATAAATACCAATGGTCACGCAGTAATGGGGCATGTCCTCCAATGCGCCGCCAAAATCTCCGATTGCGTTGGCAGTACGGGTCTCCGGAGAAATCTCCAGCACTCTGGTCTTTTGAGCCAGAAATTCTTCATTTGTCATGGACGGATCTGCCTCATTAAATGCCACATGGCCGTTAATGCCAATACCGCCGAACGCAATATCTACGCCGCCCAGTTTTTCAATCAGTTCCGGAATGCAGGCAACATTTTCCGGATCCGGGAATACTCTCTGTTCTTTTGGCATTACCAGTTCCGGTTTGATTTTGGAATAAACGGTGCGTTCCATAAATCCTCTGAAACTTAAGGGATGATCCATGGAAACCCAGTGTTTATCATCATCCAGATACTCGTCCATATTAATAAACCATACATTTTTTAAGGAAATATTCTGTTCATTTACCATGTCTACAAAGTATGGATACTGTCCTACCGGACCTACCGGACAGATAAATACAGTCTTTTCTCCTTTTTCATTGTGGCTTTTGATCTCTTCTATCATCTGATCTGCCATTTCTTTAAAAACCTCTGCATTATCTTTCTTACAGCGCAGGGGCATCTTGGGATTTGCAAGAAGTTGTTCTTTGTCGTACTGATAATATTCGTGTCTCATTTTCTAACCTCCGTCATTTCCTGAATCATCCAAAAACAGGGGAGCGCCGTCCATTGTGCACCCACAATCGGCCGACGCTCTCATTATCATCTGCTCAGTGTTACTGTACGTTTCCGGCCTCTGCCATTAAATCTAACATAACATAATCTGCAACCGGAACTTCGCCTTCAACAGCGCCTGCTGCAATCAGGTTTTCCTGCTGGGTCTTGTAGTAACCCTCAACAGTGCCGTCCTTTGCTCCCTCTGCAACTTCTTTGCCGGTCAGCCAGTCAGCGTCGCCGCGCTGTGCGTATACAGAATCATACTCTGTCTTGGTCTGATCTGCAACGTACTGAGCAACTTCATCATAATGATCATCTGCTGCGTAATCCATTGCCTTGTACAGAGCTCTTGCAAAGCGAAGAATCTTATCCTGATTTTCTTCTGCATACTTAGGAGTTACAATCCAGCTTGCTAAAGAAACGCTGGTATCTTTAAATGTCATGTTGTCGCACAGTTTGGTATTGTTGGTATCTTCCAGAATCTTCAAGCTGTTTGGAGACCAGGTAGCGCAGGCATCAACACCGCCGGACATCATAGCGGTAACCAGACCTGCTGCGTCCATATCTACAGCCTCAATATCCTCCATTGTCAGACCAACGGAATCCAGACCCATCTTTAAAATATCTTCACTGGAAGTACCGGAAGAATAAGCAACTTTCTTGCCCTTTAAATCTTCTAAGGTCTTAACATTTGGTCCGCCGATTACTGCATCACCGTTGGAGATGTGAGATAACGCAAAGATCTTTGCCTGACCATTGATACACAGCTTATGTGCGCCCTGGCCGATATATCCCATATCAATGCTGCCGGATTCCATTGCCGCAATGATAGTCGGGCCATCCTGGAATTCTACCATCTCTACTGTAATGCCTTCTTCTTCAAAGTATCCCTTATTTACAGCAGTGGTTACAGACCATAAGCTGCCATAGTTAGGCATATACGCAATTTTTAATGTAATCGGGTCCTTTGCTGCCTCAGATTCTGCTGCATCTGCTTCCTTGGTTTCTGCCTCAGAAGCCTCTGTCTCAGTCTCTGCAGCAGTGGTTGCTGCTGTAGTAGCTGCAGTCGTTGCTGCTGTGGTGGCTGCCGCCTCATCTCCGCTGGAGCAGGCTGCCAGTGAAGCTACCATAGTTGCCGCTAAAAGGGCTGATAACATTTTTCTCATAATAAAGTCCTCCTTAAATTATATATGTTTATTTGGTAAAACATAGCTTCCTTACTTTCTGACTTCCAGATACTCCTGATATACCTGACTCCAAATCCGGTTCTTTAATTCGATAAATTCCGGCGTCATCTTGGTTTCCTGAGTTCTGGGATATGGAATGTCAATGTCTACAATCTCTTTGATACGTCCCGGACGGGCGCTCATAATGATAACTCTGGTGGCCAGTACAATAGCCTCTTCTACATCATGGGTAATAAAGAAACAGGTCTTTTTCTCCTCTGCCCAGGTCTTTAAAAGTTCGCTCTGAAGCTGAGTTCTGGTCTGCGCATCCAACGCTCCAAAAGGCTCGTCCATCAAAAGCACTTCCGGCTGTACGGCATAGGCTCTTGCGATTGCCACCCGCTGCTTCATACCGCCTGACAGTTCTTTTGGATAACTGTCTACAAAATCTTCCAGATCTACCATCTTTATGTACTTCATGGCTATTTCTCTGGCCTGCTCATCGCTCATACCTTTTAATTTGAGACCAAACATGACATTTTTAATTACTGTCAGCCAGGGGAACAGCGCATACTGCTGGAATACGACGCCTCTCTCTGTTCCGGTGCCTTCTACTTTTTTGCCGTCTACATAAACAGCGCCTGAAGTAGCGTCCAGCAAACCGGCAATAATATTTAACAAGGTGGATTTGCCGCATCCGGAAGGTCCTACCACACAGATAAACTCATTTTCCCGAATATCTAAGCTAACGCCGTTTAAGGCTACCATCTTGCCCTTGCGGCCATCATAAATCTTTTCAACATTATCAATTTTAACTTTTACTGGTCTCTCTTCTCTTGCCATCTGGTAATCCTCCCCTCCCACATCTTAATAAGCTTTTCGCTGGTAATACCGATAATACCAATAATAATAATGTATAAAAGCATCGGCTCTACCTCGAAACTGTTGCTGAAAGAACGGATTCTCATTCCCAGACCGGCAACGGCTCCTGTAGATTCTGCTGCAATCAGAGTGGTCAGCGCTACGGAAACCCCAAGACGAACTGCTGTTACAATAAATGGCGTTGTTGCCGGGAAGATAACTTTAACAAAAATATCTTTGTCTTTTGCACCCAATACTCTTGCCGCCTTAATCAGCGTCTCGTCCACATTGCGCACACCCTGATAAATCGTAACCGCCATAATCAAGAATGTAGCCAGCCAGATAACGATAATCTGCGGTTTGCGGCCTACACCTGCTGAAATAACAATCAGCGGAGTATATGCCAAAGGCGGGATATTACGGATAAACTGAATCCATGGTTCTACAATGTAGCAGACCGGACGATACCATGCCATAAGAAAAGCCGCCGGTACAGCAGTCACAAATCCCAGCGCAAAACCTGCAAGCACAGAAATCATACTGCTGGAAAAGTCTTCCCAGAGAATCCCTCTCTCAATTACAGTCTGCAAAGAAGCCAGCACTTTTGGGAAAAACGGAAAACTTCTGGCTGTTTTTGGAAAAATAGATAAGCAATACCACACAACCATTGCCACCAGAAATGATATGAGCAGCCAGCCCCATTTTGGAATTTTAGAAATAAGATCCAACGATTCCCCACTTTTCTTCTTATCTTCTTTGGACATATTTCTCTCCTCCTCCTCAATTTTTTACCAAAATTTTCATCGGTGCTTTCAGTATATCACACTTTTAACAAAATGTATCTTTCTATTTACGCAAACGTTTGTGCAATACTGCTCAATCTTTTTAATCAAACGTTTGAGTAAAATAGTCATGGATTTTTCCCTGTTTTTCCAGTATACTGATGCTATAAAACGTAAAGGGGGAGGGCCATGACATTAAAAGAAATCGCAAAAGAAGCCGGGGTTTCCGTCTCCACTGTATCCCGCGTAATCAATAACAATTCCAAAGCAGCAAGCAAAGAAGTCCAGGAGCGCATCTGGGAGATCGTCCGCCGTACCGGCTATACCCCCAATTCTGCCGCCCAGAACTTAAAGCAGGGAAAATCCTCTCCTTCCGAGTGCAAATCCCGTTCCATTGCCTGCCTGTTTGCCCGTACTTCCAATACCATGACGGATATGTTTTTCAGTTCCCTGGCCCGCAGCATTGAGCAGGAAGCATTTCTTCATAATTATATACTCAAATATTCGTTCAGTTCCTTTGATATCAACAATCCTTCCACTTACCAGTTGATTTCAGACAACAATGTCAACGGAATTGCGGTTCTTGGGCGGTGCGATAAACAGACGTTAAAGTTTCTCCGCCAGTATTTCAACAACATTGTCTATGCAGGACTCAACAGTCTGGATGCAAATTACGACCAGATTATCTGTGAGGGAAAACAGGCTGCCATTACTGTTACAGAGCATTTGATCAATCTTGGCCACACCCGCATCGGCTATATTGGGGAAACCTCCTGTGAAGAACGGTATGCCGGGTACTGTGAGGCCTTAAGCCGCCGCCGGGTCCCCTTTCGCAAAGAATATGTTGCAGATGTAAAGCTTTCTTCTGAAGACGGATACCGGGGAGCAAAGCTGTTGTTGGAACGCCGCGCAGATATCAGCGCAGTGTTCTGCAGCAATGACATTACTGCTATCGGGGCCATGCACGCATTTCAGGAAAGTGATCTGCAGATTCCAAGGGATATTTCTGTTATCAGTATTGATGACATTGACACAGCCCAATACCTGACTCCCATGCTGACTACTATCCATATTCCAACCCAGGAACTTGGACAGATGGCTGCCAAAATCCTGATTGACCGAATTGAGGGCGGACACCGCCTTCCTGTAAAGATGAACCTTCCCTTTTATCTTGCCAGCAGAGAAAGCTGCGGCAGATACAGAGGTTAATGCTATGATTTTTATATAAGGAGGATGAGTTACTATGATTTTTACCATCAAAGACTGCAAGGCATCTGCTTCTATTGACAGCCTGGGGGCACAGTTGATTTCCTATCAGGATGCACAGGGTCAGGAATACATCTGGCAGAGAGATCCCGCTTATTGGGCCAACTGTTCGCCTATTCTCTTTCCTGTTGTCGGGAGGGTACGAAACGGCAAAACCCAAATTAATGGTTCCTGGTATGAAATCCCGCTCCATGGTTTTGTAAAAACCACAGAGTTTGAGACTGTATCCCAGAGTCCGTCTCAGGTTACCCTTTCCATGTCGGATTCAGACGCAACAAAGGCAATCTACCCGTTTTCTTTCTGTCTGGAAGTTACCTATTCTTTAAATGACGGCGCGCTGACTATGGAATGCCGGGTGAAAAATACCGATTCCACCAAACTTCCTTTCTTTATCGGCACCCATCCTGGTTTTATCTGTCCATTAAAAGAAGGGGAACAGTTTGAAGACTATGTATTGGAATTCGAGAAAAAAGAAACGGTTGGCTACCGCGCCTTTGACAGCGCCAACAGTCAGTTTGACATGAGCGGATATAAACCGTTTCCCGGCGACGGTATTCAAGTTCCATTAAGTTATGATCTTCTGCTTAATGATGCCATCTGGTTTGACAAACCTGTTTCCAGAGCCGTATCTGTGAAAAATCCGGCTACCGGAAAGGGGATTCATGTCGCATATCCGGATTATGATACCGTTGCTTTCTGGACCGCAGCAGACAAGCGCGCTCCTTATGTATGCGTAGAGCCCTGGAACGGCTCCGCAGCCTGCTCCGATGAAGACGATGAATTTCTTCACAAAAACCACCTCCAGACACTGGAGCCTGGTGAAAGCAAATGCTACCGCCTGATTATTAAGGCGCTGTAAACCTGGTATACTGTCTTGTTCACGTTCAGCCGTCATGATTACAAATGACGGCTATTTTTTATCCTTAAAAGGTCAAAAATCTTCCCTGCGAATAATTTTATTATCTGTTTCCCATACTATCCATAAAAAGAATTAAGATTTCTATTTTCAGGCGTATATTGTCGAATAATGTCGATATTTGGAAAAGACTATTGGAGACTTTTCTTT
>CAUWCT010000012.1:0-42352 GCA_963557065.1 uncultured Lachnospiraceae bacterium | reverse complement strand
CCTTCGTCACCCAGATCAACAAATCAAAAGTTGCATAAGAAAATTCACAAAAGACACCTGTTATAGAGGGATTATTTACGGGGAGGGTTTCTATGATAACAAATTTTGACTACTTAAAGAAGGATTCAAAATTTTCCAGATTTGCAGATGTGGCCATATCTGCGGAGAAGATTATTCTGATGGATCCGGAGGCCAGCATTATCAACAGCCGTCGGGCAATGGAGTTTGCGATAAAGTGGATGTATTCGGTGGATTCAGAGCTTGAGATGCCATATCAGGATAATCTGCAAAGCCTTATGAATACAGAGGAATATCGGGATATTGTGGGACAGGATTTGTGGAAACGCATGGATTACATCAGAAGATGCGGAAACAATGTGGCTCACAGCAACAGGAAATTAGGACGGGACGAGGCAATGCTTTGTCTGGAAAATCTCTTTATATATCTGGATTTTGTCGCATACTGTTATTCGGAACAGTATGAAGAACGCTCTTTTGATAAAACAATCATTACCTCTCGGATTGAGAAAGCAAAAGAATCAAAAGATGCAGCTGGTGCTGTAAAGGCGGAATTGGCAAGAGAACAGGAAAAATCTGCAAAGCAGGAACTTGATTTAAAGAAATTAATGGCAGAAAATGCCTCATTGAAGGAAGAATTATCTGCCCGCAGACAGGAACAGCAGCAGACCTATGTTCCCAAACCTCTTGACCTGTCAGAATATAAAACCAGAAAACTGTATATTGATTCTATGCTGATGGACGCAGGCTGGACGGAAGGAAAGGACTGGATCAATGAAGTGGAACTTCCTGGAATGCCCAATAGAGCCGAGGTTGGTTTTGCTGATTATGTCCTGTATGATGATATGCACCGTCCGTTGGCGGTTATTGAAGCCAAGAGAACCTGCGTGGACGTTTCAAAGGGAAGGCAGCAGGCCAGGCTTTATGCGGATTTATTGGAACAGAAATATAAGAGAAGGCCAGTCATTTTTCTTACAAATGGCTTTGAGACACACATTATTGACGGGCAATATCCGGAAAGAAAATGTTCGGTTATTTATTCAAAAAGGGACTTGGAGAAATGGTTCAATTTATTGACTATGAGGACAAGCCTGAAACACATTGCAGTAGATAAAAACATTGCCGGTCGGTATTATCAGGAAGCTGCCATAAAAGCAGTGTGCAATAGTTTCGATGAAAAGAACCGAAGAAAGGCGTTGCTTGTTATGGCAACTGGTTCTGGGAAGACAAGAACCGTAATTGCCTTGTGCGATTGCCTGTTAAAAGCTGGCTGGGTAAAGAATATCCTGTTTCTGGCGGATCGAAATTCCCTTGTCACACAGGCCAAAAGAAGTTTTGTGAATCTGCTGCCCAATTTATCCTGTACAAATCTGGTAGAAGAAAAGGAGAACTACAACGCTCATTGCGTGTTCTCGACGTATCAGACGATGATAAATTGTATTGATACCGTAAGCGATAAGGAAGGCAAACTATTTACCTGCGGCCATTTTGACCTTGTGATATGTGATGAAGCGCATAGATCTATTTATAATAAGTACAGAGACATTTTTGCATATTTTGATGCGCCTCTGGTTGGTCTCACAGCAACGCCAAAGGATGAAATTGATAAGAACACATATGAGATTTTTGAATTGGAAAACGGTGTTCCCACTTATGGATATGATTTGGCACAGGCTGTAAAGGACGGATACCTTGTTGACTACATTTCGGTTGAATCGAAACTTAAGTTCATTGAACAGGGAATCGTATATGATGAATTGTCAGAAGAGGATAAAAAGGTCTATGAGGAAACATTTAAGAATGAGGACGGAAAACTGCCTGAATCCATCAGTTCGTCAGCGCTGAATACATGGATTTTCAATGAAGATACGATAAAACAGGTTTTAAATATAGTAATGACAGAGGGCATTAAGATTGATTATGGTCAGAAGCTGGGCAAGACCATTATTTTCGCAAAGAATCATGACCATGCTGAGAAGATACTGGAAGTTTTTAATAAGGAGTATCCCCATCTGCCCAATTATGCAAAAGTAATTGATAATTACATGACCTATGCGCAGAGCGCGATTGACGAATTTTCCGATCCAAAGAAAATGCCCCAGATTGCAATTTCTGTAGATATGCTAGATACAGGGATTGATGTGCCGGAAGTCCTGAATCTGGTGTTCTTTAAGAATGTAATGAGTAAAGCAAAATTCTGGCAGATGATTGGCCGGGGGACAAGACTTTGTCCTGATTTGCTGGATGGGGAAGATAAGCGGAAATTTTATATTTTTGATTTCTGTGGAAATTTTGAATTCTTCCGAATGAATAAAGGGAAAGCTGCAGCAAGTGTGACAGCGCTTCAAGGGGCGATTTTTAATCTGAAATTTGAGATTTCCTATAAACTCCAGAATATGGAATATCAGACAGACAGACTGATTGCATATCGCAGGACGCTGGTAAAACAAATGAGTGAGAAAGTCCGGGAACTGCCAAGGGACAATTTCGCTGTGCGTCAGCATCTAAAATATGTGGAGTTATATTCTTCAGAATCCGGTTATAATGCGCTTACCTATGCCGATACCTTAACTGTCAGGGAAGAAGTTGCACCTTTGATACTGCCGGATAAGGATGAGGCAAGTGCGGTTCGGTTTGATGCGCTTATGTATGGGATTGAACTGGCTTACTTGGTTGGAAAGAAGTATTCAAAAGCCCGTACGGATTTGCGTAAAAAAGTCGCCGGGATTGCCGGGATAGCGAATATTCCTGAAATTCAGGCACAGTCAAAATTGATTAACAGGATTTTGAATACAGATTATGTTGATAATGCCGGAATCAATGAGTTTGAAGAAATCAGAGAAAAGCTTCGTGATTTAATGAAGTATCTTCCAAAAGGAACAGGTAAATATGTAACTAATTTTGCAGATGAATTGCTTTCAACAGAATGGAAGGAATCGGAGCTTGAAAATGATGAACTCAAGAATTACAAAGCAAAGGCAGAGTATTATATCAGACAGCATCAGGATAATATTGCAATCGCCAAATTAAAGACGAATCAGCCGCTGACCCCAACCGATGTTTTATCCTTAGAAGAAGTGCTGTGGCATGAAGTCGGCACAAAACAGGATTATGAACAGGAGGTGGGAACCAAGCCCCTTGGCGAATTTGTACGTGAAATTGTAGGGCTGGATATGAATGCTGCCAAGGAAGCATTTTCTGAATATCTGACCAATACTGACTTTGACAGCAGACAGATTTATTTTGTGAATCAGATTGTGGAATACATTGTACATAATGGAATGATGAAAGACTTTTCGGTCCTTCAGGAATCGCCATTTACCGATCAGGGAAGCGTGGTTGAGATATTTACTGATTTAACCGTCTGGATGGGAATCAGAAAGGTAATTGATACAATCAATGCCAATGCAGCAGCGTAGAAAGAAAAGGCAGGTATCAATGATTAAATTCAACCGGAAAATCAATCGCAAAAATTTACGATTGATTTTCCGCGTATTTCTGCATATAATAGAATCAATAAATTGAAAAAGGGTGGTTGATATGCGTGAAACACGAACATTAGAATTGAAAGAAACGATTACAAATACCTTTTTGAAAACAGTCAGTGCCTTTTCAAATTACGATGGTGGAACAATTTATTTTGGAATTGATGATGATGGAAAGATAAAAGGATTAAGAGATGTAACGCAATCTTGTCTGGATATTGAAAACAAAATTAATGACAGTATTTTTCCCCAGCCCAATTATAGACTTGAAATCCAGAATAATGATCAGACGATTAAGCTTACTGTAAAAAGCGGTGTCCAGAAGCCGTATTTATATAAATCAAAAGCCTATAAGAGAAACGATACAGCAACCATAGAAGTGGACACGCTGGAATTTTCCAGGCTTGTATTAGAAGGAAAAAATATTAGATTTGAAGAACTGCCATGCAAAGAGCAAACGCTGTCTTTTGAAGTTTTGCATCGTAAGCTAAAAGAAAGGATTCAAATCGAAACATTTAATCAGGACACGTTAAAAACATTGAATTTATATGACAATGACAATGGATATAATAATGCGGCGGGAATTTTGGCTGACAAAAACCAGTTTTCGGGAATTGATATAGTAAAATTTGGCGAGAATATCAGCATTATTCAAAAGAGGACAACTTTTGAAAACATATCCGCATTAGAAGTATATGAAAAATCAATCGAAGTATTTAGAGATTACTATCAGTATGAAATCATACAAGGTGCGGATAGAAAGAAGATGGAAAAAATACCGGAAACTGCTTTTCGGGAAGCGATTGCGAATGCGTTGATTCACAGAGCCTGGGATGTGGAATCTCACATCAGGGTGCTGATGTTTGATGATAGAATCGAAGTTGTTTCTCCAGGAGGCTTGCCGTCTGGAATAACAGAAGAAGAGTATCTGTCAGGAAAACTTTCTGTATTAAGAAATAGAAATCTTGCAAATGTGTTTTACAGATTAGGTTTTGTCGAGATATTCGGAACAGGAATTACAAGAATCAAACAGCTTTATGAAGAAGGACTGATAAAACCGGATTTTGAAGTATCAGAGAATACCATTAAGATTGTGCTTCCGATTTTTGAAGAGAATCTGAATTTGACGGAAGATGAAAAGACAATATATAAAATTTTAAGTAAGACAATGTTAAAGCCAATTAGTGAAATTGCGCCGTATGTACCGTTTGGTAAATCCAAAACAGCACAACTGCTGAAAGGTATGGAGCGAAAAGGAATTGTAACCATTGAAGGAAAAGGCAGAGGTACAAAATACATTATAAAATAGAAGATTGTCCCTTGACAAACCTATTCATCTATGGTATACTGCTAAAAGTTGTGAAAACAACAGACAGGAAAGCAGGTATCCGCCTCACCTCGGCACGAGTCAGTGACCCAGGTTCATAACAGACTACGTAAGCTGATGGAAGTAGTTTTGCAGTGCTTGGTAGCGTGTAATGGGTGGATAGAGAATCGTCTATCTGCTTTTTTTATATCTGTCAGTATGGCAGATGTTCCCAATTCTTATCATATCATATATTATATGGAGGTGTACGACCATTAGCGAGTTAATGATTAACGAACAAATTAGAGACAAGGAAGTCCGGCTGATTGGAGAAGATGGAAGTCAGCTTGGCATTATGTCCGCAAAAGAAGCTTTTCGGATGGCACAGGAGGCTGAGTTAGACCTGGTAAAGATTGCGCCTACTGCAAAGCCGCCGGTATGCAAGATTATCGATTACGGAAAGTACCGTTACGAGCTGGCTCGTAAGGAGAAGGAAGCAAAGAAGAAACAGAAGGTAATCGAGATTAAGGAAGTTCGTTTATCCCCGAACATCGACACCAATGATTTGAATACAAAGATGGGAGCTGCAAGAAAGTTCCTGGAAAAGGGCGATAAGGTCAAAGTAACCCTGCGGTTCCGCGGCCGGGAGATGGCCCATATGTCTAAGTCTAAGTATATCTTAGATGATTTTGCCAAGGGCCTGGCAGACATTGCCGTAATCGACAAGCCGGCTAAGGTAGAAGGCAGAAGCATGGTTATTTTTTTAACTGCAAAACGTTAAAATAGAACGGATTAAGGAGGAAACTACAATGCCAAAATTAAAAACAAGCAGAGCAGCAGCAAAGCGTTTCAAAAAGACCGGAACCGGTAAGCTGGTTCGCAACAAAGCGTACAAATCCCATATCTTAACTAAGAAGTCAACCAAGAGAAAGAGAAATCTTAGAAAAGATATCGTTACCGATGCTACCAACAGCAAAGTAATGAAGAAGATTTTACCATATCTGTAAGTTGACGTTGAATTAAGAAGGAGGAAATGACCGATGGCAAGAATTAAAGGCGGTATGAACGCTAAGAAGAAACATAACAGAGTGTTAAAGCTGGCTAAAGGCTACAGAGGCGCTCGTTCCAAACAGTATAGAATCGCAAAGCAGTCCGTAATGAGAGCATTAACCAGCTCCTACTCCGGACGTAAGGAGAGAAAGAGACAGTTCAGACAGTTATGGATTGCACGTATCAACGCTGCAGCACGTATCAACGGCCTGTCCTACAGCAAGTTCATGTACGGCTTAAAGTTAGCTGGCGTTGAGATGAACCGCAAGGTATTATCTGACATGGCTATCAACGATGCAGAAGGATTTGCAAAATTAGCTGAGTTAGCAAAATCTAAATTAGCATAACAAATACGAATGGTTTGATAAATCGAAACGGCGAAGAAGCTGTTGTGAAATCAAGATAGAGGATTCTGTCTTTGATTTTGCAACAGCTTTTTTGCAGTTCAAATACTCTTTCAGAGTGGCTTGTTATCAGTGCACCGACTTACTATATTATCGAATTAAAGCGTTGACAAGACACAGTATCTTGTGCTATGATAACGAAAATATCTAAGAGAGACAGTATTAGAACAGAAGTAGAATCATGAGGAAAGAGGGGTTTGGATATGTGGAAATATTTTGCGAAGCGGTTCTGCATGATGATTGTGGCGTTGTTTTTTATTATCCTGCTGACATTTCTGATCATGCACTCTGTACCAGGAGGGCCGTTTACCAGCAATAAAAATGTTTCGGCTGAAGTAGAGGCAGCGTTAAATGCAAAGTACAATCTGGATGCGCCGCTGTATGAGCAGTTTTTCGATTATCTGGGCGGTGTAGTGAGAGGCGATTTTGGACCTTCTTACCAGTATCGCGGCAAATCTGTCAATGACTTTATCCGCAATGGATTTCCGGTTTCCGCAAAGCTGGGCGTTGTTACCATTATTTTCGTGCTGCTGACTGCAATTCCTATGGGGATTCTGGCAGCAGTAAAAAATGGAAAGTGGCAGGACATGGCTATTATGGCAGTTGCCACCATTGGCGTTACGATACCTTCTTTTGTCATTGCGTCGGTGCTGATTTACATATTCTCGTTCCGGCTGAACTGGCTGCCGACTTACGGCGTAGATACCTGGAAAGGTTACATTCTTCCGGTAATTGCGCTGGGCGGTTATTCAATCAGCTATATTGCCCGCCTGATGCGATCCAGCCTGCTGGAAGTGATGGGGCAGGATTATATCCGTACCGCCAGGGCCAAAGGACTTTCTGAGACAAAAGTAATTTTGCGCCATGCTATGAGAAATGCCCTGATACCAGTTGTTACGGTGCTGGGGCCAACCATAGCGGGACTGCTGACCGGAAGCTTTGTAATTGAAAAGATTTTTGCCATTCCAGGCCTGGGTGTGCATTTTGTAAACAGCGTATCCCAGCGGGATTACACCACAATTATGGGTGTTACCATTTTTTACGCCACCTTCTTGATGGCCATGATTTTTATAGTAGATATATTCTACTGTCTCATTGACCCGCGAATCAAATATGAATAGGCAGGAGAGAGAAAATGGAACAGAAATGGGAATTACTTTCCTCAACGAATGAGGAGCGAGAGAAAATCTGGGGAAAAAACAGAACTTTTGCGGGAGACGTCTGGTTCCGGTTTCGCAAGAAACCGACCGCTATTGCAGGATTTATCATTATCCTGATGCTGATGGCATTTTCTGTTATAGGACCCAGTTTTACAGATTATGATTATTCTACCCAGAATCTGGAGGTTGTAAACATTCCACCTCTGATGAAGGTGTTTCAAACGCCGGATAACAATGGCCATCTCTACATTACCCAGTCTTTGAAAGTGCTGTATGTCAATCCGGACGGCATATTGGGAGAACAGTTAAAAAAGGTGCGCAGCGAAGATGACCAGATGATGACGATTTTTGATTACAAGGGGAAAGAAGTTGCCCTTTATTACGGCCAGAAGCCTTATGTAATCGCAGATCAGGAGACAAAGGTGATTTATCCGTCAGAACGTATCTGGAATAAGTCCTATCTTCTGGGGACCGACGCGTTAGGAAGAGATATTCTGACCCGTCTCATGTACGGAACCAGGGTTTCCCTGCTGGTAGCCTTTGTAGCGGCGGCAGTAAATATGGTAATTGGAATTCTGTACGGAGGGATTGCCGGTTATGCAGGCGGAAACGTGGACGCAGTCATGATGCGTATTGTCGATATTATCAGCACCATACCCCTTACCCTGTATGTAATTCTGATTATGGTGCTTTTAGGAGACGGTCTTACCAGTATTATTATCGCTCTGGGAAGCGTATACTGGGTAGACATGGCGCGGGTTGTCAGAGGACAGGTGTTAAGCTTAAAAGAGCAGGAATTTGTTATGGCGGCAAAAACCATTGGATCTTCGACGAAAACCATTCTGCTGGAACATCTGATTCCCAATGCAATGGGTTCCATTCTGGTTACCGTAACCATGCTGATACCATCCGCAATTTTTATGGAGGCATTTTTAAGCTATCTGGGCATTGGATTAAAGCCGCCGTTAGCAAGCCTGGGAACCATGTGCAACGATGCGGCAGAAAACTTAAGAATTTGTCCCCACCAGATGTTTATTCCGGCTTTGGTTATCTGCATTATTATGTTTGCATTTAACTTTGTGGGAGACGGTCTTCGGGATGCGTTGGATCCGAAATTGAAAAAATAGTGGGCAGGAGAGAGAAACATGGATGCGATTTTACAGGTAGAAAATTTAAAAACATCGTTTTTCACCAGCAATGGGGAAGTGCAGGCGGTGCGCGGCGTCAGCTTTTCTGTCAATAAAGGTGATATTTTAGGAATTGTAGGAGAGTCCGGCAGCGGAAAAAGCGTTACGTCCATGTCTATATTAAAGCTACTGGCAGATACCGGACGGGTAAAGGAAGGAACCATCCTGTTTGAAGGACAGGATTTGGCAAAGTTTAATAAAACCCAGATGAGAAAAATCCGCGGCGGGAAAATTTCTATGATTTTCCAGGATCCCATGTCTTCGTTAAATCCCCTGATTCCAGTGGGAAAACAGGTAGCAGAGATGCTGAAGGAACATCATAAGGAGATGGGAAAAGAGGAACTGAAAAAAGAGGTTTTAGAACTGTTTTCCAGAGTCCGGATACCGGAGCCGGAGAAACGGTACAATTCTTACCCTCACGAGTTTTCCGGCGGTATGCGGCAAAGAGTGATGATTGCTATGGCGCTGGCTAACAAACCGGATTTGCTGATTGCAGATGAACCGACGACAGCGTTAGACGTGACCATACAGGACCAGATTTTAAAACAGCTTCGGGGCCTGCAGAAAGAGTTCGGAACCAGCATTATGTTTATCACCCATGATTTAGGAGTAGTTGCAGAACTGTGTACCAGAGTAATTGTCATGTACGGCGGTCTGATTATGGAAGAAGCTTCCATTGACGATATTTTTGAAAATCCCAGTCATCCCTATACATTGGGACTTTTGGAATCGATCCCAAGACTTGGTCAGGATAAGAAAAAGCGGCTGACCCCGATTCCAGGTTCTCCGCCGGATATGACGAATCCGCCAAAGGGCTGTCCGTTTGCTCCCCGCTGTCCATATGCCAGAAATATCTGCGCCAGCGAATGTCCGGATTTTACAGAAGTGGGAGAAGGACACCGGTCCCGCTGCTGGCTCTTGGATAAAGATGCGCCCAGTGATCACAATCCGTTTGCAAAACAGTAAAAAAGGAAGAGAAGATTATGAGTCAATCACAGATTGTATTGGAGGTTTCCAACCTGACCAAACATTTTAATGTGGGAAGTTCAGGAAAACAGGTGGTTCATGCAGTGGATGGCGTCAGCTTCCGTCTGGAACGGGGAAAGACCCTGGGACTGGTAGGAGAGTCAGGCTGCGGCAAATCCAGCTGTGCCCGTACGATTATCCGTATTTATGAACCTACGTCAGGAAAAATCATATTAGACGGGGAAGACATTACCGGATACAGCCAGAAAAAGCTGCAGCCTATCCGCAAGAAAATGCAGATGATTTTCCAGGATCCGTACGCTTCGTTAAACGCCAGAATGACGGTCAGGGATATTATTGCAGAGCCGTTGATGGCCCATCATATTGTAAAGAAAAAAGAAGATGCCAACGAGCTGGTCTATCCTATGCTGGAGCGGGTAGGGCTTACGAAAGAACACGCTAACCGCTATGCCCATGAGTTTTCCGGCGGGCAGAGACAGAGAGTCGGCATTGCAAGGGCGCTGATTCTGCAGCCGGACCTGGTAATCTGCGATGAGCCGATTTCTGCTCTGGACGTTTCCATCCAGGCCCAGGTAGTGAATTTACTAAAAGATTTCCAGGAAGAAAAGGGAATTTCCTATCTGTTTATTGCCCATGATTTGTCCATGGTGCGTTATGTCTCCGATGATGTGGGCGTCATGTATTTAGGACAATTAGTGGAAGTTTGTGAAGCCGATGAGATTTACTCCCATCCCCTTCACCCCTATACAAAAGGCCTTCTGGGAAGTATTCCCATTGCAAATCCCAGGCTTGCCAGGGAGAAGGAAAAGAGCAGTATTGAGGGCGACATTCCAAGCCCGATTAATCCGCCTTCCGGATGCCGATTCCATACCCGATGTCCTTATGCAAAGCCAATTTGCAGCCAGGCAGTTCCGGAATTTAAGGAGGCGGCGCCGGGCCATATGGTAGCCTGTCATCTATATTAGTTTACAGAAATGGTTCAGGGTTATACCCTTTCCAATATTCATCTCAATAAGGAGGAGAGATTATGAAGAAGAAACTAAGTCTTGCATTGGCGTTGGGGCTGGTATGCAGCACTGTTTTAACCGGCTGCGGAGGCGGAAATGCTGAGACCCAGCCGCAGACCATCGCAGCTCCGACTACAGAAGCAGCGACAGAGGCAGCCACGACAGAGGCGGCTCAGGCAGAAACAGAAGCAAACGGTGCACAGGAAATGGTATTTGTGCTGAGTAATGAGCCGGACGGTATTGATCCTGGCGTTACCAACAACTCCTTTGCTTCCACTTTTTTAGTCAACTGTTTTGAAGGACTGGTTACTTATGATGCTACCGGTACAGTTGTTCCGGGCAATGCAGAAAGCTGGGATATCAGCGAGGACGGAACCGTCTATACCTTCCATTTAAGAGACGGTTTAAAATGGAGTGACGGCACTGACCTGACAGCAGAAGACTATGTATATGCCCTGCAGCGTGTATTAAATCCAGAGACAGCGGGACAATATGTAGACATTGTGACTGCATATGTGAAAAATGCAAAAGAATACTATGCAGGCGAGGCAACCGCAGAAGAATTAGGCGTAAAAGCAGTGGATCCCCAGACGTTGGAAATTACCTTGATCCAGCCGACTTCGTTCTTTATCGATCTTCTGACCATGTGGGTATTTGATCCGGTTCAGAAAGCAACGATTGAAGCAAACGGCGATCAGTGGACTGCATCTCCGGAAACCTATGTATGCAACGGCCCGTTCAAAATTGCAGAGATGAACATGGGCGAAAGCATGGTTCTGGAAAAGAATGAAAATTACTGGGATGCAGAAAATGTCACCATGGAAAAGGTTACCCTGCGTTACATTTTAGATACTTCTACCGCATTGACTGCTTATGAGTCCGGCGAGGTAGACGGCATCCGCAACATTCCATCTTCTGACTATGCAAGATTAAAAGCAGAGAACGCAGGCATCCAGTCCGTTCCAAACTACGGTACGGTTTACTACAATATTAACTGTGAAAAAGAGCCTTATAACAACCCATTAGTCAGAAAGGCTTTAAACCTGGCTGTTGACCGTCAGGCTATTATTGACAACGTAGTACAGGTAGATGCAGCTCCTGCCTACAACTTTTTAGCTCCAGGCTACGTAGTAGACGGAACAGACATTACCGAAGGACGTTCTGACAGAGGACTTTCTCCAAACGCAGATCCAGAGGCAGCAAAAGCCGCTTTAGCAGAAGCTGGCTATCCAGACGGCGAAGGATTCCCAACCTTACAGCTTTCCTACTATTCTGATGATACGGTCAAGAAAGTAGTAGAGGCAATGGCAGAGATGTTAGAGACCAATTTAGGCATTGAGGTAGAGATTACTTCCAACGACTGGGCAATTTTCTATGAGAATGTCCAGAAAGGAAACTACGAAGTAGCAGCAATGGGCTGGAGTGCAGACTACACCCATCCAATGAGCTTTTTGCCGCTGTTAGTAACGGACGACGCCAACAACAACAGTTTCTACAGCAATCCGGAATACGATGCAATGGTAGAGCAGATTAAGGCAGAGACCGATCCGGCAAAGGCAGTCGAACTGATTAAACAGGCAGAAGATCTGGTAATGGATGAATATCCATTCATCAACTTGTACTATAAGGCTAACAACTTCCTGATGAAAGATTACGTAAAGGGTTACTATATGCTGTCTAACGGCAACCTGTGCTTTAAGAATGCTTCCATCAGCAAATAATAATCAATAAAACGTTTTAAGAGGAACTTCTTATGAAATGTACGATTAAAACGGAAGGATTAGGGAACATGGTCTTTGACCTGTTCCCTGATCTTGCTCCGATTACTGTGAAAAATTTTGCAGATACCGTACAATCCGGCTTTTATAATGGTTTGGCCTGGTGCCGGATTGTAAAGGATTATGTGATTCAGGCCGGTTCTCCGGATAACGATATTATGACTGACAGTGACTGGCACATTAAAGGGGAGTTTGCAGAAAACGGAATCGCCAATCCCATTCCCCATAAAAGAGGGGCGCTGTCTATGGCAAGGGACGACGGCTATGATACGGCAGGAACCCAGTTTTTTGTAGTCCATCAGGATGCACATAAGCTGGATGGCCGCTATGCGGCATTTGGACAGTTGGTGTCCGGTTTTGATGTGTTGGACAGAATTGCCTCCCGGCCAACCTATGGCCCGGACACCTGGAACAAACCAGTAAATATGCCGGTTATAACAGAAATTGTAATAGAAGAATAAGAATGATAAGATATTATCAGGTTTTTAAGCCGCTTTTCTGATAAAGCAGATGTATCAGAAAGGCGGCTTTGAATATAAACTGTAAAATCCAGCCATACTAACAAAAAGCAACAGGGAACTGTTAATAAAATTGAAAAGGACTGGAAAGGAGATTTGTATGCAGGCAGGAAAGGCAAGCGTACAATTTGAATGCCCGCCTCTTATTTTAAGCGGAGGGAGTATTGTAGGAAAAAAGGAAGGCGAAGGGCCGTTAGGACCCTTATTTGACCGGGTGGAACAGGATGATAAGTTTGGAAAAGCTAACTGGGAAGAAGCAGAGAGCAGGATGCAGAAAGAAGCAGTAGAGACTGCGATTTTGAAGGCGGGACTGCAGAAAAAAGATATCCGTTATCTGCTGGGAGGTGATCTGCTGGGGCAGTTAATTGCCACATCCTTTGGTGTGATGGATTTGGAAATCCCCCTGTTTGGATTATATGGGGCCTGCTCTACTATGGGGGAAGCCATGAGTCTGGGAGCTATGCTGACAGCAGCCGGATATGCAGATCGGGTGGCTGCAGTGGCATCCAGCCATTTTGCCACTGCAGAAAAACAGTTTCGTTTTCCGCTGGGGTATGGAAACCAGCGGCCTTATGCGGCGACCTGGACAGTAACTGGCTGCGGAGCAGTGATTTTGCAGTCAGGAAAAGCAAAGATGGCAGGAACTTGCACGAAAAATTGCAAAGGGAAAACAGGAAAAGGTCAGGCAGTGATCACAGGAGTTACGACTGGAAAAATAGTGGATTTGGGGATTAAAGACTCTATGAATATGGGGGCAGCCATGGCGCCTGCAGCGTTTTCTGTTATTAACCAGAATTTCCAGGATTTTCAGACAGATGAGACCTGGTATGACAAGATTATTACCGGGGATTTGGGCACAGTAGGAAGAAAAATTCTTTTGGATTTTATGAAGGAAAAAGGCCATGATTTAGAGAAAGTGCATATGGACTGCGGAATTGAGATTTTTGACCCAGGCGTTCAGGACACCCATGCAGGGGGAAGCGGGTGCGGCTGTTCTGCAGTTACATTTTGCTCGTATATACTGCCCAGAATCCGGGAGGGAGTCTGGAAACGGGTTTTGTTTGTACCTACTGGAGCATTGCTGTCAACCGTCAGTTTTAATGAGGGACAGAGCGTACCGGGAATTGCCCATGGAGTGGTAATCGAACATCGGGAAATCTAAGAGAAAGGATATAGAAACATGGATTACATCAAAGCTTTTCTGGTAGGTGGGGTTATCTGCGCTCTGGTGCAGATTTTGATGGACAAAACCAAACTGATGCCGGGAAGAATCATGGTAATGCTGGTAGTAAGCGGAACGGTGCTGGGGTTTATCGGAGTATATCAGCCGTTTTTGGACTGGGCCGGTCAGGGAGCCGGAGTTCCTCTTTTGGGATTTGGCAATACCCTGTGGAAAGGAGTAAAAGAAGGCATTGAGACAGAGGGACTGCTGGGGATTTTTAAAGGCGGGCTGACAGCCAGTTCAGCAGGAATCTGCGGGGCAATGGTATTTGGATATCTAGGCTCTTTGATATTTAATTCTAAAATGAAATAGAAAACGATTCAAACTTGCAAACCGGCCAAGTTGATGGTATCATGAAAAACATGAGAATAAAAATCCTAAAAGTCATAGCTTATATGGCTTTTGGGATACTATTTCATCCGGAGGCTGGAAGAATGAAGTATCAGTTTGGTAGATTAAAATGTATGAAAAGAGAAATTATAGTTGCAATCATAATATTGAGCATATTTCTTTTGAATTATTATACTCCATATTATGCAGATGATTATAATTATATGTATTCATTTGCTTTAGGAGAACGCATTACAAATATTCGTGACATAGTTCCTTCTATGGTAGCGCACTACGAAAGTATGAATGGCCGGATAGTCCTTCATTTTTTAGCACAGTTATTTCTAATATTCCCCCCTATTGTTTTTGATGTAATTAATACATGTGGCTTTATGGCGATTATCCTATTAATTGAGTTTCATGCGTGCGGAAGTTGGAAAAAGATTAATGCCGAAGCAATTGTCCTCATATTCTTTTTGATATGGAGTTGCGCGCCGGAATTTGGACAAAGCTTTTTATGGACAACTGGAGCATCAAATTATCTATGGGGAATTTTGATTATTCTGCTGTTTTTGGTACCATATCGCTATATATATGGAAGAGAGAAGAAAGAAAAGAAGATGGGAGTTGGTATGGAGGCTATAAAGGCGGCAGCAATGTTTAGCTTTGGCATTGCGTCAGGTTGGACAAATGAAAATACTGGGATAGCTATGATAGCCATGATAGTGCTTTTTTTGGTCAATGATTGGTTCAGCAGTCATAAAGTAGTAGTTTGGAAAATTGCGGGATTTTTAGGATCAATAGTAGGGATGATACTGATGTTAACATCTCCTGCCCAGCAAAATCGCTTAAGTGCTGCAGGCGGAATGGCCGGGATAAAGGAAGTATTGATACGAACAGTACATATTAGTATGGATATATGGTCGTATTTTATATTGCTTATTATGGTTGCTATTTTATTATACTGCATTGGTGAACGATTAAACCGATTATTTTATATTTACTTATGTGGGGTTTTAATTTCTCTATATTCTATGGTCGCAGTACCTGTATTTGTAGGAAGGGTATGGAGTGGACCATTGGTTATGGCCTGTATTTTAGTAGCTATGCTGTATCACAATATTAAAGAAAAAAATTTTGGAAAAAACAAAATAGCACGTTATTTATTTGTGGCAATGGGATTATGCTTTTTCTTTACATATGGCAATGCTTTGGTTTATGTTAGAAGAACATATACAGCAAATGTAGAACGGGAATATTTGGCTCAAGCACAGAAGGCAGAAGGGAGGACTGAATTAAAATTACCTATTATATATGGCTATACGAAGTATACCTGCTATTCAGACAAAATTAGTGATGGGGACCTATCTCCATTTTCTGATTATTGGGGAAATGTGATTTTAGCAAGATATTATGGAGTTGATAAGATTGAGATGGATTGGAATGACTGATGAAAAGAGCCATTTTATATAAGAAATATGAGAATAATTGAAAGCTACTGTAACAAAACTTGTCAGAGGAGATAATGTTTATCTGCCTCCTGACAGGTTTTTTAATTGTGTCATAGTAAAAATAACCCCCCTGCTATGCAGGGGGAGGGCAGTTCTTTAGATTAAAGTACTCCTATACTAGATAAAAGTAAGTCTGTAAACCACAAATATAAAAGCATAGGAGGTCCAAAATGGACAACAATAGTTTAGCTCATACAAAATGGGAATGAAAGTATCATCTGGTTTTTGTACCAAAATATCGTCGACAGGTAATCTATAAGGATATTAAAGCAGATATAGGACAAATATTAGGCACATTATGTCGAAGAAAAGGAATAGAGATTATCGAAGCAGAATGTATGCTTAAAATACAAGTATGGAAATCGACATTTCTGGTGTCGTGGCTATTACGTGGATACAGTCGGAAAAAATACTGCAGTAATCAAAGCGTATATACAGAATCAAATAAAAGAGGATTTAGAATACGATCAGATGTCATTTGTAGAGTATCTCGACCCGTTCAAGGGTGAGCCGGTAAAGAAAAACAGGAAAAAAACCTCTTGGAGAGGTGGTAGGAAGTCAAAGCAAACCAGCAAGCCCCTTTTAGGGCTGCTCCGGAAGGAAAAAGCACTGATATGCCCTTTTAAGGCAGCTGAGAATGTGGTGCAGTTGGCAGACTTTCAGTGCGCCTTCCGGGCGCAAGCAGGTAACAGCCCCTTATAGGGGCAGAACAAGCCACTGGCTAAGCCAGTGGTCTTGACTGCATAGGAACACAATCGCTAATTTACTCCAGGGCCATATTCACTTGGCATGGTGCCAATAATGACCGGGTTTGTCTGAACATATCCGGGGCCGATGGGGGCAACTGTGCCGGGAGATTCTGTAGACGGTTCTACAGGAACGGTCCCATCCGGATTGACTGGAGGAAGAATTGTATTGACTCCGTTGTGGATGTTGCAGTAGCCGGGAATTCCAAAAGCAGAATCATCTGTGCTGCCTTCTTCATCCTGGGGCAGAGCCATACATACTCTGGACTGCCGGGCCGGACAGAATTCAGTGGGTTTCCGTCCTGAAGCAGAGCAGACCGTCACAACTACATGTTTGTCGCAGACCTCTGTGGGAACAGTTCCTTTGGCAAAGTATTCCGTATATACGGCATTGCCTCTTGGATCACCGGTACACACTCCATTGACAGCCAGTTTGCCTGACTTTCGGCAGATTTGAGCAGTCTCTACGCTGTCCGGAACCGCAAATCCGGGATCGGATAAACCTTCGTGGACGCGGTCCATAATCTTGCGCCAGATATCTTTGTGGAAACTGGTGCCACCATTGCTGCTAAGGGACTGGTTATTGTCGCAGCCGCCCCAAATACCGGCGGTGTAGTAAGGCGTGTATCCAACAAACCAGATATCGTTGTTGGAAGAGGTAGTGCCGCTTTTGCCCGCTGCCGACATTCCGGAAAGTCTTGCGCGGGTGCTGGTAGAAGAAATACTGGCCCCGGCTCTTGCAAAACTGCTCACAGTCCGGAGAGAATCTGCCATGGCATCTGTCAGCAGAAAAGCTGTGGAGTCTTTTAATGCCCTGTGAGTTTCCGGTGTGTTGTCCAACAGCACTTTTCCATTGTGATCGAGAATCTTGGTAAAGAAAATCGGCTCGGTGTAGACGCCTCCATTGGCAATCGCAGCATAAGCAGCTGTCAGTTCCAGGTTGGAGACGCCGTCAGTAATGCCGCCTAAAGCAGTCGCCGGATTTAAATCATTGGAAGTCAGGGAGGTGATGCCCAGGTTTTTGGCATATTCCACGCCCAGCTGAGGAGTAACGGTCTCTACCAGACACCGCACTGCCACAATGTTCATGGAGAAGATAATACCGCTGCGGATGTTGGCATATCCCTGATACTTGCCCTGGCTGTACCAGTTTTTAAACGTCTTTGTGCCAAGGGTATAAGGGGTATCATAGTAAACCGTTCCCAGAGTCGCTCCGCATGCGTCCAGAGCTGGAGCAAATGCGGTGATGACTTTGAACGTAGATCCGGGCTGGCGCAGAGTATTGGTAGCGCGGTTTAAGGTAAGGCTGGCGGTTTTTTCACCCCGGCCTCCGCTGATTGCCTTTACCTGACCGGTAGCCTGATCCATGATTACAAAGGAAGCCTGGGGCTGAAGAGTAGTCTGCATCCGCTCGCCCAGGATTTCATCGCCTTCCTGAAGAATATACGCTTTAAACTGCGCTACATCATTGGCGGCCTCTTCTTCTGTTGCATACAGTCCTGTATAGTTGTCACGCAGAACCTCTTTGTGGTATTTCTTTAGAGTTTCTTCTGAATAGTGCTCGGTTTCCCCATTGGCATGGGTAACGGAAAGGCGGTATTCCACAGAATATTTGGCCACAGAATAATTTGCAGGATTGTTGATTTCTTCATCGACAATGGCCTGAATATGGGGGTCCTGTGTGGTGAAAATGCTCAGACCGCCGCCATAAAGAAGATTATACGCCTGGCTTTCGGAATAACCCAGCTTTTCCATCAGTGTTTTCTGAACCTGCTCGGTCAGTTCATCTGTAAAATAACTGTACATTGTGGTTTCCTGAGTGGCCACTACAGTATTGTTGACCTGCTGGATTCGGTCGTATACATTGTCTGCCAGTGCCTGCTCCTGCTCATATGCAGTGATATACCCCTGATCCTTCATGTACTGAAGAATGACTTTCCTCTTTTCTGCATTGTGCTCCGGGTTGGTGATAGGATTATAATACGTAGGTTTTTGGGTAATACCGGCAAGCACTGTACATTCAGACAGCGTCAAATCGGATACTTCCTTATTAAAATATCGCCTGGCGGCGACTTTTACACCCAGAGTATTGCTGCCTAAATTGATTGTATTTAAATAATCAGTAATAATCTTTTGTTTTGCCTTGGTCTTATCAGGGCCCAGGGCCTTTTCCAACTGGACAGCCAGATACTGTTCCTGCAGCTTTCGTTCCATCTTTGCGGCAAAAGTGGACTCATTTCCGCCCTTGAATACGTTGTTCTTAATCAGCTGCTGGGTCAGAGTAGAACCGCCGCCTCTGTTGTCATTGGTCAGCACGCCTACTGCAGCGCGCAGGATAGAACGGATGTCAATTCCGTTGTGTTCCCAGAAACGGGAATCTTCAATGGCAACGAAAGCATCAATCAGATCTTGAGGAAGCTCCTCGTAAGTGGCCGCCTCCCGGTTGGAACCTTCCATAACCAGAGTATCAGTCAGATTGCCTGCGCTGTCATAAACCTTGGTGGCAAAGCCGCTGGGCCCAAAGCTGTTGGGATCAATTTCAGGGGCATTGTCAATAATGCCTTTTACCATGCCAAAACCTGCGCTGACGCCTGTGACGCCAATCACCAGACAGAAGATTAAAAGCATCCGGGAAATAAACTGAATCATCCTGGTTTTGTACTTCTGGGATTTGGAACGGACAGCCTTCAGATTTTGCTCAGTGGCCTTTCTGCCGTAATTATTAGAGTTCATGGAAATCCTCCTTTACCGGTACATTATAGCAAAATATCCCAATTAATTCAACTTAAGATTCATAGGTATTGTTCCTTAAGGAACTCTCTGGTATACTGTCTGCAGAAAGAACGGAGGGAAGAAGTATGGGAGAAACCAGCCAGGCAGATAAGCTGCCATTGTCATATTTAATCCTGTATAAAGGGGGAAGCGGAGAACTGACAGAGAAAAAATCCAGGTTTATTGCCACCACCTGCCCAGTGGAAAACGAGGAAGAAGCCCTTGCTTTTGTAGAGGAAATGCGGAAAAAATACTGGGATGCCAGACATAATTGCTGGGCGTATGTGATTGGAGAACGTGGAGAAAAAAAGAGGTGCAGTGATGACGGGGAACCCAGCCAGACTGCAGGAAAGCCGATGTTGGATGTATTGACCGGAGCCGGGGTAACCAATCTCTGTGTGGTTGTGACCAGATATTTCGGCGGCGTGCTCCTGGGGACAGGAGGACTTGTAAGGGCCTATTCGGGAGCGGCAAAAGAAGGACTGAAAAAAAGCGTAATCGTAGAAAAAAAGCTGGCAAAAAAGATTCAGGTAAATACAGATTACAACGGGCTGGGAAAGATCCAGTATATTGCGGCGGAGAGAAATATCGCTGCCCTGGATACCCAATACAGCGATAAGGTTGTGATTACTTTTTTAGTTCCGCTGGAAGAAGTTCCTTCTTTTGAATCGGCTTTGACAGAAGGAACCAATGGGAAAGCAGTGATGGAAACGTTGGCCCTTCTCTACTACGGCAATCTGGAAAAGGAAATGGTGATTTTTGAGGAAATTCCCTAAAACCTTGAGAAAATACCTTGCAATCCCAAAAAACGGATGCTATACTGGGTAACTGTGACAGAAAGCAGTTCAATATATATTAAGGAAGTAAATGTATGAAAACCAAGAGAGAAGATGTTAGAAATATTGCGATTATCGCTCACGTAGACCATGGGAAAACCACACTGGTTGATAATTTATTAAGACAGAGCGGTATTTTCAGAGAGAACCAGGAAGTGGCAGAGCGTGTTATGGACTCCAATGATATTGAAAGAGAGAGAGGAATTACCATCCTTTCAAAAAATACGGCAGTGACGTATAAGGGAACCAAGATTAACATTATCGATACTCCAGGCCACGCAGATTTTGGCGGTGAGGTTGAGCGTGTTTTAAAGATGGTAAACGGTGTTATCTTAGTAGTAGATGCCTATGAAGGGGCTATGCCTCAGACAAAGTTTGTACTTAAAAAGGCGCTGGAACTGGATTTATCCGTTATTGTGTGCATCAATAAGATTGACCGCCCGGAGGCAAGGCCAGACGAAGTAATTGATGAGATTTTAGAGCTGTTTATGGATCTGGATGCATCGGACGAACAGTTAGAGTGTCCCTTTATTTTTGCATCTGCAAGAGACGGTTACGCAAAAAGAAACTTAGAAGATGAAAATGCAGACATGACCCCTCTGTTTGAGACGATTATCGACTATATCCCGGCTCCGGAAGGCGACCCGGAAGCACCTCTTCAGACCTTAATCAGCACCATTGATTACAATGAATATGTAGGCAGAATCGGTGTGGGCAAAGTAGACAACGGCGTACTTCGCATCAATCAGGAGTGCGTTCTGGTCAACCACCACGATCCGGATAAGTTTAAAAAGATTAAAATCGGCAAGCTGTACGAGTTTGACGGTTTAAACCGTGTAGAGGTAAAAGAGGCCAATGTGGGATCGATTGTGGCAATTTCCGGCATTCCGGATATTCACATCGGCGATACTATCTGTGCCGTAGATACTCCGGATCCCATTCCATTCCAGAAGATTTCCGAACCTACTATCTCCATGTACTTTATGGTCAATGACAGTCCCCTGGCCGGTCAGGAGGGAAAGTACATTACCTCCCGCCATATCAGAGAGCGCTTGTTCCGGGAATTAAATACAGATGTCAGCCTTCGGGTGGAAGAAACGGATTCTGCAGACTGCTTTAAGGTTTCCGGAAGAGGAGAACTGCACCTGTCTGTCCTGATTGAAAATATGCGCAGAGAGAACTTTGAGTTTGCAGTGAGCAAGGCGGAGGTTATTTATAAATATAATGAAAGAGGCCAGAAGCAGGAACCTATGGAGATTGCATATGTAGATGTTCCGGAGGAATTTACCGGCGCTGTTATCCAGAAACTGACATCCAGAAAGGGAGAACTTCAGGGGATGAGTCCGGTTTCCGGCGGTTATACCAGACTGGAATTTTCCATTCCATCCAGAGGATTGATTGGATACAGAGGGGAATTTATGACGGATACCAAGGGGAACGGTATCTTAAATACCACCTTTGACGGATACGGGCCTTATAAGGGAGATCTGACCTATCGTCCTACAGGCTCTCTGATTGCATTTGAAGCAGGAGAAGCCATTACTTACGGACTTTACAATGCTCAGGAAAGAGGCGTATTGTTTATCGGACCCGGAGAAAAGGTTTATTCCGGCATGGTAGTAGGTCAGAATCCAAAGGCAGAAGACATTGAGATTAATGTATGCAAGACCAAAAAGCTGACCAATACCCGATCCTCCAGTGCAGATGAGGCCCTGCGCCTGACGCCGCCCAAAGTAATGAGTCTGGAGCAGTGTCTGGAATTTATTGATACCGATGAACTGTTGGAGATTACGCCTAAGAGCCTTCGGATTCGTAAAAAGATTCTGGACCCTATGCAGAGAAAGAGAGCGTCTTTTAAAAAGTAAAGGCTGCAAATCCCCTCTCAGCATACAAAATAAAACAATTATCGCCTTAATCAGGGGAAATAAGCGAAAATATCAATATAAAAAAAGAATCCTGTCGATAAGTTCTTCGGGATTCTTTTTCTATTTCCTCATAAACCTATTCTTTTCCACATAAATTTACTATGTGCGATAAGTCAATGTAACGTTTGTTACAAGTAAAATCTTGGGAGAGAAGAGGAGAAATACTATGTCAGAAAAAGTAATTGAAAACAACAAGGTCAGTGTAATTGGAACGATTGTATCCGGTTTTACCTTCAGCCATGAGGTGTTTGGAGAAGGATTTTACATGGTGGATTTGTCTGTAAACCGGCTTAGCGAGCAGGCGGATATTGTACCTCTGATGGTTTCTGAACGCCTGCTGGACGTGGAAAAGGATTACCGGGGCTGTACGGTGGAGGCAGTTGGCCAGTTTCGTTCCTACAACCGCCATGAAGGGGTGAAGAACCGCCTGGTGCTGTCCATATTCGTGAGGGAAATTCGTTTTATGGAAGAATTTACGGATTATACCAAGACCAACCAGATTTTTTTAGACGGCTATATCTGCAAACTCCCCGTATACAGAAAAACGCCTCTCGGCAGAGAAATTGCAGACCTGCTTTTGGCGGTCAACCGTCCATACGGCAAATCCGATTATATTCCCTGCATTGCCTGGGGCCGAAATGCAAGATATGCTTCCGGATTTGAGGTGGGCGCCAGAGTTCAGATATGGGGCCGGGTCCAGAGTCGGGAATATACAAAAAAGATTAGTGAAACCCAATGCGAAAAGCGGGTGGCGTATGAAGTTTCCATCAGCAAATTGGAAGTAGCTGAGTAAGTCCATTCTTGCATTTACTTAAAAACTGTGATATTATTAGTCAAACTGCATCAAGGGAGAGATGCGTGAGAATACGAGGTGACATAAGATGTATAAGGGATACATGCAAATCATCTATGGCCCTGGAAAAGGCAAAACTGCCATGGCATTAGGAAAAGGACTGAGCGCAGTTGCAAATGGCAGGACGGCAGTGATGATTCAGTTTCTGCAGGGCAGCCTGGATGCAGAGCAGATGGCAGTATATAACCGGCTGGAGCCGGAACTGCAGGTTTTCCGTTTTGAAAAGTCGGCAGAATCTTTTTCCAGACTGAGTGAAGAAGCAAAAAGCAGAGAATTTATGAATATCCAGAATGGACTGAATTTTGCCAAAAAGGTTATGGCAACCGGAGAGTGTGATGTGCTGATTCTGGATGGGGTGCTGGGACTTGTAGATCAGAAAATCGTTCCTCTGGAAGAGGTCCAAAAACTCTTGTCTGTAAGAGAGGAAAGTATGGATCTGGTTCTTACCGGGACCATACTTCCGGAAGAGTTGAAAACAGAGGCAGATGCTGTTGTCCGGCTGGAAAATGTGAAATAATGAACAGGTTGATTGTTGCAAAAGACGGGAGCAAAGATGCAGTTTCTGTGGCAGAGGCAGTATCAAAAATTCCTCCTGATAATAAAGAGCGGACGGTTATATACATAAAAAAGGGAATCTATGACGAGCAGGTAGAGATTCATTCTCCTTATCTGATTTTAGAGGGAGAAGATGCAGAACAGACGATCATTACTGGTGGTCTGTATGCAAAAATGAAGATGGAAGACGGCAGGAAACGGGGAACATTTAGGACCTACACAGTGTTTATTGATACGCATGATGTCTGCTTTAAAGGCCTGACAATTGAAAACAGTGCAGGCTTAGGTCAGGATATGGGGCAGGCTTTGGCGCTATATGCAGATGGTGACAGGCTTATGTTTGAGGACTGCCGGATTTTAGGCAATCAGGACACATTATTTACCGGTCCTCTTCCGCCAAAAGAAATCGAAAAAGACGGGTTCATCGGTCCAAAACAACATGCTCCCAGAATCAATGGCCGCCAGTATTACAGAAACTGTCTGATTCAGGGAGAGGTAGACTTTATTTTTGGCAGCGCAACGGCTTACTTTGAGAACTGTGAATTGTATTCGGTAAATACCGGGCAGGAGATTAATGGCTATGTAACCGCTGCCTCAACGCCGAAAGGTCAGGAATACGGCTATGTATTTTATAACTGCCGTTTTACCAGCAACTGTCCGTCTAAAACTGTTTATTTGGGACGTCCGTGGAGAGAATATGCCAAAACAGTGATTTTAAACAGTGAACTTGGCGGTCATATTTGTAAAGAAGGATGGCATGACTGGGAGAAGATTGATGCCAGAGAAACTGTATTGTTTGCAGAGTATCAAAATTTTGGAGCTGGATCAGGTATGGAATATCGCCCGAATTGGGTGCAAAGTCTGACAAATCAGGAGGCAGAACAGTATTCCAAAGAAGCTGTTCTTTCAGGAAAAGATGGATGGAATCCCTGATTGATGCGATAATTTGAGAAGAGGTGTCCATGAAAAAATTTTCTAAACTGAAACTGATAAAATACCTGATGACCCTGGCTGGAATCGGATTTCTTTTGGCATTGTGGCTGGTTCCTTTCTGCAAAGGAATGAGAGACGACATCTGGGTGCGCCTTCTGTTTGGCATTTATATTCTGCTGACAGCGTTTGTCTGGGCGATAGATCATAAGTGCAAAGATCATTTTCAACTGTCCCATAAAGAGGATGAGGGAAAGATGGACGATGCAGAGTTAGAAGGACTTCGGGAACAGCTGAAGTGGAGATTTACAAAATTTTAAGCAGTGTGCCATTGACAAGGGTATAGAATGATGATAGTATAAATGCAAAGAAAACTAAGTAGAGGTTGCGTCAATCAAGAGTAGTCTGTCGGATGCGTCGGAAGCAGGAGAGGGCAGAGAAAGGGAAAGACGCCGAAGGAGGAGTGGATTCCGGACCATTCACCCTGGGCGCAGGATTAAGAGTTCTGCGACTGTCATCCGCAGGCGGATGGGGAGCTACGAAAAGACAAAACAGAGAATGATTTTGTATTTTGGGGCCGACCGCTGGTTGGCTCTTTTTTCATCAAAAGGAGGAAGACGTATGTCAATTTTTGAAGGAGCAGGCGTAGCGCTGGCAACTCCTATGAAGGCAGATGGAAGCATTGATTTTGAGAGCTTAAAAAGGCTGGTGGAGTTTCAGATTGAGGGAGGTACAGATGCCATTGTTGTCTGCGGCACGACTGGAGAAGCTTCTGCCATGACTCATGAAGAGCACATTGAGACCATTCGGTTTGTGTGTCAGACGGTCAATCACAGAATCCCTGTGATTGCAGGCAGTGGTTCCAACTGGACGGAAACAGCAGTTTATCTGTCACAGGAAGCGGAAACAGCAGGGGCCGATGGGCTTTTATTAGTGACTCCTTACTACAACAAAGCCACTCAGAAAGGACTGATTGCTCATTTTACAACCATTGCTGATGCTGTCCATATCCCGATTTTACTATATAATATTCCGGGGAGGACTGGTGTCAATATCCAGCCGGAGACAGTGGTGTCCCTTTGCAAAAATGTAGAAAACATTGTAGGAATAAAAGAGGCCAGCGGCAATTTTTCTGCGATTGCGTCTCTGATGAATCAGGCGGATGGGTGTGTGGATTTGTATTCCGGCAATGATGATCAGATTGTTCCGCTTTTGTCTCTGGGCGGAAAAGGCGTAATTTCCGTTTTATCTAACATAGCGCCCAGACAGACTCATGAGATCTGCGCTTCTTACTTTGCAGGGGATGTAAAGAACAGCGCCAGAATGCAGTTAGAAGCCATTCCGCTAATTAACAGCCTGTTTTCCGAAGTCAATCCTATTCCAGTAAAAGCAGCCCTAAACATGATGGGCATGGAAGCTGGACCGCTGCGTCTTCCGCTGACAGAGATGGAAAAAGAGCATCAGGCAGTTCTTAGAAAAGCAATGGAGGATTATGGGGTATTATGATAAAAATAGCGATTCATGGATGCTGCGGGGCCATGGGAAGAGTGATTGCATCCATGGCTGCACAAGAGGATGGAATTGAGATTGCAGCAGGTATTGACAGAATGGGCAAAGTCCCGTATACTTATCCAGTGTTTTCCTCTTTAAAAGACTGGAATGGCCAGGCAGATGTGATTGTAGATTTTTCTGCAGCGCCTGCAGTAGACGAACTGCTGAATTTCTGCGAAGAAAAAAAGATGCCGGTTGTGCTTTGCACCACAGGTTTAAGTGAAAGTCAGAAAAAGAGAGTGGCAGAAGCAGCAAAATTTGCTCCCATACTCTGGTCTGCCAATATGTCGCTGGGGATCAATCTGCTTTTAAAATTAGTGGCAGAGGCGGCAAAGGTTTTGACAGAAGCTGGTTTTGATATGGAGATTGTGGAAAAACACCACAATCAAAAAAAGGATGCACCCAGCGGGACAGCGCTTGCGCTGGCAGATGCTTTAAATCAGGCAATGGATCAGGCATATCACAATGTATTTGACCGGAGCCACAGCCGCGAAAAGAGGGATCCCAGAGAAATCGGTATTTCTTCTGTGCGGGGCGGCACCATTGTAGGAGAACATGATGTAATTTTTGCAGGTACAGATGAAGTGATTACCATCAGCCATACAGCTTATTCCAAGGCTATTTTTGCTAAAGGAGCGCTGGCGGCTGCAAAGTTTTTGGCAGATAAGCCGGCAGGACTTTACAGCATGAGCGATGTAATCGAATGAACAGAAATTTTTAAAATTTCCTGAAACTTCCATTATGAAACTTCTTCTTTTGCACATACTAAGGTCAGAAAGCGAAAGGAGATAGGATTATGAAAAAAATCAGATATGGCTGTCTGGCGCTTTTGTGCGTCCTTATGATGATTGGTATCAGCGCCTGCGGCCGCAGTAACAATGGAACAAAAGGAACTACATCCGCTCCTTCCCAATCTGCTGCAACGGCCACTGAAAGCAGTAGGGGAATGGAAAATTCTACGGAAAAATCATCCGCAGCAATGGATGAGACCGGAACAGGTGCGGACAGGGCAAAGGAATCTACTGGCGTGATTGACGGTTTGCTCAATGATGTAGGCAATGGAATTGAAGAAGGAGTCCAGGATGTGGAGCGGGCAGTGGAAGGCACACATGCTTCTTCAGCAGCGGAGACTTCTGCCGGACGATAAGATGTTTGAGATGAGCAAAGGGGCTATCTCTGAGACATTGGTTTCAGGGACAGTCTCTTTGATTTTTTTGGCAGGGAAATGCTGCAGCAGGAGAAAAAAGGGGGTAAGGTGTACAAGGAGGATTATGACAAGGGGGACAAAGCTGTTTTGCAGACAGGTAAAAATGCCATGGTATAAACGTCAGAAACAGCAGTGGCGCAGACAATATTTCAGAAAAAACCGAACCTCAAAAGGAGGTGCAGCGGTTCGCAGAATCATTGTTGTACTTGCGGCTGCAGGACTTTTATACGGGGCTGGGGAAGTTATGGAAAATCCTGATGCTTTTCTACATATTTTAGGGATTCAGGTATTGCAGGAGACTTCTGAAAAACAGGAATGGGAGATAAAGCACAGAGGGACTAGCTGGGGAATCCGCTTCCACTCGGATGGGATTGAGATTTACCAGGAAAAAAATGATTAAAAGGAGAAGCCGGATATGAGAGAACGATATGAGAGTCCGTTGTCTGGAAGGTATGCAAGCAGAAAAATGCAGTATATTTTTTCGCCGGATAAAAAATTTTCTACATGGAGAAAGCTGTGGATTGCTCTTGCAGAAGCGGAAAAGGAACTGGGACTGCCTATTACAGAAGAGCAGATAGAGGAATTAAAAGCTCACGCAGAAGATATTAATTATGATGTGGCAGAGGAGAGGGAGAAAATCGTCCGTCATGATGTCATGGCCCATGTATATGCCTATGGTGTCCAGTGTCCGAAAGCTAGGGGAATTATTCATTTAGGCGCTACGTCCTGCTATGTAGGGGACAATACCGATCTGGTGATTATGACAGAAGCGTTAAGACTGGTGCGCGCAAAACTGATTAACACGATTTCTAAGCTGGCGAAATTTGCAGAAACCTACAAAGATCTGCCGACCCTGGCATTTACCCATTTTCAGCCGGCTCAGCCTACCACAGTGGGAAAACGAGCAACTTTGTGGATGATGGATTTAAAAATGGATTTGGATGATGTAGAGTATCTGATTAATTCTATGCGGCTTTTGGGATCCAAGGGTACGACCGGAACCCAGGCAAGCTTTTTAGAGCTGTTTGACGGGGATCATGAAAAATGCCGCATTCTGGATGAAAAGATCGCAGAAAAGATGGGATTTTCCGGGTGCTATCCGGTATCCGGACAAACGTATTCCAGAAAAGTGGACAGCCGGATTGTAAGCGTACTGGCCGGCATTGCCCAGAGTGCTCACAAGTTTTCCAATGATATTCGCCTGCTCCAGCACTTAAAAGAAGTAGAAGAGCCTTTTGAAAAAAATCAGATCGGTTCTTCCGCCATGGCCTACAAACGCAATCCAATGCGGTGCGAGCGAATAGCGTCCCTGGCCAATTATGTGATGGCGGATATGGTAAATCCCATGCTGGTAGCATCGACCCAGTGGTTTGAGCGCACACTGGATGACTCTGCCAATAAGCGGTTGAGTATTCCTGAAGGATTTCTGGCAGTGGATGGGATTCTGGATTTGTACTTAAATGTGGCTGATGGACTGGTGGTTTATGAAAAGGTCATTGAAAAACATGTGATGGCGGAGCTCCCCTTTATGGCAACGGAAAATATTATGATGGATGGAGTAAAAGCGGGAGGCGATCGGCAGGAACTTCACGAGAAAATCCGCACCCTTTCCATGGAAGCCGGGTATCGGATAAAGGTGTTGGGAGAAGACAATTCTTTATTGGAACAGATTGCAGCAGACCCGGCCTTTGGCCTGACTATGGAAGAACTGCAGACAGCCATGGATCCGAAGAAATATGTGGGCAGGGCGCCGAATCAGGTGGAAGAGTTTTTAAAAGAAGTGATTGATCCTATATTAAAAGAAAACAAAGAACTGCTGGGAATCCAGACAGAGATTACCGTATAGCAGCTTAAGAAGGAGGAAATATATGGTACGTGCCATTGTAGGAGCAAACTGGGGAGATGAGGGAAAAGGCAAGATCACAGATATGCTGGCAAAAGAATCGGATATTATTGTCCGCTTTCAGGGAGGTAGCAATGCAGGACATACGATTATCAATCATTATGGAAAATTTGCGCTGCACCTGCTTCCATCCGGTGTGTTTTATGATCACACAACCAGCGTCATTGGAAATGGTGTTGCATTAAATATTCCCTATTTATTCAAAGAAATCCGTTCCCTGGAGGAAAAAGGCGTTCCAAGTCCCAAAATACGGATTTCCAACCGGGCGCAGCTTTTAATGCCTTACCACATTTTATTTGATGAATACGAAGAGGAGAGACTGGCGGGAAAGTCTTTTGGTTCCACAAAGTCCGGAATTGCGCCCTTTTACTCTGATAAATATGCAAAGATCGGGTTTCAGGTCAGCGAACTCTTTGACGATGAAGAAAGTTTAAGAGAAAAGGTAGTCCGGGTCTGCGAGACGAAAAATGTTTTGCTGGAGCATTTGTATCACAAGCCGTTACTGTCTCCGGATGAACTTATGGATACGCTGTTAGAATACCGTGATATGGCAGAGCCTTATGTCTGTGATGTGTCCAAATATTTGTATGATGCTCTTCAGGAAGGGAAAAATATTTTGCTGGAGGGACAGCTTGGCTCTTTAAAGGATCCGGATCATGGAATTTACCCAATGGTTACTTCTTCCTCCACCCTGGCGGCCTACGGAGCTATTGGCGCCGGAATCCCGCCTTATGAGATTAAAAAGATTACAGCAGTGGTAAAAGCCTATTCCAGTGCTGTAGGGGCTGGAGATTTTGTTAGTGAGATTTTCGGAAAAGAGGCCGACGAACTGCGAAGGAGAGGCGGAGACGGCGGAGAATACGGCGCTACGACAGGCCGTCCAAGAAGAATGGGATGGTTTGACGCAGTGGCAAGCCGATACGGCTGTCGTATTCAGGGCGCAACCGAGATAGCCCTGACTGTCTTGGATGTGCTTGGGTACCTGGATGAGATTTTGATCTGTACCGGATATGAGATCGATGGAAAGGTAACAAAAGATTTTCCTGCTACGGTACAGTTAAAAAAGGCAAAGCCAGTTTATACAGCTTTGCCTGGATGGAAGTGCGACATCCGCGGGATCCGGGAATATGACAAACTGCCCCCAAACTGCCGCAGATACATTGAATTTATTGAGCAGGAACTAAACGTACCAGTCACAATGGTTTCTAACGGTCCGGGCCGGGAGGATATCATTTTGCGGTAAGGTTTTCCCATCTCTATTTGCGTTTTGTCATTTTGGTAATTAAAATAAACGCATACAGGGTGATGGGGATGACAATGGTGAGAAAAATGGAGGCCCCTAAGAGATTGGGGGCCAGCGGACTGTCCATAAAGGCAAAAACCAGTGTTGCCCCATATAAAAGAACCAGCAGGATGGCGCCTGCCAAAGCCAGGCGCCGCTGAAGTTTCGTGTATTTCATTTATTCCTCCTCTAAAGCCAGAGATTCCCAGGTTTCATAAAGAATGGAAAGACGTTCTTCTAATGATTCTTTCTCTTTGTGGAGCTCCACCAGCTTTGCTACGTCCCTGCAGATGTCTTCCCTGACCAGTTGGGAGTCGATTTCTTCATTCCGGCTTTCTAACTTCTGGATTTCATCTTCCGTACGTTTTAACTCGTTCTGACGTTTGCGGATGCGGGCCTGCTCTTCTTTTTGTGCTTTCCAGTCCATCACTCCCGAAGAAGGAGCGAAAGAGGAGGAAGGAGAGGGAGTCCGGTCTGTTCCAGAAACAGGCGCCTTAGAGTTTGCAGCCTGAAGGCCCTGGATGACATCCTTCTTTTCCAGATAGTAATCATAGTTTCCAATGTAATTTAAAAAGTTCTGTCCGGTTAGTTCTAAAATGCGGGTGGCGGTCCGATTGATAAAATACCGGTCGTGGGATACATAGAGAACCGTTCCGGTATACCGGTTTAAGGCATCCTCCAAAATTTCTTTGGAAGTAATATCCAAATGGTTGGTTGGCTCATCCAGAATCAGAAAATTGGCTTCTGACAGCATTAATTTGGCCAGAGAAACCCGGCCCCGCTCGCCGCCGCTTAAGTCGCCAATCCGTTTAAACACATCGTCTCCGGTAAATAAAAAGGAAGCCAGACAATTTCGCACCTGGGTATTGTTCATATCCGGGTAGGCATCCTGGATTTCTTCAAAAACGGTTTTATCCATGTGAAGAACCTGATGTTCCTGATCGTAATATCCAATCTGAACCTTGGATCCCAAACGGATCTCTCCAGAATCTGCGGATACCATGTGGTTGATAATCTTTAATAACGTGGTTTTTCCTGTGCCGTTATTGCCGATTACAGCTACCCGTTCTCCTCGTTTTAACTCAAAGTCCACATGTTCAAAAAGATGGAGGGAGCCAAAGGACTTGGAAAGATCGGTTATGGTCATGACGTCATTTCCGCTGACTACCTGAGGCTCTAAGCGGATATCCATGGAATCGTCAATCTCAACAGGCTTTTCCAGAACTTCGATTTTAGCCAGCATTTTTTCCCGGCTTTCAGCCCGTTTAATGGATTTTTCCCGGTTAAAAGACTTTAATTTGGCAATGACTTCTTCCTGGTGGCGGATTTCCTGCTGCTGGTTTAAATAGGCCTTGATCTGGGCCTGGCGCAGCATGGATTTTTTCTCGCTGTAGGCAGTGTAATTGCCAGTAAAGACAGTGGATTTGCCGCCGTCTAATTCCACGATTTTTTTGACAGTGCGATCCAGAAAATAGCGGTCATGGGCTACGATAATCACGCTGCCTGTGTAATTGGAAAGATAATTTTCCAGCCACGCAATGCTTTCCATATCCAGGTGGTTGGTAGGCTCGTCCAAAAGCAGGATATCCGGTTTTGTGAGAAGCAGACGGCCCAGGGCCACGCGGGTTTTCTGTCCGCCGGACAGGGTGGATACAGTCTTGGAAAAATCTGCTTCTGAAAATCCAAGACCCTTTAACACGCCGGTAACCTCGCTCTGATAGGCATAGCCGTTGGCCAGTTCAAATTCATGGCTAAGCCGGTTGTATTCCCGAAACATAAAGTCCAGCTCATCACCGGATTTATCTTTCATCTCCAGTTCCAGCTGACGGATGCGCTCTTCCATTTCAATGACGGGCCGTTTTACTTCCAATATCTCGTCATAAATGGAACGGGAACTGTCCAGATCCTGATGCTGGGCCAGATACCCAAGAGTTTTGCTGCGGGATAAGGCGACCACTCCGCTGTCCGCTTCCAGTTCCCCCACAATGATTTTTAAAAGGGTCGTTTTTCCAGCGCCATTGATTCCCACAATGGCGGCTTTCTCATGGTCTTCTATATGGAAGGACACATGGTCCAGAATGGTTTCGCTTCCAAATGCTTTGCAGATGTTACTGCATGATAAAATCATCACAACCTCCTACATAAATAGAACTATTCCGTAACAGTATAATATAGGAAGAATTTTTTTGCAACAAATTTGGTAACAGATAAGCCATGCATCTTCTTGCACACTTACAGCGTGCAAGAAGCATTGGATGTTAGCCCTATAAAGATTCAGACAGAAAAAATTTTATGAAAACAAGCTTTCAACGATTTTTCCTGTGTGAATCTTCGCATGGCTGAACTGTTACGGCTGAACTGTTACACAAATTGAATGGGTTTGGAAAAAATAGTTTGACAGGAATTTGACAAAAATCTATAATAGGAAACAGGGAAAAAAGACAGAAAGGCTAGGTGGAATACGTGGAAGAAAAAGTGATATCAAAAGCCGTAATATCCAGGCTGCCCAGATATTACCGATATTTGGGAGAACTTTTGGAGGACGGAGTCGAGCGCATTTCCTCCAATGAGTTAAGCAGCAAGATGAAGGTAACGGCTTCCCAAATCCGTCAGGATTTAAACAATTTTGGAGGGTTTGGCCAGCAGGGATATGGCTATAATGTAAAATCTCTGTATGCGGAAATTGCAAAAATTCTGGGAATTGACCGGCAGCACAATATTATTATTATCGGCGCCGGAAACTTGGGCCAGGCCATTGCAAACTATACAAACTTTGAAAAGCGCGGTTTTATGATTAAAGGAATGTTTGATATTAATCCAAGGCTTATTGGTTTGGTGGTCCGCGGTATTGAGATTCGGGGTGTAGAAGACTTAGAAGAATTTATTGTGGAAAACGAGGTGCAGATAGCAGCTCTTACCATTCCAAAGACAAAAGCGCCGGAGATAGCAGACAGACTGGTAAAGGCAGGAGTCAAGGCAATCTGGAATTTTGCCCATACGGATTTGGTGGTTCCGGATGATGTAGTCGTGGAAAATGTACATCTTTCCGAAAGTTTAATGCGCCTTTCCTACCGGGTGTGCAGTATGCAGGATCGGGAAGAAAAGCGTGCAAAGGAAAAGGCAGAGAAGGCCGAAAAAGCAAAGAAAAAGTAGCATGGATCAGCCGGCAGGAAAAACTACGGGTTTCTGCCGGTATTTTTTGCAGCAGCTCATCCATGCGAAGATGCATGGCTGAACTGTTACTATTTTTCTTTGACAAATTGTGCAAAGGGGATGTGGCATGAGAAATTTAGTAACCGGAAAACAGATGAAACAGATTGATCAATATACCATAGAAAAAATCGGGATTCCATCCCTGGTCCTCCAGGAGCGGGCTGCCCTTTTGGTGGCCCTGGAGGTAAAAAAGCGGGTGAAAAAAGGGACAAAAATATGGGCAGTCTGCGGTACGGGAAATAATGGGGCGGACGCTGCAGCTGCGGCCAGGATTCTGTATTTATCCGGATATCCGGCAGCGCTGGTTTTGGCAGGAGATCGAAAAAAAGAGACAGCAGAATGCCGGACTCAGAGGATGATTGGGGAAAATCTGGGGATCGTAAGTGTGAACTGGCAGGAGATAACAGAAGAGATAGACGGGGTGATTCTGGACGGACTGTTTGGAGTAGGGCTTGCCAGAGAAGTGGACGGAGAGTTTCGTTCCTGCATAAAATGGCTAAAAGGGCAGCCTTCGATTTTGACAGTGGCAGTGGATCTTCCGTCCGGCATCCACTCAGATACAGGAGAGGTCATGGGAGCTGCAGTGCAGGCAGATGTAACGATTACCTTTGGGTGGGAAAAATGCGGAACCGTTCTGTTTCCGGGAAGAGAGTATGCAAAGGAAGTGGTGATTGGGGATATTGGATTTCCGGATTTGGCCTATGAAAAGGCAGCACTAAAAAGCGGAGCAGGTGAAAATCCGGTTTTTACTTATGAGTTAGAGGATTTAAAACTGCTTCCTGGCAGACCGGCCTATTCCAATAAGGGGACATTTGGCCATGTCCTCATAGCAGCAGGTTCTAAAAATATGAGCGGCGCTGCTTATCTTTGCGCAAAGGCTGCTTATCGGTGCGGGGCCGGACTGGTAAAGATCCTGACAGTCGAAGAAAACCGAGAGATTTTGCAGCAGCTTCTTCCAGAGGCAATTCTGGCTGTCTGCGATCCGAAGATGGCTTTGGAAAATCCGGAAGGATTTGAGCAGCTTTTGGAAAAAGAATGTATCTGGGCGGATGCAGTAGTATTAGGCCCCGGACTTGGAGGGGAAGAGTATGTGAAAAAACTGGTGGCAGGGATATTGTCTGCGGCTTGTTCTGCCGTTATTGTGGATGCAGATGCCTTAAATATCATTGCAGCTAATCCGGAACTTACCAGATACTATACAGAAAATATTGTTATAACACCTCATTTGGGGGAGATGGCAAGACTGACAGGAAAAACCATAAAGGAGATTCAAAAGGACGTAAGCGGCGCCGCCGCAGAGTATGCATCCCGATGGGGAATTACCTGTGTGCTCAAAGATGCAGCAACTGTTGTGTCAGACAGAGGCGGATGGCTGTATTTAAATACCAGCGGAAACAGCGCCATGGCTAAGGCCGGATCTGGAGATGTGCTGGCAGGGATGATAGGAGCGCTGTGTGCTCAGGGAATGGAACTGTTTGAAGGGGCAGCCCTTTCTGTCTATCTCCATGGCCTTGCAGGAGATGAATATCAAAAGCGCCATGGACGTGCCAGCCTTCTTGCCAGAGAACTGGCAGATTTGGCGGGAGAGCTGGCAGACAGGGCAGGAAAATCTGCGGATAAAATCGGAAACCCGGCAGAAAAAGAAAAAACAGATGGAGGGAAGACCGGATGAGTCAGACAGAATGTTTGGAAATTCCATATGACAGAACCTGTGCAGTAGTAGATTTAGATGCAATTTGCCGAAACATGGAAGCCATGAGACAGAATCTTCCGGAAAAAACCGGCATAATCGGGGTAGTAAAAGCTGATGCCTACGGTCATGGGGCAGAACGGGTGGCAGAGACAATCGCTCCTTACGTTATTGGATTTGCCGCAGCAACGGCAGATGAGGCGATTTTGCTGCGCCGGTATGGGATAAAAAAGCCGGTTCTGATCCTTGGGCCGGTTCATGAGAGCCGGTATGAAGAACTGATTTTAGAAGAAATACGTCCGGTTATTTTTACAGAACAGGCGGCGAAACAGTTTGGAAAACTGGCCCTTCATTTAGGCCGTCCCGGGCGGATTCACCTGGCAGTGGATACGGGGATGAACCGGATCGGCATGACGCCTTCGGATGAGTGTGCAGATCGGGCACTTCGGATTGCCGCCTGTCCGGGGATTGAGATAGAAGGCATGTTTACCCATTTTGCAAAAGCGGACGAGACAGACAAAACTTCAGCCAGGAAACAGTTGGAACAATATAGTTGTTTCTATGAAAAACTTTTCAGAAGGGGGCTTCGGATTCCTTTATGCCACTGCGCCAACAGCGCAGGAATCATAGAGGGGATCGGAACCGGGTTGGATGCGGTGCGGGCCGGCATTTCCATTTATGGATTGTATCCGTCTGATGAGGTGGAGCAGACAAAGGTGAAACTGATTCCGGCAATGTCCTGGAGAGCCAGAATTACCTGTATAAAAACCATTCCAAAGGGAGCCAGCGTCAGCTATGGAGGTACGTTTACAGCAGAAAGACCTGTGAAGGTAGCCACGATCGCAGCAGGATACGGAGACGGATATCCCAGAAGCCTGTCCGGGAAAGGATATGTGCTGATAAATGGGAAGCGTGCGCCGATTCTGGGCCGGGTGTGTATGGATCAGTTTATGGTGGATGTATCAGAAATTCCAGAAGCCAGAGAATGGGGAGAAGCAGTTCTTTTGGGAAACAGTGGGGATACGTCTATCTCTGCAGAAACTCTGGCTGCTTTATCCGGCGGATTTCATTATGAGATTTTATGTAATATCGGAAAGCGGGTTCCACGAATTTATAAAACAATCCAGGACAGCGGGAAACATTGAATAAGCATAATCGTACTGTTCTGGCGGAACCATGGCATGTTTTCTCTCATAGAATGGTATATGGGCGATTGGCGGTGTATAAGATCCGCTGTTTATGCCTATACTATCCGAAGGATAGGAGAGTGAAAACGTGATCATCAGACGTGGAGATATTTATTATGCAGATTTAAGACCGGTTGTAGGGTCGGAGCAGGGAGGGATCCGTCCGGTTCTGATTATTCAAAATGATATAGGAAATAAACACAGTCCCACTGTAATCTGTGCTGCAATCACATCCAGAATGAATAAGGCAAAACTTCCCACCCATGTAGAACTGCCGAAAAACAGGTGCAGCATGGTAAAAGATTCGGTCATTTTGCTGGAGCAGCTCCGTACCATAGATAAACAGCGTTTAAAAGAAAAAATCTGTCATATTGACGACGAGCTGCAGGAGAGAGTAAATGCAGCGCTGAAAGTCAGCCTGGAACTGGATACATAAAGGTTCCAGGCTGTTTTTTCGCAACATTGACGAACCTGGATAAACATGATATGATGTGCAAAGTACAGATTATTCAGTCAATTTAGAGAAAAAGGAGTGTTGAAAGTCCAATGGACGATGGTTATTCACCGGTCAGTATGGTGATTTTACTTGCATTTGTTGCGTTAAGCGCGGTTCTTTACGGATTTGGAGCGGCGATCCAGCACGTCAATGAGGCAAAGCTGGAAGAAGAGAAGGAAAAAGGGGATGCAAAGGCAGAGAAGCTTTTATGGGCTGCCGGACATCCACAGAGATTTATTGCGACCGTATTATTAATTACCAGCATCATGGGAATGGCGGCTGGATTAACGATCTGGAAGGGCCTGGCATTGTGGCTGGGAACCCTTTTAAAAGCCCAGTTTTTGGTAGAAGGAGCCTGGATTCTGCCAGTCTGCATGATTGCGTCCGTGATTGTGCTCCTTTTGGCATTTATCCCTTTTGGAATTGTGATTCCAAAAGAGCTGGCAGTGAAAAATCCGGAAAAATGGGCGGCAAAGCTGCTTCCGCTGATTGATGTGTTAATGAAAATCTGCCTTCCTATGACTGGGCTGATTAACGGAGTGTCCTGGCTGATTTTAAAGCTTCTGGGCGTAGACATGCGGAAAGATATGGATAACGTGACCGAAGAAGATATAAAGTCCATGGTAAATGAAGGCCACGAACAGGGAATCCTGGAAGCTGGTGAGGCAGAGATGATTACCAATATCTTCGAACTGGACGATAAGACGGCGGAGGACGTGATGACCCACCGGAAGAATCTGGTCGCTCTGGATGGCAGTCTGACCCTGAGGGAAGCCCTGGACTTTATTCTGAAAGAAGGAAAAAATTCCCGCTATCCGGTTTACCGGGAGGAGATCGACGATATTATCGGCATTTTACATATGAGAGATGCAGTGGTATTCTTTGAACAGGATGATTACAAAGATATGCCGCTGGCAGAGATTCCCCAGCTTCTTAGGGAAGCCCACTTTATTCCGGAGACCAGAAGCCTGGACAATCTGTTTAGGGAAATGCAGTCCCAGAAAATCCATATGGAAATCGTTGTAGACGAGTATGGACAGACGGTGGGAATTGTTACTATGGAAGATATTCTGGAAGAAATCGTAGGAAACATTATGGATGAATACGATGTAGAAGAAAACTTTATTACAGCCGAAGATTCCGGAAGCTTCCTGATGAATGGAATGACGCCCCTTGAACAGGCAGAAGAGGTTCTGGGCATTACCTTTGAAGAAGAGGACGAAGAACTCTATGATACTATAAACGGCTTCCTGATTTCCAAATTGGGCCGGATTCCTGGTGAAGGAGAAAATCCAGTCGTATCTTGTCTGGGCTATGAATTCCAGATTCTGAACGTGGAAAATAAGACCATCCGGCTTGTAAGAGCAGTTTTGCAGGATAAATAAGTTAAAGACAACCAGCAGAAAACTTGCAGAAAGCAGGGGATTGATTCTCCTGCTTTTGTTATACCGAGAAAATAGCATATATGAAAGATAAATCAAAAATATAGTAAAAAACAGTTGAAAAAACTGAAAGTTGCGCTATGATAATAAGCGCAAAACTTTTTGACTGAGAAAGGAATACATATAATGGCACAGGAAAAAGTAAAGGATATGACAGAAGGCGCTCCGCTGAAACTCATTATTGGATTTGCCGTTCCTATGTTTCTGGGACTTTTATTTCAGCAGTTTTACAGTATGGTAGATACCATTATTGTAGGAAAATATCTGGGCGTGAATGCACTGGCAGCAGTAGGATCAACCGGATCGATTAACTTTATGATTAATGGCTTCTGCATCGGGGTGTGCAGCGGCTTTGCCATTCCGGTGGCGCAGAAATTCGGCGCCAGAGATTATTCCGGGTTAAGACGGTTTGTCGCAAATGCCGCATGGCTGTCTATCGGGGTATCCGTTGTACTCACAGCAGCAGTATCAGTGCTGTGCATGGATATTCTGGTGTGGATGAAAACGCCAGAAGACATTATTCAGGAAGCGTACAGCTATATTTTTATTATTTTTTTGGGGATTCCCACGACCTTTCTTTATAACATGACCTCTGGCATTATCCGCTCTTTAGGAGACAGTAAGACGCCGGTGTATTTTCTTTTAATGGCTTCGGTCCTCAACATTTTTTTGGATCTGTTTATGATCATTGTGATGAAAATGGGACCAGCCGGCGCTGCGTATGCCACTGTTATTTCCCAGGGAGTTTCAGGAGTTTTGTGTTTTTTCTTCATGCGGGCCAAGTATCAAGTGTTAAAGATGAGCCGGGACGAGATGCGGATCAATAAACACCTGATGGCAGTGTTGTGCGGTATGGGATTTCCTATGGGATTTCAGTATTCCATTACTGCCATCGGAAATGTAATCTTACAGACTGCTGTCAATTCTCTGGGCTCTCTGGCCGTAGCTGCTGTGACTGCCGGAAGTCGGGTCAGCATGTTCTTCTGCACACCGTTTGACGCATTAGGCGGGACCATGGCTACCTGGGCCGGACAAAATGTAGGTGCAGGCAAGATTGACCGGATAAAGGAAGGCGTTCGGTATGCCAATCTCATTGGATTTGTATATTCTGTTCTTGCATTTGTGATTTTGTTTTTCTTTGGAAAACAGATTTCCCTGCTGTTTGTGGATGCAGGAGAGACAGAGATTTTAAATCAGGCATGGATGTATCTGGTAGCCAACAGTTTGTTTTATATTCCCTTGGTTTTGGTGAATGTAATGCGGTTTGCCATTCAGGGAATGGGATACAGCACCTTTGCCATTATTGCAGGCGTATGCGAGATGGTAGGCCGTTCTTTAGTAGGATTTGTGCTGGTTCCCATCTTTGGCTATGTGGCTGCCTGCATCGGAAGTCCAGTTGCCTGGATTTTTGCAGATTTCTTTTTAGTGCCGGCCTTTTATCACTGTGTTAAACGGATGAAAAAACGGCTGGGACAGTAGATTGGAGTGAATCATGATAAGATTAAAAGAAAAATGGGCTGCTTTTGTACTGGCAGCGGCATTGGGGACAGCAGTTTTGTCCGGATGCCAGAAAAGGGAGCCGCTAGAGACAAAACCTGCGGCGGAATCTTCGGCAGATGCCGGTACAGAAACAGGAAAGCAGCAGGAAACAGATGAGGGAATGAAAGAGACAAATCAGGCAGGGCAGCCGGCTCTTCGGGATGCAAAAGTAATGACGGGCGGCAGGATTTATGCCTGGGTCTATGATGTGGATTTTGAAGCAGCGCCAAAAGATTATGTATTAGCAGGAACGGTTGCTTCGATTGCAGAAGGAACCATGCCTGGAGCCGACTGGGAAGCAGTAGGGCTAAAAGAGGGAGATTCAGTTTATATCCGGGAGGATGGGACATCCAGCACAATTTTTATAGAATCAGAAGGAGCCTGGTCTGCATTTATCCCCTATGAAGATGTGGCATCTGCCTATGAGTATTCCAAAGAGCCATGGGTTTACCAGACTTTGCAAAAAGAGGGCGGATTTTCCATTACACTTCCGGACGGAAGCTGGCAGGTAGAAGCCCAGGGGGATTTCGGCATTGACAGTCTGGCAGGAAAAGGCGGAAGAGTGGACATCATCCATATGCAGGAAGAAGAGGCCAGAGAGGTATTCCCATACATTGATTCTGAAGAGGAGTGCCGGGAACTGATTTTAAATACCGGAGTTGGCGGAGAATTTGAACTGGCAGGCTTTGAGGCGGGACTGGCAGACTCTAACACAGATTCTGAGGCCAGTTATTACTTTGCGGAAATTGCTTATACAGGTGAAGAGACAGATTATAAATATGAACTTCGCTATGCCCTGTATTGTGATGGACACTACTGGCAGGTGCAGGTTTTAATGAAGGAAAATACCAGGGAAGCAGCTAAAAAAGCCGCCAAGATTGTGGAGTCTTTTGCAGTTCCCACTTGCAAAAGCCCATCAATAGTGCTAAGATATGAGGGATTTGATACGTAACAGAGAAAAAAGGAGTTGTTTATAGTATGTCAGGACATTCTAAATTTGCCAATATTAAACATAAGAAAGAAAAAAACGATGCCGCTAAGGGCAAGATTTTTACCGTAATCGGACGTGAGATTGCAGTTGCAGTCAAAGAGGGAGGACCGGATCCGTCTAACAACAGCAAGCTGCGCGATGTAATTGCAAAGGCTAAGGCCAACAACATGCCCAACGATACTATTGACAGAGGGATTAAAAAGGCAGCCGGAGATGCAAATGCTGTAAACTATGAAGTCATTACTTATGAAGGATACGGCCCAAGCGGAGTTGCCATTATCGTAGACGCATTAACCGACAACAAGAACCGTACCGCTGCCAATGTAAGAAGTGCATTTACTAAGGGAGGCGGAAATGTAGGCACTCCCGGATGCGTATCCTACATGTTTGACAAAAAAGGCCAGATCATCATTGACAAAGAAGAATGTGACATGGATGCCGATGAACTGATGATGGTGGCATTAGACGCAGGAGCAGAGGATTTTGCAGAGGAAGAAGACAGCTACGAAGTCCTGACCGATCCGGACAGTTTCAGCGCAGTCCGCGAGGCTTTAGAGGGAGCAGGCATCCCCATGGCTCAGGCTGATATTACCATGATTCCTCAGACCTGGGTAGAACTTACCAGCGAAGAGGACATTAAGAAAATCAACCGTACCCTGGATTTGCTGGACGAAGATGATGATGTGCAGGCGGTGTACCACAACTGGGATACAGACGAGAGATAAGGGAAAATTCCCAGAATTGGCTTAAAATAAGGCTTTACGGGGAAAACGAATGAAATAAAGATGTGAGAAAACATACAAAAACCCTACCAGTGATGGAATACGGGCAGATTTTAAACTGTCCAGTGATGGGTGTGCGATGGCCTTTTTCTGTATATCATAGCTGATAAGCAGAAGGAGGTCATTTTTATGCACAAAATCAGTTGAAAAATGGCAGTGATAATGGAGTCTAAATTGTTAAGGCACAGTAAGATAGACATAACAAAACGCTATTTGCAGTCTAAGAGGGACGAGGATTTGTTAGAGATTAGCTGCTGTGGACGTTAGGCGATAGGAGCAGCTCTGCTATTCGGGGTTTACATGGGGCTAACTGGTAGATATAATATAAGGCGGAAGAAGAAAAATAGTTACTTTTTCAAATAGAAGTATTAAAGATTGAATTTCATTAATAAATCTAACTTTACTGAGTTGAAAAAGAAATATAAAAATCGGAAGTTGTGGAGGTGTTCATATGGTACTGTCACTTCAAGGATGTATGGCTGTGGGTAA
>CAUWCT010000011.1:0-44000 GCA_963557065.1 uncultured Lachnospiraceae bacterium | reverse complement strand
GCGTAAGTTTTGAAATTGGTTTTTCTCAACTTACACACTTTATTTTACACCCTCATTTTGAGATTTAGAGCTTAAAAATCAGTATTAACCGACAGCCCCCTTTATATTTGTCAGTCTTTCAGACACTCTCCATTGGTGGCAATGACATTTTTATACCAATAGAAACTCTTTTTCCGACTACGATTTAAAGTTCCGTTTCCATTATCATCCTTATCCACATAAATAAATCCATAACGCTTTTTCATTTCTCCGGTTCCGGCTGATACCAAATCAATGCAGCCCCATGGAGTATATCCCATTACCGGAACATCATCCTTTTCTACTGCATCCATAACTGCCTGAATATGCCGGCTGAGGTAATCAATGCGGTAATCATCCTGAATGGAGCCGTCCGGCTCTACGGTATCCTCTGCACCCATACCGTTTTCTACAATAAACAGCGGCTTCTGATACCGGTCATACAGGTAATTCAAAGACGTTCTAAGGCCCATGGGATCAATCTGCCATCCCCATGCTGTCTCCGGAAGATATGGATTCTTTCCTCCCATAATCTGATTGCCTTCTGTCACTTCCATCTCTTCTCCCTCAATAGAGGAAAAATAATAGCTGAATGCCACAAAATCCACAGTACCGTTCTTTAGGATCTCTTCATCTCCCGGCTGGATATCCGGCTCTGCGCCAAGCTCTTTCCAAAGGGATGTGCAGACATTGCTGTAATAACCTCTGCAGTGCACATCTCCAAAATAATAGGTCTTATTAATCTTTTTCATAGCCAGAATCTGATCGCCGGGACGACAGGTTGCTGCATAGCACAGCGGATACACCAACATACAGCCAATCTGGTTTTGGGGATCAATTTTATGACCTAACGCCACTGCCTCTGCGCTTGCAAGCAGCTGATAATGAGCAGCATTTAACATGGTCCGGGCTTTATTTTCCCCTTCCTGATAAATAATACCTGCCTGATGCCAGGGTCTCCAGGTCAGCATCAAAAGATTGATCTCATTGTGAGTCAGCCAGTAGCGGACTTTCCCCTTATAACGCTTAAATAAGACTTCACAGTAACGCACATAGAAGTCCACCATCCTTCTGTCTCTCCATGCACCATACTTTTTTACCAAAGCAAGGGGCATCTCATAGTGATTAATGGTAACCAGAGGTTCCATGTGATATTTGGCCATCTCGTCAAAGACATTGTCGTAAAACTGCAGTCCTTCTTCATTGGGAGTCCCGTCATCACCATTTGGAAAAATACGGCTCCAGGAAATGGATAAGCGGAAACACTTAAATCCCATCTCAGCAAACAGGGCAATGTCCTCTTTATAGTGGTGATAAAAATCCACCGCCACATGGCTGGGATAATAGGCATCCGGATGCACGAACTCGTGAATCTCCCTCTGAACGCCATGGCGTGCTCCCATTTCTACGTCATTGACAGAAAGTCCTCTTCCCCCTTCTGCATATCCGCCTTCGTACTGGTTTGCCGCTGTCGCGCCTCCCCACAAAAAATCCTTGCTCATTTCCATAATGTCTGTCTCCGTTCCAGCATAATTTTCATCAGATCCGCCTTCTCATCTGAAGTTAAAAAGGCTGCCTGAATACTGTTTTCCAATAATTGTATCTGCTCTTCTTTTGTCATACCGCAGCTTTTTAAAAGTTCAAATTCTTTTGTAATAGTTGTATTGGAAACTGTCATATTATCCGTATTGACTGTCACCTTTACACCGCTCCTTAACAGGCGCAGCAGGGGATGCTCCTTCGCAGAAGCAAATGCCCTGGTCTGAATATTGCTGGTTACGCAGCATTCCAGCGTAATCTTTTTTTGTCGTACTGTTTCTTCCACAGCCGGATCTTCCACGCACCGGACCCCATGGCCAATCCGCATAGTCCCCATACGAATTGCAGCCCGCACGCTCTCTGGCCCGTCTGCCTCGCCTGCATGAATCGTATAAGGAATCTGTTTCTTTGCCGCAAGAGTAAATAACTCTTCAAAATCGCCGGTAAAAAACACGCCTTCCGCACCTGCAAGATCCACTGCGACAACTTTTGTCTTTCCTGCAAACTCGCCTGCCAGTTCTATGGTTTCCAGATTTTCTTTCCGATTATCTCTTCCCCTCATGCAGCACAAAATCAGCCTTATATCCCAGAGAGAAGGATTCTTTAAAAGCCCCTGACTGACTCCCTCCAGCACCGCTTCAATTACCTGGCGCTGGCTTAGTCCACAGGCAGTGTGGAGCTGAGGCGCAAACCGGATTTCTGCATAAAGCATTCCCTCATCAGCCAGTTTGGAAAGCAGATCTTCCATGGCTTTAATTAACGCCTGTCTGGTCTGAAGGACCTTTAACGGCAGGTCAAACCTTGCCAGATAGTCATTTAAATCCCTGCAGTCTTTCGGGGCCTCTAAAAACGGACGAAGTTCTTCTTCTGTAAAAGCCGGAAGTTCAATCTTCTGCTCTTTTGCCAGGCAAAGAACAGTTTTTACCGGCAAAGACCCGTCAAAATGAAGATGTAAATCAATCATGCTTTCCCTGCCTTTCCAAATCCTTCGGGCCAAACCCCATTGGAAGGATTTCCTCTAATGTAAAAATCTGATAATCTTCCGGATTTCTGGCAACAATGACCTGGAAGGTCTCAGGATTGCAAAACTCCATCATGACCTGACGGCAGACACCGCAGGGCGTACAGTAATCCAGAGTTTCCTCTTCTTTTGGGCCTCCAACTATGGCAATCGCCTCAAATCCTCTCACCCCCTGGCTGACTGCCTTAAAAAACGCAGTCCTCTCTGCACAGTTGCTGGGGGTATAGCTGGCGTTTTCAATATTGCAGCCTGTAAAAATCTGCCCGTCTTCTGCAAGAAGAGCGGCTCCTACCTGAAATCCGGAATACGGGCTGTAGGAAAATGTTCTTGCCTTTAAGGCTTCTTCTATAAGCAGCTTACTATTCATACGCATCCTCGATTTAACTACTTTGATTTAACATATGGCTTTCCGTTGGCTGCAGGCACTCTTGCATGGCCTACAAACAACACTAAAGTCACAATCGTTACCACATACGGAATCATGGAAATCAGGTTAGGCGAGATGGTATTGCTTGTATTTGCCAACACCTTCAGGCCGCTGCACAAACCAAACAGCAGACATGCCTTCATAGCTCCCTGAGGAGTAAATTTTCCGAAAATAACTGCGGCAATGGCAATAAAGCCCTGACCTACAATTACGATAGGCCGGAACTGGTTAATGGTTGCCAGTGTTACATAAGCGCCGCCAAGCCCTGCCAGAAATCCGGAAATGATCACACAGATATAACGAATCCGGAATACATTGATCCCCAGGGTATCGCAGGCCTGAGGATGCTCTCCCACCGCCCGCAGACGCAGGCCAAAACGGGTTTTGTAAAAGATAAACCACACAACTGCCACCAGAATAAAGCACAGGTATGCAGGTACATAAGTGCTGAATACATTGTTTGCAAAAGAGCCTACAGGAAACATGCCGTCAAACAGCTTTGGAAGCTTGCTGGCCGTATCAATGGGCGGCGTATCTGTAGAATTGTCAAACATGGCCTTACACAGAAAGATTGCCAGACCGGGAGCCAAAAAGTTAATGGCCGTACCGGAAATTGTCTGGTCAGCTCCAAAAGAAACACAGGCAATGGCATGGATCAATCCAAAAGCAGCTCCTGCCAGTCCTCCGCAGAAAAATGCAAACCATCCGCTTCCGGTAAATAAAGCCACTGCCGCTCCGGTAAACGCCCCAATGGTCATCATACCCTCAATGCCGATATTGATTACGCCGCTCCGCTCTGAAAAACAGGAGCCAAGAGCCGCATATAAAAGTGGAGGCGTTGCTACCAGAGTTGCATTGATAATCAGTCCGAGGTTTCTAATAATCGCATCCATAAGTCTTACCCCCTTTTCCCTTTCAATGCCAGTTTCTTAAACACATGGGATACTGCGATAAATAAAATAATCGTACCCATGATAATATCTACTACTTCTGAAGGCGCATTAATTAAACTCAGCTTGCTGCCGCCGTATTTCATAGCGCCGTAGAACAAACCGGAGAAAATACATCCAATGGGATTGGAACCTGCAATCAGCGCCACCGTAATTCCCTGGAAGCCAAAGCTTTCCTGAGTAGCAAACTGGCTGATGCGCATCGACATGCCAAGGGTCTGCACTGCACCGCCAAGTCCTGCCAGACAGCCGGAAATCGCCATTGCGGTCATCACTGCCCGATTGGCATTGATACCGCCGTATTCAGCCGCGTTGCGGTTAAATCCCACTGCTCTCAACTGATATCCCAGAGTCGTCTTATTAATAATGAACCAAATCAGCACCGCTGCGATAATCGCCAGAAAAATGCCGAAATTGGCGCTGCTGCACCCGGTCATCTGGCGGATTCCTTCCGGCAGCAGAATCTGTGCTGATTCCAAAATATCTTTTGTCGCCTCACCGCCGCCTTCTTTATGAATTGCCTCCAGATTCACCACATAATTCGACAAATAGAAGGCAATCCAGTTAAACATGATAAATAAAAGGACTTCGTTAATCCCTTTTTTTACCTTTAAATATCCCACTATGCTTCCCCACAGAGCGCCTGCTGCTGCCGCTGCCAGAATACACAAAGGAACATGAATGACTGCCGGGACATCTACCAGAATGCCCACTAAAACCGCTGCCAGAGAGCCTACTACAAACTGTCCTTCCGCACCGATGTTAAATACGCCGGTTCTAAATGAAAACGCCACGCTGAGTCCGGTAAAAATCAAGGGACTGGCATAGATCACTGCCCACACCATAAATTTCGGCTTGCTGAACACGCCGGTAAAAAGTTTTGTATATACCTCTGCCGGACTAAGCTTTGCAGCCAGCAAAAAACCTGCTCCTACCAGAAAGCCAAACAAAATGGCAATAAAGGTATACAATGCATTACTGTTTAAAATACTTTTCTTCTCATTCATGCTGCTTTCCTCCTGCCATCATTAATCCCAGAGTATTCTCATCTGCATCCTTGCCGTTCACGCTTCCGCTGATGGAACCATCAAAAATAACCTCAATTCTGTCAGACAAACTCATAATCTCATCTAATTCAAAGGACACTAAAAGAACCGCCCTGTTTTTATTTCTCTGCTCTACAAGATACTTGTGTACAAATTCAATGGCTCCCACATCCAAACCTCTGGTAGGATTTACTGCAATAAGCAGGTCTTTGTCATTGGTCACTTCTCTGGCAATGATAACCTTCTGCTGATTTCCGCCGGAAAGCTGTCCTGCCGGCTTGCCTTCGCTTCCAGAAGGACGGATATCAAACTTGCTTACCAGTTCCTTTGCATGTTCCAGAATGGATTTTTTATTTAAAATTCCCTTCTGAGAAAACGTTTCTTCTCCAAAATTCTGTAAAATCAGGTTTTCCGCCACTGAAAATTCCAAAACCAGTCCATGTTTCTGCCGATCTGCCGGAATACTGGAAATTCCTTTGTCAAAAAGGGCTCTGGGCGTCCAGTTGAACACATTTTCTCCATTCATGTAGATTTCTCCGGAATCACCTTTTCGCAGGCCGGTTAAAATCTCCACCAGTTCTGTCTGGCCATTGCCGTCTACGCCTGCCAGTCCCACAATCTCACCCTTACGGACATTTAAATTCAGCCCTTTTAAAATCTCAACGCCCCGGTAATCCCTACCATGGAGGTTTTTAATATCCAGAACCACCTCTCCTGGCTCTATTTCTTTTTTCTCCACCACAAATTCTACATCGCGGCCAACCATCATGGAGGCCAGTTCCTTTTCCGTCACATCATCTACCTTAACAGTGCGGATGTATTTACCCTGACGGATAATGGTGCAGTAATCTGCACTGGCCTTAATTTCTTTTAACTTATGGGTAATCAAAATAACGGATTTGCCATCATTGGTTAAATGGCCGATAATCTCGATCAGTTCTTCGATCTCCTGAGGCGTCAGGGATGCGGTAGGCTCATCCAGAATCAGAATATCTGCTCCCCTGTACAAAACCTTCAGAATCTCCGCTCTCTGCTGCATGCCTACCGAAATATCTTCAATTTTTGCATCCGGATCTACCTGCATGTTGTAGCGCTCTGAAAGTTCTTTCACCTTTTTTCTGGCTGTATTCAGGTCCACTGTCAGTCCTTTTACCGGTTCCATTCCCAAAATAATATTTTCTGTAACCGTATACGGCTGAACCAGCATAAAATGCTGATGAACCATACCGATACCCAATTCAATCGCCTTTTTGGGGCTGTCAATATGAACCTGTTTTCCCCCTACATAGATCTCTCCCGCTGTCGGGCGGTAGAGGCCGTAAAGCACGTTCATCAGAGTGCTCTTTCCCGCTCCGTTTTCTCCCAGAATAGCGTGGACTTCTCCCTTGTGAACCGTCAGATTAATGTGATCATTTGCCACAAAGTCTCCGAATTTTTTGACAATGTCTTTCATCTGGATCGCAACGGTCTTTTCATCTATATGACTCGTCTTTCCCACACTCTCTCCTCCTTTAATCTCTGCATATTTTATATAATGACAATCTTTTCCATACCTTCTTTTCTGGCAATATCAGCCAGCCTGTTTAACTCCCCTGCATCCGGAATCGGAAAGCCAGCGTATTCTGTTCGGACTCCCATAGGCCGGTATGCAATAATTTTATACTGAATCTGTCTTACAGACTGATAGGGTCTTAACATTGCCGCTGTCTGTCTCACAGTCTCTTCGCCGTCAAACAGTCCTGGCACAATCACTGTGCGAATCTCAAACAGCTTTCCCAGAGATGCCAAATATCTGGCATTTTCTAAAATCTGCCCGTTTTCTGCTCCTGTCACTTTTTTATGATCAGACTGACTAAATGCTTTAATGTCCAACATCACTCCATCCGTCACTGTAAGAAGCTTTTGATACTCTTTAAAATCCAGAGTCCCATTGCTGTCCAGCATGGTCTCCAATCCATGCTCCCTGCAAATCGAAAACAGTTCTGTTAAAAATCCGGGATATAGCGTGCATTCTCCTCCAGATACAGTAACTCCTCTGATAAAGGGGATCTGCTTTGCAATCTTTTCAAACGTCTCCTCTGCAGTCAGTTCCAGAATCCTGGGACTGGCATCATGGGTACATGTGTGAATGCAGGTATCACACAGGGTACACTTATCCGGATCATAGCGCAAAAAAGGCGCTGTCCCCCTTTTTTCTGAAGCCGGATTTTCCGGCCGTTTTCCATCACCGGTATTCCAGCTCAATGCACCGGCCGGACAGGCCGGAATGCAGTCGCCGCAGCCGATGCACACCTTTCTGGTCTCCGGATTGTGACAATACAGACAGTTAATATTGCATCCCTGTAAAAATACAGAAGTCCTGTTTCCCGGTCCGTCTACTGCACTAAAAGGAATGATTTTGTTGACCAGCGCTTTCTCCATCAGCGCACCTTCCGCTCCAGAATGTGGCCGTTTATTTCGGCTCCGAGCCCCAAATGAGTGGTATCCTGAAGTACATTCTGCCCTGCTTTCAGCTTTTCAATCTCAGAACGCTTTACCAGATAACCGGTGATACGGATTACATCGCTGTCATTGGAGTAGAAAGACAGATATCTTAAGTCTTTCCGGAACGATCCCTTTACGATATCCAGCACAAACTCCGGATTTTTATGAACCGTTGTGTCAATCGGGAAAATATCCCCGGTTCCTGACGGAAAATACTTATGGAATTTTGCACACTGAAGCAGGTGATCAATCAGTTCTTCCGGCTCTTCCCCAATGGGAATGCGGGTGCCTGGGCTGATATGCTCATCTTCTGCAATTCCCACCTGTGCGTGCAAAAGGAAATGTCCTCCGGTTGCCTCGCAGTATGGATTGGTATGATTCTGATTAAACGCATCAATCTGTTCCATAATCTCAACACCCAGTTGGGTTGCTTCCTCATCATGGCCGTAGCGTCCCTTCTTTCCCTCTTTTTCAAAAAGGATGTTGACGCACTCTGCCATACCTACCATGCCAAACATGGCAGTAAACCGCTCTCTGTGGATAAACCCCTCTTTTGCCAGGAAATTATTTTCAAAAAATCCGCTTTCTTCTACCTCAAATTTGATTCTGGCATCCATGTATTTGGCCATAATATCCATCACATAGGGAAGCTGGTTTTCCTTAAAGTCTGCAATATCTCTGGCTCTTTTTGCAATATTTCCCAGAATCAGACGGCAGAGGGTATAGGAACCGCCGCCTAATAAAAGGCCATTGTAGCAGCTTGCAATCACGTACTCTTCTCCCAGTTCTCCCTTAAACATTTTGTGGTTTGCAAAGCTGGGTTTTGCGCTGTGAAGAGCCGTATCCACTGCCAGAAGCGCAAAATCATCGGGCGTTACTCCTTCTTCATATTTCATTGTAAGGTTTGGAACTGCCTGTTCCAGTTCTTTTTCCACTTCCAGCAAAAGGCGGCCTGCTTTGGTCTCCCTCGGCCCGATATTGGCATGGGAGAAGGAATCCAGCACAGTGCGATCAATATGCTGCATAAACAGCTTTAACATCTTCTTAGCCTGTGCTTCGTCTACATCATCAATAAACGGCTCCAAAAGTTCATCCAGCGCTCCTACATAGACCGGGAAATTGGTAACACTGGGAACATGTTTATAAAAAATCAAAAGGGAATTGAGAGCCTCGTACAAATCCTTTGGCGGTTCCAACTGTAGAAATTTGCTTCCCTCTCTCATAAATTTCCCATAATCCGGGATTATATAACGGGGCCGTACCGGAGCATGGCCTTCTGCCAGATCACAGATACATTTTATATCTCCGGGTACGTTTAAGAGTTCATCCAGTCCTTCCGGCACATCCAGCACTTCCATCAAGGAATCTGCCTTTCCTGCCATGTTGGCCACTTTCTGCTCATGAGTAAGAACAGGGCTTTCAATAATGTCTAAAATTTCCTGACGTGTCTGCTCTACACGTTCCATTGTAATTGGTCTCATAAAATTCTCCTTTCTTGGAATACAGAAGCTATTATCTCCGCTCACTTATAAAGGCTGAAGCCAGCCTCCATAAGTCAAAAGAAATATCGTTTTAAGAAAGAGGATATCCATAAGCAGAAATTGTTTATGAATATCCTCCCTCATTGTCAAAGCTTAGCTATTTTCATCAATCATCCAGGGTATAGATATCGCCGTAAGCTGCCTCAAAATCAGCCTTGTTGTTTGGAACAACGATTTCTCCGGAAGCAATTTTAGCCTTAACATCCTCGATCTCGCTGAGTAATTCAGGAGTCAGATTGTCAGTAGTAGGAGCAATGTCTACACCAGCAGTAGTGATGTCATAAGTCTTAACGCCGCCCTCCAAGGTGCCGTATAAAGCAGCCTCTGCTACGTCAAAGCTTGCATTGTCTACTCTCTTCATTGCAGAAGTCAGGATGGTCTCAGGAGCAATGGAACTCTGGTCGCTGTCAACGCCGATTGCCCAGATGCCGTTCTCCTTGCAGCCTTCAATTACGCCAAGTCCGGTACCGCCTGCTGCGTGGAACACAACATCTGCGCCATCGGTAACCATCTTAGTGGTTGCAGACTTTCCGGTTGCCGGATCATTAAATGCGTTGGCATTGTACTGTAAAATCTCTGCATCCGGATTGGCATCCTTAACGCCTGCCAGGTAGCCGTAGCCGAACTGATGCATGCTGTCACTTGCCATTCCGATCACGAAACCAACCTTGTTGGACTCAGTAACTTTACCTGCCACATAGCCTACCAGGTAGGAAGACTGAGCCTGCTCGAACATCAGACAGGTTACATTTGGAAGGTCAGAGTTTGCAGCATCGTCAATAATTGCAAACTGCTGATCCGGATATGCCTCTGCTGCTTTTCTGGTAGCATCAGACAGCATATAGCCTACGCTGATAATCAAGTCGTAGTCTTCATCCACAAAATTCTCAATGTTTGGAGTGTAATCAGCATCGTTCTTGGACTCCAAGTAGTTTACCTGAATGCCCAGTTCCTCGCCTGCTCTCTGTAAGCCTTCCCAGGAAGACTGGTTGAAAGAGCCATCGTTTACACCGCCTACATCCGTAACCATACCGACTTTAAATTCAGATGGATCTTTTACAGGCGTTCCCTTCGCTTCTGCCTCTGCTTTAGTTTCAGCCTCTGAGGACTCTGCATCAGATTCTGCTGTGGTAGCTGCCTCCGTCTCTGCTGCTGTGGTAGCTGCTTCTGTTGCCTCGGTTGCAGCCGCTGTGGTTTCATCAACGCTGCCGCCGCAAGCGGTCAAAGACAGAGCCATAGAAGCTGCAAGCAATACTGCTACTGCGGATTTCTTCATAATTTAATTCCTCCTCTGTTTTTTTATACTCTTATACTATACCCTTTTTCGACAAATTCGTCAACAAAAGCATGCCGATTTTAGTAAAAAAGAATAGGATATTTTTTCAAATTCCTATTTTATGCACAAAAAAACCGTCTAAAAACAGACGGTTCTTGTTTCTAACTTATAAATTGTAGAAAGCTACTGAGGGGACTTGAACCCCTGACCTACTGATTACGAATCAGTTGCGCTACCGACTGCGCTACAGTAGCAAATAGATTTTTTTCATAAAACAAGCTGCTGGATATTCAGCAGCTTGTCTTTCGTGACCTGTCCGGGAATCGAACCCGGGTTTACGCCGTGAGAGGGCGTCGTCTTGACCGCTTGACCAACAGGCCGGAATCGAGGCGACGTGATTCGAACACGCGACCTCTGCGTCCCGAACGCAGCGCTCTACCAAACTGAGCCACGCCTCGATAAGCATTGCAGCTGTGAGCGTCCTGCTCTCAACTACAAGACGTAGTATAATACAAAACTCTTCTGCTGTCAATGGAAATTTTGCAAATTTTTCAAAAAATTGTAACAGTTCAGCCATGCCTCTTCCTGCATAGCTGAACTGCTGCCAAAAATAAGGAACTCACACTTCTACTGCGGAAAATCCCAGATCATCCAGCAATTCGACTGCCTTCTTTTCACAGTGCTCACATCCGTCAATGGTGACGGTCTTGTCTTCCAGGCTAATAGTATGCTTAATATCCGCCTCCGCTAATGCCTTGTCAATTCTGGCTACACATCCATTGCACATTATTTCTTCACATCTGTAAGTCTTCATATTGTTTTCTCCTTTATTCTTTATTTGTAACCGCTCAGAGCGCACACCGCCTTAAACGATTATTTCATCATTTTCTGAATGGCAGCACAAAGTTCATCTACTACATCCAAATCTCCGTTTTCAATATCCTGAACCACACAGGTCTTGATATGATTGGCTAACAATACCTTGCTGAAGCTGGAAAGAGCTGCCTGTGCTGCCAAAACCTGGGTCAAAATATCAATACAGTACCGATCCTGCTCCACCATATTTTTAATTCCCCTCACCTGTCCCTCTATCCGGTTCAGGCGGGTAAGCAGATCTTTTTGCTCTACCTGCTCCCTGTGTTTGTGCTTACAGCACTCCCGTTCCTCTGCCATCTGTTTTCTCCCCGTTTCTTTGACTGATTTTCCTTATAATTTTAATCTTCTTAACCGCAAGGCATTTCCTACTACGCATACAGAACTTAAAGACATTGCGAATCCGCCTATCATCGGATTTAACAGCGGACCTCCAAAGAGATATAAAACGCCTGCTGCTACCGGGATTCCCAGGGTATTGTAGAAAAATGCCCAGAACAGATTCTGTTTAATGTTGCGGATCGTGGCCTTACTCAATTTGATGGCCCGGTACACATCCATTAAATCTGATTTCATCAGGACAATATCGCCGGACTCCAGCGCAATATCGCTTCCGGAACCAATGGCGCATCCGGCGTCTGCCTGAACCAGCGCCGGAGCATCATTAATTCCGTCTCCCACCATCATAACGGTTCTTCCCTCTTTTTGAAGGCGGCTGACCTGATCTGCCTTGTCCTCCGGCAGCACTTCTGCAATCACTTCGTCTACATGAGCCTGTTTTCCAATATACTCTGCGGTCTGCCGATTGTCTCCTGTCATCATATATACTTTGATTCCTGCTGATTTTAATCTGTCAATGGCATCCCTGCTGGTTTTTTTAATCGTATCCGCCACGCAGATCATTCCAGCCAGACGGCCGTCAATGCACAAATACATGGGCGTCTTTCCCTGACTGGCTCCATACTCTCTTTCCGCCTGTTCATCCGGTCTAAGGTTCATCTTTTCTAAAAGGCGGCGGTTTCCCACACTGATTTTCTGTCCGTCTAAAACGGCTTCGATACCGGAGCCGGTAATGCTGTTAAACTCCCCCGGCATCGCAAGGGCCAGCCCGTCTTCCTTTGCCCTTTCTACAATGGCCTGGCCAAGGGGATGCTCTGACAGCTGCTCGCAGCTGGCTGCAAGACCAAGAATCTCTTCTTTTGTCCGCCCTTCCTCGAAAATGACAATATCCGTTACCTTCGGCTTTCCTTCTGTAATGGTACCGGTCTTATCTAAAATAATTGTATCTACTTTATGGCAGATTTCCAGCGCTTCCCCGCTCTTAATCAGGATTCCATGGTTGGCTCCTACTCCGGTCCCCACCATGATGGCAGTAGGAGTTGCAAGTCCCAGGGCACAAGGGCAGGCGATAACCAGAACCGCTACGAAAATGGTAAGCACAAAGGCGATATCTTTTCCACCGACTACCAGCCACAAAAGGGCTGCCGCAATGGCAATCGCCATAACCGTTGGAACAAAGACTCCGGCTACCTTGTCGGCCAGCTTGGAAATAGGTGCTTTCTTTCCCTGGGCATCCTCAATCATTTTAATGATCTTGGACAGCGTGGTATCGCTTCCGGTACGGGTAACTTCCACTTCCATGGCGCCATTGTAATTCATACTGCCGCCGATAACTGCATCTCCCAGTTCTTTTTCAACTGGAACGCTTTCCCCGGTCAGCATGGATTCGTCCACGCTGCTGCTTCCTTTCACTACAGTACCATCCAGGGGTATCCGGCTGCCTGGTTTGATTAAAATGTGCTGGCCGGGCAGAATCATCTCGGTTTTCATTTCTGTTTCCATACCATTTTCATACAGAATCGCCGTATCAGGTGCCAGTTCCATCAATTTGCGGATAGCCTCTGAAGTTTTCCCTTTACTGCGGCTTTCCATATATTTTCCCAGCATAACCAGAGTTACCACCACTGCAGCTGACTCGTAGTACAGATGATGGGCGTTCATGGGATTTTGAGGAATGCCAATGGTCATAACCAGACTGTAGATAAAGGCACTGCCTGTACCAATGGCAACCAGGGAATCCATGTTGGGATTTCCCTTTATCAGCGCCTTTATACCTACAATGTAAAACTTCCGGCCGCAAATCAGTACCGCAACTGTCAGGAACAACTGGGCCAGGGCATACCCCATAGGTCCCGTTTCCATATCCATAAAAGCCGGAAGGGGAAGAGGAAAGGGAACCATGTGCCCCATAGAAATGTACAAAAGAGGCACTGCAAAGCAAATGGCAGTAATCACTCTCTGCTTCGCCCTGCGCAGCTGAATCCACTGCTGTTCTATCTCCTGCTGCTGTTCTTTTTTCTCTGCATCCGGGTCCAAAAGAGTTGCCTTAAATCCTGCCTTATCCACCTTCTGCATAATCATATCCGGCGTAACCTGATCCTCATCATAAGTGATGACCATCCGGTTTGTAGTCAGATTGACATTGCTCTGATCCACTCCTTCCATCTTCCTGGTAACCCGCTCCACTGCTCCGCTGCAGGCAGCGCAGCTCATTCCGTCTATTCGATAACATTCTGTTTTCATATCCAGACTCCTTTCTCCCTCATCCTGGGACGTCTTTGCGCCTCAGCCCTCATATACCATATAGGGGTATAAGGTATGTATGCTGATATTATAGAATCCGGTTATGAAAATGTCAATTCTTTTTTGAATACTTTCGGCTGTCAAAATACACAAACCGGTCAATCGCCTCTAAAATATCCTGAAACTCTTCCCTGGGTGCCAGATCGATATAACGCTTTAAAAGTTCCTGTTCTTCTTTTTTATACCGGCCGTAAAAAATATCAAACAGATTGTGCCCTCTGAGGTGGATTTTAATCTCTTCCATATGATGTTTCATATCCTCTGCCGAGGTAAAATCCCTTCCCAGAATCTGAAGCAATTTCTGCCCGCTTTTTAACCGGTGCAAATACTCCCTCCATTTCCGCCATAAGGTCTGATAAAATTCCTCTTCTGAGTCTACAATGCCAATCTCTGCCATAATTTTAGGATTTAAAAAGTAATTTTCAAAGGAATAGTATTTTAATATCAGTACATTTTCCGGACGTACCCTGGGAAGCTTATCTGCATCTGCCAGAATCGCCTCATCGTAATACCGGCAGAGCTGGCGCTTTAAACCTTCGGCATCCTGCCCGTCCCCGTCCCGGATCATCAAAAACTGATCCCGGATATAGAGTTGATTCATGTATTTTAAATTGGCATAGGTCTTAATATTGGTGCAGCTGTTGGTGGTAATGACAGCGATCCGGGAAAGCCTCCCCTCTTCGTCCGCAATCTCTGCATAATATTTTTTCAAAAGCAGGGGAAGCCGGCTTTTGTCCTGTTTTCCCTCCACAAAAAACACAAAACTGACATTCATCAAATCATTGGCCCCATACCCCAGATCGTCTAAAATCCTGCCAATATCCGTATGGGACCGGATGATAGAATGATCCTCCTGATCTAAAACTACCTGGCGGATCTGGCGGCTGTTAAAGTTAAAAATCAGATTTGGGGAATGGGTGCTGAAGATTACCTGATTTTTCTTGGACAACCGGTACAAAATCTCACTGGCTGTCTTCTGAAGCTGGGGGTGAAGGTACATTTCCGGATATTCCACCAGTACAATGGCAGGGACCTGATCCCTCTCTTCACTGTAAGTTTCCAAAAGGGACAGCATATAAATATTTTTCATCCCCCGGCTCATAGTATCAATGGAGACCAGATGTCCCGATTCTTCTTTATAAATCTGGGCCTGTATTTTAAAAATTTCTTCCGGATTCCAGTTCAGACTGTACAGAATCTCTTCCAGACCGCCGTTTTTATGGAAATTGTCATTGAGCCGGCGGGTGAAACTGCTTAAATTTACCTGATACATCTTAAATTCCATTAATCTGGACAGTTCCATAATGCTCAGTTCTTCCGGCTTTTTCTGGTGAATCAGGCCAATGCACTGAAAACAGTGGCGGCAGGTTTTCGCTCCGTCAAATATACAGGAACCGGCCTGGATCTCCTGTTTCATCATCTTTGTCTGAGCCAGCAAAAGATCGCTTTGCAGGATTCCCATGTCCCGATCCCCATTGATATAGGAAATCCTTGGAAGCATCTCTTCAATGTATTTGTTGTGCTTTCTGATTCCGTCTCCAAACCGCCGGTTTCCATTCTGATTAATGGTGCAGGTAAAGGAAAGGGTCTGTTCCTGAAAAGAAGGCAGACGTTTTCTCACTTCCTGTTCCCAGACAGAAAACCGTTTATAAGCGCTGACTGCTCCCCGCTTGTGAAACAGCCCCAGATCTTCTTTTGTTATTTCCAGAGATACTTCCATCTCAATATTTTGAACTTTTTCGTTGAAATCTCCTGCCTTTACCGGCCGGGAACCGGTAAGCAGACGGATGGCGTCCAGCACAGAGGTTTTTCCCGTATTATTTTTTCCAACCAGAATCAGCGCATTTTCAATGCTTTTTATTTCCATGTCCTCAATAGACTTAAAATGCCGGATACGAAGATAGGTAAAGCGCATAGTGGTTTCCTCCTTACAACTGCGGTTCTATTAAAAATCAAACAGGGACAACTGGTTGCTCTCCGGCAGATCTCCTAAGATATGGAGTTCTCCCATTAAATCACAGACCGTCTTGCTGACCTTGGCCCGATTGCGGAAATCTTCTTTGGACAAAAATTTTCCATCTTTGGCCGCATCTACAATTCCCTCTGCCGCCTTTTCTCCCAAACCGTCAATGCTGCTGAGAGAGGGCATCAATTTCCCGTCTACGATCTGAAAATGGCGGGCTTTTGCGCTGTAAATGTCAATGGGTGTAAATTCAAACCCTCTGGCATACATCTCCTGAACGATTCTCATATCCCTCAAGGTATCCTGTTCCTTTTTAGACAGGGTATCGCTCCGCTTTTTGTAATCTGCCAGATGAACTTCCAGTTTTTCCCTTCCCTGGCACATCAGTTCGTAAGAAAATCCGCTGGCGCGGATACTGAAAAAGGCTGCATAATACGCCAGTGGGTAAAATACCTTACAGTAGGCAATCCGCCATGCCATCATAACGTAAGCGGCTGCGTGGGCCTTGGGGAACATGTACTTGATTTTTTTGCAGGACCAGATGTACCAGTCCGGCACCCCATGTTTTGTCATCTCCTCTTCCCACTCCGGTTTTAAGCCTTTTCCCTTTCGCACGCTCTCCATAATAGTAAAGGAAAGTCCTTCTTCCAGCCCCATCTGGATGAGATAGATCATAATATCATCACGCGTACAGATAGCGGTCTGAATGGTGGCCTTACCTTCCTGAATCAGGGTCTGGGCGTTGCCCAGCCAAACGTCCGTACCATGGGACAGACCGGAAATCCGCACCAGATCCGAAAAATACTTGGGCTGGGCGTCGATTAACATCTGCATGGCAAAATCCGTACCAAATTCAGGGATTCCAAGAGCTCCCAGCTTACATCCTCCAATGTCTTCCGGCGTAATTTTTAAAGCGGACGTATTTTGAAATAAGGACATGACTTCTTTGGAGTCCAGAGGAATATCCTTTACCGGATCCAGTCCGGTCAAATCCTGAAGCATTCGGATCATGGTAGGATCATCGTGTCCCAGAATATCCAGTTTTAACAGGTTGTGGTCTATCGAGTGGTAATCAAAGTGGGTGGTAACCGTCATGGTAGTCATATCATTTGCCGGATGCTGAACCGGAGTAAAGGAGTTGATTTCTTCTCCCAGAGGAAGCACGATGATTCCTCCCGGATGCTGTCCGGTGGTCCGTCGGACTCCCACGCAACCCTGGACAATCCGGTTGATTTCACAGTTTCTCTTTCTGGTTCCCCGCTCTTCATAATATTTCTTTACATAGCCATAAGCCGTCTTATCTGCCAGAGTACCGATGGTTCCGGCCCGAAAGGTCTGTCCTTTTCCAAAAATAACTTCCGTATAGTCGTGAGCCTTGCTCTGATACTCACCGGAGAAGTTTAAGTCGATATCCGGTTCCTTATCTCCCTTAAACCCCAGGAATGTCTCAAATGGTATATCAAATCCCTCTTTTTTTAAAGGTTCTCCACACACCGGACAATTCTTATCCGGCATATCGCAGCCCGCCATTCCGCTGAATTTTTTCACCTCATCAGAAGTAAAATCACTGTAATGGCAATTTGGGCAGTAATAATGGGGGCTTAACGGGTTTACCTCTGTAATTCCGGCCATGGTCGCTACTAACGAAGAGCCAACAGATCCTCTGGAGCCCACCAGGTAGCCGTCTTCATTGGATTTCCACACCAGTTTCTGGGCAATGATGTACATTACCGCAAATCCGTTGGAAATAATGGAGTTCAGTTCCCTCTCCAGACGTTCTACTACAATGCCCGGCAGTTCCTCTCCATATATTTCATGGGCTCTGTCGTAGCAAATCTTTCTTAAGGTCTCGTCGGAATTGGGAATCACCGGCGGGCATTTGTCCGGGCGGACCGGCGCAATAGGTTCGCACATGTCTGCGATTTTTCTGGTGTTGGTAATTACAATTTCTTCTGCTTTATTGGGATCTAAATAGTCAAATTCCTTTAACATTTCTTCTGTCGTGCGCAGATACAAAGGCGCCTGAGCATCACAGTCCTTAAAGCCCTGACCTGCCATAATAATCCTTCGGTAAACCTCATCCTGGGGATCTAAAAAATGGACGTCGCAGGTAGCACACACCGGTTTTCCGTACCGATCGCCCAGCCGGATAATTTTTTTATTGAGATTGATTAAATCTTCCCTGGTTTTTACTGTACTCTTTTCATCCCGAAGCATGAAGGCATTATTTCCCAGAGGCTGGACTTCCAGATAATCATAAAAGTCTACAATTTTAGCAAGATCCGTCTCTGATACCTCCCGAAGCAGGGCCTGATACAGTTCTCCGGCTTCACAGGCAGACCCGATAATCAGTCCCTCCCGGTATTTTTCCAGTTCGCTTTTGGGGATTCTGGGTCTTCTGGCAAAATAGGTCAGGTGGGACATGGAAACCAGTTTGTACAGGTTAATCCGCCCAATATCATTTTTGGCCAGAATAATCACATGATAGGTGGGAAGTTTGCGTATCCCCTCCGCTGTCACCTGACTGCTGTCATTTAGCTGATCCAGATTCTCAATTCCCATCTTGCGGAGCATGCCTACAAACGCCGCAAAAATCTCTGCCGTCGCCCCTGCATCATCTACCGCCCGGTGGTGGTTTGCCAGAGAAATTCCCAGAGCCTTTGCCACCGTATCCAGCTTGTACCGTCCCAAATTTGGCATCAACTGTCTGGCTAATGTAACGGTATCCAGCACTGTGGGACAAATCGAAATCCCCATCCTTTCTGCATTCTGGGTAATGAAATTGACATCAAAGGAGGCATTGTGGGCAACTAAAACTGCATCCTGACAAAATTCCAGAAATTTTGGAAGCACAACTGTAATATCCGGCGCATCCAGCACCATTGCATCACTGATGCCGGTGAGTTTCTCGATTTCAAAAGGAATGGGAATCCTGGGATTTACAAATGCGCTGAACTTATCTGCAATTTTTCCGTCTGTCACTTTAACAGCGCCGATCTCTATGATCCGGTCTTTTGATGGTGAAAATCCAGTAGTCTCAATGTCAAATACCACGTAGTCGCCAGAAAAACTCTGCCCTTTCGGCCGCTCCACAAGCTTCTTTAAATCGTCTACCAGATACCCCTCTACCCCGTATAAAACCTTAAAGGAATCCCCCTTATCCAGGGCGTGATTGGCATCTGGAAAGGATTGAACACAGCCATGATCCGTTACTGCAATGGCAGGCATCCCCCATTTTTTCGCCCGTTTAATGATGTCTTTTACTTCAGACACTCCGTCCATATCGCTCATTTTGGTGTGGCAGTGAAGTTCCACACGTTTTTCCAGACTGTTGTCCATTCGCTTTGAGGTAAAGTCCTCACACTTTTTAATTCCGGTTACAGATCCCAGTGTCAATTCTCCGTCAAACTTATCAATGGTAGTGACTCCCTTAATCTTGATAAATGTCCCCATGGTCACCGCATTATTTACATCTTCCAGCATTTCTTCCCTGACAAACAGTTTGACGGTAATGCTGTCCGTAAAATCGGTAATGTCAAAAATAATAATGGTCTTCCCGCTTCTAAGTTCCCTGGAGTCTTTGGCAATAATCTTTCCCCGAAGGGTAACTTCTCCCATTTCCCCGTCAATCTTTTCAATCTCGATAAACTCGTCTTCAAAGTCTCTGCCAAACAGTACATCCGGATTGTCAGAACGTTTGTGGGTGTATTTGCGCTCCCTGTCAAATTTGCCGCGCCCTTCTTTTAATGCCGGTTTTTCTTCACCGGTTTTTCCTTTTCCTTCTGCCCCTGATAAAACGGCGCCATCCTTTGTTTCTTTCTTTAAAGTGTTGGCCTGCGGTGCCGGCCTGGACTCTTCAAAGGGAACCTCGTCCCTCATCCGTTCTTTTGCCATCTGGCGACATTCTTCCTCCAGCCGCTCTTCCAACTGCTTCCGAACCTTGCTCTCCTTCGCCGGCACGTATTGGTATCGGATTTCTATGGGAAGTCCGCACCGCTCTAAAAAAATCTTTTCCAGAATGCGTTTTAATTCTCCTGCCTTTTCCTTGGACACCATATTGTCTTCTATGGTCATCTCCATCAAATCCGGTTCCGGAAAGGAAATCTCTGCCTTCCGGAATATAGTGTATTCGATAATACTGTAATGCTTCAGTTCCATCAAAAGACTGTCTTTATAAACCATCAATAACTTCTGGGGCGTGTACTGGCCTGACAGATGGTATTTTTCCATGATTTTTATGGTCAGTTCTTTTCCGGGAAAAAGCTGATCCCGGATTCCCTTTTCCAGCGCATAAATATTGCTTTTGTGGATCAGTCTGGGACTTTCCAGATAAATGCGAAGAGAGCTTCTGTCTCTGGACGAGGTGACTTTCGCCACCTCTGCCAGATTTAAAAGCTCTTTTAACTGAGATGCAATATTTAATTGCGGAAATACATCAAAAAACGGTTTTCCCATTCTTGTTTCCTTCCCTGAGAGATAAAAGTTCCAATCGCAGGGCTTTTAACAGTTCTCCTTCCGGAAGTTTTTTTACAATCTCCCCTTTTTTTATCAAAAGCCCTTCGTTTATGCCTCCTGCAATGCCCAGATCCGCTTCTTTTGCCTCGCCCGGACCATTTACTGCACAGCCCATGACTGCAACTTTGACATCTAAATCATCAAATTCCGTTACCATATTTTCTACCTGGTTTGCCAGCCCGATTAAGTCAATGCGAGTACGCCCGCAGGTTGGACAGGACACTACCTCAATGCCGCCTTTTCTAAGTCCCAGAGTCTTTAAAATCTGCTTGGCACTCTTAATCTCTTCTGCCGGATCACCAGTCAGAGACACGCGGATGGTATCGCCGATTCCCTGATTTAAGATGATCCCCAGTCCCACTGATGATTTAATCGTTCCGGAAGTTAAGGTTCCTGCTTCCGTAATGCCTACATGGAGGGGATAATCTGTCTTTTTGGCAATCTGCTCGTGAGCCTTTACGCACATCATGACGTCAGAAGATTTAATGCTGATCACCAGATTTTCATATCCCATTTCCTCAATCATCCGGACTTTGTCTAAAGCGCTCTCCACAAGCCCCTCTGCTGTCACGCCGCCGTATTTTTCAATCAAAGATTTTTCCAGAGAACCGCTGTTTACCCCCACGCGGATAGGAATCCGGTACTCTTTCGCTTTTTCCACAACTGCCTGAACCCTGTCTTTGGAACCGATATTTCCCGGATTAATCCGAATCTTATCCGCTCCATGCTCGATGGCAGCGATAGCCAGACGGTAGTCAAAGTGAATATCTGCCACCAGAGGAATATGAATCTGCTTTTTAATCGTCTCAATCGCCTGTGCATCTTCCATGGCAGGAACTGCCACCCGGATAATCTCACAGCCGGCCTTTTCCAAACGGAGAATCTGATTAATGGTTGCATCTGCATCCGCCGTTCTGGTATTGCACATGGACTGAATCAGAATCGGGCTGCCGCCTCCAATTTCCCTGTCTCCGATTTTAACCTTTCTCGTATTTTCCCGAACCATCTGGTTTCCTCCTGAATGTTTACGTAAGTATCAGGCTTTTAATATCCTGAAACAGTACAAAAATCATAAATACCATCAACACTGCCATGCCTGCCGCATGAACCATTCCTTCTTTTTCCGGATCAATGGGTTTGCCTCTGACCGCCTCAATGAGCAGGAAAAGCAGTCTTCCGCCATCTAACGCCGGTATGGGAAGAAGGTTCATAACTCCCAGATTGGCGCTTAGAATAATGCTTAAATTTGACAGGTTTAATAAAACGGTCTCAAATCCATACTGTCTGGCTTCACTGACTGTTTCACTGACTACAGATACAATTTTGACAGGGCCGGACACATCATCTGCCTTGACCTGTCCCCGAAACAGCATACCAAGACTCTGAATGGTAGCCTCAATCTGATATTTCACATTGTAAACCGCATATTTAACAGTCTCTCCTATACCTGCTGCAGGCGAATATCCGGGAAAATAGCATCCTACTAAATAACTCCCGGATTCTGCCGAATACACCGGGGTGAGGTGACTGCTATAGGCAGCTGTTGCGCCGTTTTCTTCTCTCTCCCACTCCAGCACATAGGCTTTTCCTGGATTTACTGTCTGGTACAGGAAAATATCCCGATAGTCCTCTACGGATTTTCCTGCAATCTTTGTGATTCTGTCTCCCTTTTGCAGTCCGGCTTCATAAGCAGGACTTCCTGCTTCCACATCCATAATTACAGGAGGCATATATCCCACCTTTGCCACAACTGCCAAAGCACAGACAAAAGCCAGCAAAAAATTGGCAATGGGACCTGCTGCTACTACCGAGATCCTGGCAAAAACCGATTGTTCAGCAAAGCCCTTTCCCTTTGTATCCTCCTTACTGACTCCTTCCGGGAGAATCCCCGCATCATCTGCACTGTCAAATTCACCTAACATCATGCAGGAACCGCCAAAAGGCAAAATTTTCAAAGAATACCGGGTCTCCCCCTTTACAAAACTGAACAGTCTTGGCCCCATTCCAATGGAAAACTCCACTACATAAATCCCATTTAATTTGGCCAGGATAAAATGTCCGAACTCATGAATCAGAATAATCAGCCCGAACATAATAACGGCTGCTAAAATATTCAGCAATTTACCACCTGCTTTCTATATATTCATATACTTCCTGTTCACAGCTTAAAATCTCATCTACAGTAGGATTCTCAATAATTTTATGGCGCTCCATGGCTCCTTCAATCAAATCTGTAATTGTCAGATAAGAAATCTTCCTATCTAAAAATCCGGCTACTGCCAATTCATTGGCTGCATTAAAAACAGTTGGCATGGAACCGCCTGCATTGCCTGCCTGATATGCCAGTTTAAGCCCCCTGAAATTTTCTAAATCCGGCGTCTCAAAAGTAAGCCCGGATAATTTTGTAAAATCCAGCCGTTCTCCGGCCAAATACCTTCTCTCCGGGTAATACAGAGCATACTGGATAGGAAGCTTCATATCCGGAGTGCCAAGCTGGGCCATCACAGATCCGTCTTCAAATTCTACCATAGAATGGATAATGCTTTGGGGCTGGACCACTACCTGAATCTGCTCCATATCCACTCCAAACAGCCATTTTGCCTCCATAACTTCCAGCCCTTTATTGACCATGGTAGAGGAATCAATGGTAATCTTTTGTCCCATCGCCCAATTCGGATGCTTTAGGGCATCTTCTACCTGCACCCCCTCCATCTGCTCTCTGGTCCATCCTCTGAACGGGCCGCCGGAAGCAGTCAGTAAAATCTTATGAATCCGATTGCCTTTTTCGCCGTTTAAGCACTGAAAAATGGCTGCGTGTTCGCTGTCTACAGGCAAAAGTCTCACGCCCTTTTCCTGTGCCAACGGGATAATAATATGACCAGCTGTAACCAGAGTTTCTTTATTGGCCAGTGCAATATCTTTTCCCGCTTCTATTGCAGCGATTGTGGGACGAATCCCAATCATTCCAACCACTGCCGTTACTGCGATGTCCGCGTCAGTAGCTGCCGCCGCCTCTATTAAACCGTCCATGCCCGACACCACTTTTACGTGCAAATCCTTTATACGCAATTTTAAATCTTCTGCCTTTTCTTCCCGAAATACACAGACAATCCGGGGAAGAAACTCCCGCACCTGTTTTTCCAAAAGTCCCACATTGCTGCCAGCCGCCAAAGCTGTTACCTGGATATCTTTATTGTTTCTTACTACTTCCAATGTCTGGGTGCCAATAGAGCCTGTTGAGCCCAAAACTGCTATTTTTTTCATAACTGTCTCCCATCTGTGTTAAAGCACTTTATCCAAAAACGACACTGCAAAAAAGATTGCTGGCGCTGTAAAAATCATACTGTCAAACCGATCCAGAATTCCTCCATGTCCGGGGATCAAATGCCCGTAATCTTTAATGTCATGGTTCCGCTTAATAGCAGACGCCGCTAAATCACCAATCTGAGAAATTACAGCCGCGATTGCACAGGCCAGAGCACAGGCCGCCTGTGGATTTACCAGATTCAGCATATTATCTTTAAAAATACAGGAATATAAAAATCCCAAAAGAGCGGCTCCTGCTACGCCTCCCACCGCCCCTTCAACAGACTTTTTCGGACTGAGTACCGGAGCCAGACGGTGTTTTCCCAACAGCATTCCCACACAATAGGCACAGGTATCACAGCCCCAGGAACTGATAAAAATCAGCCACACTACATAATTTCCATCCGGCATCTGTCTGGTCAGGTACAGATAAGAGAGCATTACCGGAACATAAACCAGTCCGAATACTGCCCCTGTCACTTCTTCTGTCTTATATTCAGGAAATGTAACTACATAAATTGTCATGCAGACCATAAGAAATCCAATAAATACCAGCATCAGATACTCGGTATTGGAAATCCACAGCAGGCCGAAATAGGACAAGGCAGCCAGATAACCGGCAAACGCCATGGGGCCTTTTTCAATTTTCAAAGCCCGATACAGTTCAAACAACCCGATAAGGGAAATCACTTCTGTAACTCCCAGCAACAGACTTCCGCCGGACACTACAAAAATAAGCGAAAGAATCACCAGAACAATTCCGCTGATTAGACGCGTTCCAAACATACTAACTCCTTTCCGCCCGCCTAACGGCCGCCAAACCGCCGTTCTCTTTTATTATACGCTGCAATGGCTTTTTCTAATTCCTTCTTGTCAAAATCCGGCCACAAACAGTCAGTCACATATATTTCCGTATAAGCGCACTGCCACAGCATATAATTGGACAGCCTAAGTTCTCCGCTGGTGCGAATCAGCAAATCCGGATCCGGCATCCCGGCTGTATCCAGATAGGATGCAAAAGAATACTCGTCAATCTCTTCCGGCTTTACATTTCCCTCCTGACAGTCTTTTACCAGTTTTTTTGCAGCTCTGGTGATTTCGTCTCTGCCCCCGTAATTCACTGCTATTACAAACGTAAGGCCGGTATTCTCTTTTGTCTCTTTCTCCAACCGGTTGATTCCTTCCACAATATCAGGATCAAATCGGTTTCTCTCGCCGATCATTTTTACCCGGACATTGTTTTCTCCTGCAACCTTTAAAAGGCGGACCATATAATGGCGGAATAACTGCATCAGCGCCCCTACTTCCTCGCTGGAACGTTTCCAGTTTTCTGTAGAAAATCCGTATACAGTCAAATATCCGATTCCCATTCTTGCCGCCTGCTCCACAATCCCCTCCAGGGTCTTGCATCCTTCTTTGTGCCCCATCGCTCTGGGAAGACCTCTCTTCTTGGCCCACCTGCCGTTTCCATCTAAAATAATGGCCACATGCTCCGGCATCCTCATGGTATCCATCTTTCCTGTATCTGGCATAATTTCCTCTCTCCCTTTTCTCCACGATAAGAAAGGACCGCCGCTGAAATCTTTATTTTTCCATTTGCGGCAGCCCCCATAACCGATTAGACAGTCATAATCTCTTTTGTCTTTACTTCTACAGCTTTATCAATCTTCTCAACCATCTTGTCTGTCAGTTTCTGAATCTTGTGTTCCAAATCCTGCAGCTCATCTTCTGAAATCTCTCCTGCCTTTTCTGCCTTTTTAAATACTTCATTGGCATCCCGGCGGATATTGCGCAGAGCAACTTTTGCATTGTCGCCTTTTTTCTTTACATCCTTTGCCAGTTCCTTTCTGCGCTCTTCGGTCAGCTCCGGGAACACTAAGCGGATTACACTTCCGTCATTGGTCGGATTGATTCCCAGTTCAGAAGTCTGAATCGCCTTCTCAATGGACTTGATCAGGGTTTTCTCCCAGGGCTGAATCACCAGCATGCGCGGTTCCGGAACAGAAATATTGCCCACCTGCTGCAGCGGAGTAGGCGTTCCGTAATAATCTACACGTATCTTATCCAAAACATGGGGATTCGCCCGGCCTGCGCGAATGGTTCCAAACTCATTATTTAAGGAATCCAGAGTCTTATTCATCTTCTCTTCATATATTTTAATATCCATAATGTCCTCCTGATTATGCGGTCACGATTGTGCCGTTAATTTTCCCCTGCATGGCCAGGGCAATGCTGTCTTTTTCGTTTAAACTGAATACTGCCATAGGCATTTTGTGCTCCATGCACATAATGGATGCAGTCAAATCCACAACTGCCAGCTTTTTATCAATTACTTCCTCAATAGAAATGGTATCATACTTTTTGGCGTCAGGGTTCATCTTGGGATCGCTGTCGTAGACGCCGTCAATGGCTTTCGCAAGTAAAATACAATCTGCCTCCATCTCAATGGCGCGCAGTGCAATACCTGTATCAGTGGAAAAATATGGATGTCCCGTTCCGCCTGCGAAAAATACAACCATACCTTTTTCAAAATATTTATTTGCTCTGTCTTTTGAGAAAAGCTTGGTCATGGAACCACACTCAAAAGGGGTTAAAATCTGTGTCTGCATCCCTGCATTGCGGAAAATCTCCGATACATAGATACAGTTCATCACCGTAGCCAGCATCCCAATCTGATCGGCCTTGGTTCTGTCGATTGCTTCACTGGTACGTCCTCTCCAGAAGTTGCCGCCTCCGATAACGATTCCCACTTGCACGCCTGCATCTGTGGAAATCTTTACCTGTCTGGCTACCTCTTTTACCGTATCCTCGTCAAACCCTGTCTTTTTAGGGCCGGCCAGGGCTTCGCCGCTCAATTTTAACAATACACGTCTTGTTTTCATCAAAATCGATCTCCTATTGTATAATGTCCGGTGAAAAGCACCCCATCTGCAAAGCAGATGGACTTTTGCATACATTATAGCATACTTATGCTGCTTTGGAAAGACAGGATTCAAAAAAAGAAGACCGCTTCCAAAATCCGGAAACGGCCTTACAAATTTCAATATAAAATGTGCTTTTACTTCTGAGTGGTGTAGCCAAAGAAGAAGAAGCCAAGTGGAGTATAGTACATACCCTCAATATCATCTGCCAGCATGTATGGCTGTGTATAGAAGTACAGCGGAGCTAATACGCTGTCCTGTCCAATCAGAATGTCTTCTGCCTTATGGAATGCTTCCATACGCTCTTCCGGAACAGTTGTTGCCTTTGCTGCATCAATTAATGCATCGTACTCTGGGTTAGAATACTGAGCATCGTTGTTGCCGCCGTCAGTATACCACATATCCAGGAAGGAGCAGGCATCGTTGTAGTCAGCGATCCAGCCGTTACGTGCGATCTGGAACTGACCCTGTTTCCGGCTGTCTAAGAATACGTTCCAGTCCTGGTTGCTTAAGGTAACGTTTACGCCCAGAACTTCCTGCCACATACTCTGTAATGCCTCGCCGATTGCTTTGTGCTTGTCGTCAGTATTGAACATGTACTCAACAGTTGGGAATCCCTCACCGTTTGGATAACCTGCATCTGCTAACAGAGCGCGGGCTTCTTCACAGTTCTTCTCATAGTCTTCTGCTGCTACGCTGTAGTAGTCGCCGCCAACGGTACGGAAATCATCACCTGTAGTGGTTGCATCAAATACGCCGGATGGAACATAACCACTTGCCGGAAGTTCACCGGTCTGAGTAACATTTTCTACAATGTAGTTTCTGTCGATTGCTAAAGAGAATGCCTTGCGGACCTTTGGATCTTTGAATACTTCGTCTTCTGTATTGAAGCATACATAGTAGCATCCGATGTAGTCTGCAACTTCAATCTCGCCGGAAGCCAGATAGTTTGCAATCTCATCCGTCGGGAAGTTGTTAATGAAGTCTAACTCGCCGCTGTTGTATGCTGCCAGCATTGCGTTTGCATCGTCTAACAGAGTAAATTTGATGCTGTCCGGGCCAAGCTTATCATAATCATAGTAAGTCTCGCTCTTTTCCATATTGATATATGCGTTGTGAGACCACTCTGTCATCTTGTACGGACCATTGCCGATATAAGTTGCCGGATCATATGTCCACTCTTCATTTCCTTCTACCACATCCTGACGAACCGGGAAGGTTGCCGGGAATGCCATGATCTGATCAAAGTATGGGCAGTCATAAGATAATACAATTTCCAGAGTCTGATCGTCAATGGCCTTGATTGCCAGAGTATCCGGATCCGCTTCACCGGATGCTACTTCTGCATATCCCTTTACCATATCGATCATGTAGCAGTAATCTGCTGCAGTCGCCGGATTTGCCAGACGCTTCCAGCTGTACTCGAAATCACCAGCAGTTACGGGCTTGCCGTCAGACCACTGAATGCCTTCCCGCATCTTGAAGGTATATGTAACAGTACCGTCATCGTTTACTACTTTTTCATAAGACTCAGCCTGACCAGGAGCCGTTACAGCCTGACCATTTCCATCATCTACCCACTTAACAAGTCCCTCAAATGCGTGCTGAACCATAATTCCGCCGTCAATCGCGGTGTTTAATGCCGGGTCAATGGTCTGAGGCTCAGATGCAATACAAACAGAGAGATTGTATTCTCCATTTGCAGCTGCCTCGGTACTTTCCGCTGCTGCTTCGCTGCTTTCTGCTGCGGTTGTCTCTGCGCCTTCTGCTGCAGTGGTATCTGCTGCTGCAGTCGTTGCAGCGCTGTCGCCGCCGCCACAGGCAGCTAAAGATACAGCCATGGCAGAAACCAGGGCAAGAGACATGATTTTCTTTGTCTTTCTCATAATTTTTCCTCCTTTTTTCTTAATCCGCAAAGATTTTGCGGAATTTTATGACAACGCCCTTTAAAAAGGGCGCTGCTACCTGATCCATTCCCGTTTTGCCTTATTTTTCCAATAAATGACAGGCTGCCCAATGCCCAGGCGCATGCTCTTTAAATTTCGGCATCTCCTGTCTGCACTTTTCAGTGGCATATGGACAACGGGTGTGAAAACGGCATCCGCTGGGCGGATTGATTGGGCTTGGAATATCTCCTTCCAGCACAATCCTGCTGCGGCTGCGGCTAAGCTCTGGGTCCGGAACCGGAACTGCTGAAAGCAGCGTCTTGGTATACGGATGAATCGGGTTACGGTTTAATTCATAACTTTCGCCCAACTCCACCAGGGAGCCCAAATACATAACGCCAATTCGGTTAGAAATATGGCGTACCACAGATAAATCATGAGCAATAAACAAATATGTCAGGCCTAATTCTTCCTGCATATCTTCCAGCATATTTACAACCTGGGACTGGATAGACACGTCCAGAGCAGAAATTGGCTCATCGCAGACAATAAATTCCGGTTTTACAGCCAGGGCGCGGGCAATACCAACTCTCTGCTGCTGACCGCCGGAAAACTCATGAGGATACCGGTTTGCATGCTCGGTATTTAAACCTACCCGGCGAAGCAGTTCTTTGATCATATCGGTTCTGTCCTGTTTGCTGGAAGCCAGCTTGTGAATATCAATGGCCTCGCCGATAATCTCTCCTACCGTCATACGGGGATCTAAAGATGCAGACGGGTCCTGGAAAATAATCTGCATTTTTCTTCTGTAGGGAAGCATGTTCACTGCCTTTGCTTTTCCTAAAGGCTTTCCGTCTTCTCCCAGAGGATTTTCATAAATCGGAGTCCCATCATAAATAATGCTTCCGCCGGTCGGTTCGTGAAGGCGCAGAACGGTTCTTCCCAATGTGGTCTTACCACATCCGGATTCTCCTACCAGGCCCAGGGTCTCTCCCTTTTTAATAAAGAAAGAAACATCCTGAACAGCCTGAACGCCCGGCCCCTTCATTCCCTTAATCGGAAAGTATTTTCTTAAATTTTTTATTTCAAGGAGAATCTTCTCATCATGATTCATTGTTTTTTTCCTCCTTGTTTAAGCGTTCCTGAACCCGCAGCCAGCAGGCGGAACGGTGATTTTCGCTGATTTCCACATATGGCGGCATCTTCTTTAAACAGATCTTCATGCACTGCTCACACCGGGGTGCAAACGGGCATCCTTCCGGCGGATTCAGCATATCAACCGGTGTTCCTTCAATCGGAATCAGCCGCTCATAACTCTCTGCATCTACACGCGGCATAGAGCGGAGCAGGCCTTTTGTATACGGATGGGAAGGATTGTAGAAAATATCATCTACCGGTCCCTGTTCTACCATCTTTCCCGCATACATAACGGAAACCTTGTCGCAGATATCTGCCACAACACCAAGGTTATGAGTAATAAAGATAATACCCATCTTGGTCTTTTTCTGAAGATCCTTCATTAACTCCAGAATCTGTGCCTGGATGGTAACGTCCAGCGCAGTAGTCGGCTCATCCGCAATTAAAAGCTGGGGATGGCAGATAAGTCCCATGGCAATCATAACACGCTGGCGCATACCGCCGGAAAACTCATGGGGATACTGCTTCATACGTTTCTCTACGTTATTAATGCCGACTAACTCCATCATTTTCATTGCCTGCTTTTCCGCATCGGCTTTGGAAATAGACTTGTCGTGGGCACGAAGAGCCTCAACCAGCTGATTGCCAATGGTATATACCGGGTTTAAGCAGGTCATAGGATTCTGGAAAATCATAGCCACTTTGCTTCCCCTGAAAGAAGTCATCTCTTCTTTGGAGAACTTCAACACATCCTGTCCTTCAAACGTAATGGAACCGCCGATTACTTTACCCGGAGACTGCAAAAGCCCCATAATGGAATATGCCTCCACACTCTTACCGGAGCCGGACTCTCCCACAACTCCCATTACTTCTCCATAATTTAAATCATAGGAAATTCCACTTACTGCCTTTACCTCTCCGGCAGGAGTAAAGAAGGAAACATGCAGGTCTTTTACTTCTAATAATTTCTGATTTTCATTTTTTGCTTCAGCCATCTTGTCTCCTCCTTTCTATTTCTTAAGTTTGGGGTCCAGAGCATCCCTAAGACCATCACCAAACAGGTTAAATGCCAAAATCATAATTGATAATACCAGTGCAGGAATAATCAGACGATAGGTATACGTATACATACCGCTGAGCGCGTCTGTTGCCATGGAGCCTAAACTTGGAAGAGGTGCAGAAACACCTACGCCCAGGTAAGAAAGGAAGGATTCCAGGAAAATAGCAGACGGGATCTGCAGACAGGTGGTAACAACAATCTGTCCAATACAGTTTGGAAGCAGATGTTTACGAATAATGCGGCCACCAGAAGCTCCCAGGGCTTTTGCTGCAGTTACATACTCCTGCTCTTTTAACTGAAGCACCTGACCACGGATAATACGGCTCATGGTTACCCAGTAAAGCATACCAAATGCAATAAACAGAGAGATCAGGTTTGGACCCAATACACCCACAAACGATTTTAACGGACCGGAGCCGGAGTTTACGAACTCTGTCAAAATCGGCTTTAAGGCAGTTGCAATCAAAAGAACTACCAGCATTTCCGGAACCGAATAAATCAGTTCTACAATCCGCTGCATAACTGCATCCACTTTTCCTCCGCAGTATCCGGATATAGAACCATATACTGCTCCGATTAAAAGAACCAGGATGGCAGCACAGATACCGACTGCCATGGATACTCTTGCTCCGTACATTACGCGGACTAAAATATCACGTCCATACATATCTGTACCAAACACATGAGGGAATACCTTCTCTCCTGCTGCTTTCCGCTCTAATTCCTGCTGCGAATATCCAAATGGTTTTAATTTGATCCCCAGTTCTTTGCGGATTGCTTTCGGATCTACCTCTTCACTGCTCTCTGCATTCTGAGCAGCCACTTTTGCCTGTGCCTTGATTTTTGCCTTATCTACAGAGGATAATTTTTCGCCTTTTGCGGCTGCTTCCTCTTCCGCTTTTGCAATCATTGCGTCAACATCCAACACTTCACTCTGGGTTCTGGCTGCAATTTCCTCATCCAGACGTTTCTGATCCTCCAGAGTATAATGATAAGGGTATAAATTCTCTGCCCCTTTATTAAATTCATCGTATCCGTACGGCACCAGATATGGGCCTACAAATGCAAAGAGAATTAAAAAGATTACAACTCCCAGCGCTACCATGGCAACCGTATTCTGCTTTAATCTTCTCCACGCGTCTTTCCAATAGGATACACTGGCACGTTCCTGAATAAAGTCGTCCCTTTCATTCTTTGTTGCCGGTTCAAAATCTTCTGGTGTCAATGTATTCCAGTCCAGTATAGACTCAATATCCGGCTGCAGAGAGACTGGGCAGCGCTTCATCTTTTTTTCTTTCGCCATGCTTATTCTCCACCTTTCGTCAGACTGATTCTGGGATCTGCAAGCTTATACAATAAGTCAACCACAACATTCATCAGGATAATAAAGGTAGCCAGAAAGATTGTGGTACCCATAATAACCGGATAATCGCGGTTCTGAATAGACTGAACGAAATAACGTCCCAGTCCGGGGATTGAGAATACACTCTCTACAACGAAACCGCCGCATAACGTAAATGCTACCTGCGGTCCTAAATAGGTAATAACCGGAATCAGAGCATTTCTAAGCGCATGTTTGAAAATAATCTTGCCATTTTTCAAACCCTTAGCGCGGGCTGTTTTAATATATTCCTGATTCAAGGAATCCAACATGGCAGAACGGGTCTGCCTTGCCGTGTAGCACATCGGATAAAAGCCCAGAGCAAAACATGGAAGCACATAAGAACGCCATCCTGCTGCAGGATCAAAAATTGTCGGGAATATCTTCAGAGATGCAATGCCTCCCGCAAATGTAACAAGCAGAATGGATGCGACTACGAAACTTGGAGTTGAAATTCCCAAAGTACAAACAACACGAAGAATGCTGTCTGTCAGTTTACCTCTCTTAAATGCAGCCAGACACCCTAAAGGAACGCCAACCAAAACAGCCCATGTAAGAGCAATGGCGCCGACTTTAGCGGAAACCGGAAACATTTCTAAAATAATATCCATAACTGCACGATTCTTCTGCATCTTTAAGGACACGCCAAAATCTCCATGCAGTATATTTTTTAAATACATTCCCAACTGTACAATTACGGGCTGGTCCAGTCCGTACTTTGCATTGAGAGCATCTATGGTTGCCTGGGAAGGAGTTTTCTCACTCAGCCAGGGGCTGCCCGGAATTGCATTCATCAAAAGGAAGGTAATGCATGTCACCAAAAAAATTGTAACGATTGCCATCCCAAGTCTTTTTGCAAAATATTTGCCCATTTTATCACACCTTAATATTTTATCAGTTCTCTATATAGCTGTCAGGCTAATAAAGACATTTGTTTTTGTAGAAAGTACATATTTTGGTTGAAAATCGCCCTTGAGAAAAGCTTCTCAAGGGCTTTTCAACTTATCTAATCAGGCCGGGATTACTGCCCCATCTGCTTTGCAACTTCTGCCGCAAAGTCCTCTTCCTTCTTTTCCATACCTTCGCCGGTCTCAAAACGCACAAACTTCTTGATGGCAATCTTAGCATTATTTGCTTTTGCAACTTCCTCTACATATTTGCCAACTGTCTGCTTTCCGTCCTCTGCCTTTACATACACCTGGTCTAACAGACAGATTTCCTTTAATTCCTTATTGATACGGCCCATAACCATGCCTTCGATGATCTTATCGTTTGCATCCGGCTTCTCATTTCTTGCTGCAACTGCAAGAATTTCTTTTTCTTTTGCAATGTAGTCTGCATCTACTTCATTTCTGTTGGTGTATAATGGCTTTAATGCTGCAGCCTGCATAGCTACGTTTCTTGCCATTTCTCTGATTGCATCGTTTACTACGTCGGTCTCAACGTCAACTAAAACGCCAATCTTTCCGCCTGCATGAATGTAGGATGCAACAAAACCGTTCTGCTCCTCTACACGTTCGAATCTTCTGATATTCATGTTCTCGCCGATTACAGCGATCTGAGCGGATAAAGCTTCCTTTACAGTCAGAGATTCGTCTTTTACCCACTTCTCATCAAAGAAAGTATCCATATCAACTGCAGTGCTGTTCAATGCCTGAGCAGCAACGTCTGCCACATAGCCTCTGAATACTTCATTCTTGGCAACGAAGTCAGTCTCAGCATTTACTTCAACTACAACTGCCTTCTTCTCATCATCACTTACCAGAGTAAATGCGATACCTTCAGCAGCGATTCTGCCAGCCTTTTTCTGTGCAGAAGCAAGCCCTTTCTCTCTCAAGAACTCAACTGCCTTATCCATATCTCCGTCGGTTGCTGCCAGCGCCTTCTTGCAGTCCATCATACCTGCGCCGGTCATTTCTCTTAATTCTTTTACCATTGCTGCTGTAATTGCTGCCATGATTTTTTCCTCCATCTCTGATTATAGTGAAAAAGATGCTCCACCCGTATTTTCTAATCGGGCGAAGCATCTGTCATTTCAAAATTAAGCCTCTACAGTCTCATCTGCTTCGATTTCGCCAGCTGCTTCCATGTCTGCAACTGCCTCGCCCTGATTTGCTTCAATTACAGCATCAGCCATCTTGGAAACGATTAACTTAACTGCTCTGATAGCATCATCGTTACCAGGAATTACATAATCCAGTTCTTCCGGATCACAGTTGGTATCTGCAATGCCGATTAACGGAATACCCAGGGTGTGCGCTTCCTGTACACAAATTCTTTCCTTTTTGGGGTCAACTACGAAAATCACATCCGGCAGCCTCTTCATTTCTTTGATACCGCCCAAGTTCTTCTCCAGCTTATCCCATTCTTTCTTCAACTCGATAACTTCCTTCTTAGGAAGTACATCAAATGTACCGTCTTCAGCCATGGTCTCAATCTCTTTCAATCTTGCGACTCTGCTCTGAATCGTCTTAAAGTTGGTCAGCATACCGCCTAACCATCTCTCGTTTACATAGAACATATTGCATCTTTCAGCCTCAGTCTTGATTGCGTCCTGAGCCTGCTTCTTAGTACCTACAAACAGAACCGTGCCGCCGTCTGCTGCAATATCTGCTACTGCCTTGTAAGCCTCATCTACTTTACCTACAGACTTCTGCAAGTCAATAATGTAAATGCCGTTTCTCTCGGTATAGATGTACGGAGCCATCTTAGGGTTCCATCTTCTTGTCTGGTGACCAAAATGCACACCAGCTTCCAATAACTGTTTCATAGAAATTACGCTCATGTTTCTACCTCCATTTGGTTTTTAACTTCCGCCGGCATCTCATGCTTCCAGGGAGACCTGAAGTCATTTTCAGGCACCTTCCCAAGGAATCCGCCAGCGTGTTTTTTCGTAAGCCTTTTCAATATAACATAAGTCAACTTATGGCGCAAGTATTTTTTTGTCCTTTTCCCTGTTTTTTATTGTTTCCTGTAGAAAAAACAGCCGGCAGACCCAGAATTTCCAAAAACGGGATTCCAAGCACTGCCGGCTGTTTGCTCACCTTTGCTTACCTTTTACAGTCTTTTTTAAAGTTTTGCCTTTCCTTCGTTTGCTTTAATGGCTTTTAATTCATCAAATACCACATCATTCAATACTTTTATATAAGTCCCCTTCATTCCGGAAGAACGGGACTCAATGACTCCTGCACTCTCAAACTTGCGAAGAGCATTAACAATAACAGAACGGGTAATCCCTACCCTGTCTGCTATCTTACTGGCTACTAAAATCCCCTCATTGCCGTCTAATTCCTCGAAGATATGAGTAATGGCTTCCAGTTCAGAAAAAGACAGCGTGCTGATTGCAGATTTTACAATCTGAACCTTACGGCTCTCCTCTGCATTCTCCTCATTTACAGAACGCATCATTTCCAGGCCTACTACTGTTGTCCCATATTCGCTGACAATGATGTCATCAATATCATACTGGGAATCAGACTTATACATAAACAACGTTCCCAGACGTTCCCCGGCAATATCAATCGGTGAAATAATGGCCTGATATTTTTTGACATTTTCTTCAGCAAACCCCAATGTTGCGAGGTTTACATTTTCTTTAGTAGACAATACGCTGAGAAGCCGCTCATTTAATAATTTATCAATGTAGTTGCCTACCTCATCAACGATCAGTTCCTCAATCTCATCTACCCCAGGCCAGATGCTGACTCCAAGAACCTTTCCCTTTTTGCTGATGACCAGAATGTTTGACAACAGAATTTCACTCAGTACTTTGCAAATGTCGTTAAAAACAAATTTGTGAGAATTATTGTTATGCAATAACTTATTAATTTTCCTTGTTTTATCCAACAACTGTACACTCATTTTCCAAAACCTCCTTGATCTGTTGAAATGGTTTTCCGAAAAAGCTATATAGTACTTGAATTGTACCATGTTTATTCAACATTCACAATAGTTTTTGGAAATTTTTTGATTTTTTAAGAAATACCTCTATTTTGATTTAATTTTCTCACGATATCCGCAAGTTTCACTGGAACAAACTAACTGATTTCCCTTTTCCACCATATAGCTGCCGCACTGAGGGCACTTTTCTTTGGAGGGTTTCTGCCAGGACATAAAATCGCACTCTGGATTTGATTCGCATCCATAGTAGCGACGGCCCTTTTTTGTCTTTTTAATCACTACTTCTTTTCCGCATTTAGGACATGGAATCCCAATCTTCTCTAAATATGGTTTGGTATTTTTACACTCCGGAAATCCCGGACATGCCAAAAATTTTCCATGAGGTCCATATTTAATTACCATATTGCGGCCGCAAAGTTCACAAATCTCATCCGTTACCTCGTCTGCAATGGTAACAGATTCCAGTTCTCTCTGTGCGTTCTGAACCGCTTCATCCAGGTCCGGATAAAAATTGCGGACAACCGTCTTCCAGTCTACCGTTCCATCCCCTACTTTATCAAGCAGATATTCCAAATTGGCAGTAAAGGTAGTGTCTACAATACTGGGAAAGCATTGCTTCATCATTCCATTTACCACTTCTCCCAGTTCGGTCACATACAGATTTTTATTTTCCTTTGCCACATATCTTCTGTTTAAAATTGTTGTAATGGTCGGCGCATAGGTACTTGGGCGGCCAATCCCCTGCTCCTCCAATGCTTTTACCAAAGATGCCTCTGTATAGTGTGCCGGCGGCTGTGTAAAATGCTGGCTGGGCAGCAACTCCTCTAAATCCAGATTCATTCCGGTTTCCAGTTTCCCCAGGAGCAAATTCTTTTCTTCTTTTTCATCCTCCTGTACATAAACTGATAAAAAGCCGTCAAAAGCCAACTTGGAAGCAGTCAGCGTAAACAGATACTCCCCGGCTCCTATCTTTACTGCTGTCGTCTCATATCTTGCTGCCTCCATTCTGCTGGCAGCAAATCGTTTCCAGATCAGTTGGTAAAGGCGGAATAAATCTCTCTGGAGAGACTCCTTTATGACAACCGGAGTCAGTGTAATATCTGTCGGACGGATTGCTTCATGAGCGTCCTGAATAATCTTCCCGCTTTTTTTGGAGTTTTGATCTGTCTTTGCTACATACTGGCTGCCATACTGTTTTTCTATAAATTCTCTTGCTGCTAAATCCGCTTCTTCTGCTACGCGGGTCGAATCTGTACGCAGGTAGGTAATGAGTCCTATTGTTCCATGCCCCTTTACCTCAACGCCTTCATATAACTGCTGGGCCAACCGCATCGTTTTTTGGGTAGAAAAGTTCAGAACCTTGGATGCCTCCTGCTGAAGGGTACTGGTTGTAAATGGAATCGGCGCTTTTTTAATTCTCTCACCTTTTTTTACTTCTTCCACTACGTAAGTCTGGTCCTTCAAATAGTTCTGAATCTTATCCGCTTCCTCTTTGCTTCCAATCGCAATTCTACCATTCCTGTCCCCATAAAATTTGGCTGACAGCGGTTTTTTGCTGCCTGGGCATTTAAAGGACGCATCTAAATTCCAATATTCCTCCGGAATAAAGGCATTGATCTCTTCTTCTCTGTCACAAATCATTCTCAAGGCCACAGACTGTACCCGGCCTGCACTTAATCCTCTCTTAACCTTCTCCCAAAGCAGAGGACTAATCTTATAGCCAACCAGACGATCCAGCACTCTGCGGGCCTGCTGAGCATCTACCAGGTTCATATCTATCTCTCTGGGATTCTTGATGGAATTCTTTACAGCATTTTTTGTAATCTCATTAAAACTGATGCGATATACTTTTTTGCCTGATGCTTCATCCAGTTTCAAAGCTTTCATCAAATGCCAGGAAATCGCCTCTCCTTCTCTATCAGGGTCCGTTGCCAGATAGATCTTATCTGCTTTTTTTACTTCTTTGCGCAGCTTTGATAAAATATCGCCTTTTCCTCTTATCGTGATATATTTGAGTTCAAAGTCATTTTCAACATCGATTCCCATTTGGCTTTTAGGCAAATCCCTTACGTGCCCGTTAGATGCATCTACCTCATAGGTGGAACCAAGAAATTTTTTAATTGTCTTTACTTTTGCAGGTGACTCCACAATTACCAGATTCTTCGCCGCCATAACTACTCCTCATTCACAGTTTTTTCTGTAATAGTGGTTTGCCTCCTGCACAACATATCCCTTCATTTCCAGGTCCAGAAGAATCCCCACACATTCGTGCATTGGCAAACCGCTCTCTTTTACAATCTCTTCAATAAATTTTGGTTGCAAATCCAAGCAAATATACACCTTTTTTTCTTTCTTGGCAAGTCCCTTCTGCTTTTTTTCCTGAATTCCCTGTATTTTTCCATGTTTCATACCAAAATAATCCAGTACATCTTCTGTTTTCAAAAGCGGATATGCTCCTGACTGAATCAGACGGTTACATCCCAAACTCAGCATATCAGTAACTCTCCCTGGTACTGCAAATACATCCTTTCCCTGTTCCAGCGCCAGTTCTGCCGTAATCAAGGAACCACTCTTTTCCCTTGCTTCCACTACAATCACTGCATCAGCAATTCCGCTTATAATGCGATTTCTCATGGGGAAATTGGCTGGCCTTGGCTTTTCTCCCATTCCATATTCAGATAAAATTCCTCCCTCTGCTTCCATTCTTTCAAAAAGCTGGTAATTTTCTCTTGGATAGCAGATATTAATCCCGCAGCCTAATACTCCATAAGTCGGTGCTCCAGCCTCCAGCGCCCCTCTATGACCTGCACTGTCTATCCCCAAAGCCAGCCCGCTTACAATCTGAATCCCCATGCTGCTAAGTTCTCTTGCAAGAATTCTGGCCACATAGCTGCCATAACTGCTGCATTCTCTTGCCCCAACAATGGCTGCTGAAGGAAGGCTGTTATCCGGCAAATGTCCTCTGCAGTAAAGTCCCATTGGTTTTCCAGAAATATAATGAAGCCCTTTTGGATATTCTGAATCAAACGGTGTCAAAAAACGGATATTTCTCTCTTTTAACTCTTCATATTCTGCTTCTATCTGCAATCTCATTTCTGCCTTTTTGAAGGTTTCAAATGCCTCTGTCTGCGAAGAACAAAGAAGCTTTTTTTCCTGTAAAAACATTCCTTCTATATTATATATATGTTCTCTGTCAGAAACACTATTCCATATTCTGTCAACTGTAACTGCACCAAAGCCTGGAATCCTTGTCAACCAGTATAAACACTTTCGTTCCTTTTTTGTTAAAGTCTCTGTCAGTGCCATCCCCCACTTCCCCAATACTTTGTTTCTAAACTTCTGTATCCTATTGCCTCACACAAATCCGAATGGCTAATCAACTCCCGTTCCTCTAAATCCGCAATGGTTCGGGAAACCTTTAAAATCTTGTGTACAGCCCTGGCACTAAGATGTTTCTTTTGATAGACTGCTTCTAAAAAATGCTCTTCCCGGCTGCTGATTTTGCAGTACGTTTCTATCTCTTTTCCATTCATTTCACTGTTATAGGAAATTGAGGTTCCATGAAATCGATATGCTTGTCTTTCAACAGCACTTTCAACTCTGCTGCGAATTTGACTGGAAGATTCGTTTTTTCCTTCATGGCGAAGTTCGTGGTAAGAAACAGGTGCGGCTTCAGCCGTAATATCAAATCGATCTAAAATCGGCTTGGAAATCTTTCCAAGATAGTGCTGAATTTGTCCGCTGCTGCATCTGCAGCGATTCCGATCCGGATAAAATCCACATGGGCATGGATTCATGGCCGCTATCAAAAGAATATTAGCCGGAAACACATAGGTCCCATGAACTCTGGAAATTGTAACGCTTCTCTCTTCTAAGGGCTGCCTCAAAATCTCTATTGCCTTTGAAGAGAATTCAGGAAATTCATCTAAAAACAAAATTCCTCCTGATGCCAGCGACAGTTCGCCTGGTTTGGGATTTACCCCTCCTCCGGCAAGCGCCTGAGGACTGATAGTGTGATGGGGATTGCGAAACGGCCGCTTTGTAATTAGTGTCTGTCCTCTCGGCAAAAGCCCGCATACGCTGTAAATTTTAGAGACCTCTATACTCTCTTCTTCCGTCATTGGAGGCAAAATAGAAGGGATTCTCTGGGCAACCATTGTCTTTCCTGCACCTGCCTCCCCTATCATCAATAAGTTGTGCCTCCCTGCTGCTGCAATCTCAGAACTTCTTCGGAGGACTATCTGTCCGTTTACTTCTGAAAAATCCCTGTCCTCTCTTTCATCTGCCGACTGACCTGCAGCGATATCCGAAACCCTGGCTGCCGAGCAGTTCTTTATTTTTTCCGGATGGCGGAGCCATTCTACGCACTGTTCCAGTGATAAAGGAGCTAAGACTTCTATCTCTTTCCCAGCCTGTCCCTCCTGTATATTTTCCAATGGGAGAACACAGCGCCGAAATCCCTTTTCCTTTGCACTTAAAACAATAGGAAGAACTCCCCTGACCGGCTTTATTCTCCCATCCAACCCCAGCTCTCCTACAAATAAACAGTCCTGATATGGTTCTAAATCAACTTCTCCAAAAGCTGCCAAAACAGCCAGGGCAATCGCCAAATCGTAACTGGTTCCGGCTTTTCGGATAGATGCCGGCGAAAGATTGATCACTACCTTTTTGGGAGGAAGCCTGAAGCCTGAATTCCTCAAGGCAGTCCTCACCCGTTCCTGCGCTTCCCGAACCTCGGAAGACAGATATCCCACCATAATCATACCCGGAAGACCATCATGGGCATCTACTTCTACAGAAATAATCTGTCCATCAATTCCACTGGTCCCTGCACTAAAAATTCTGCTAAACAAATACTCCTCCTTTCCCTTTAATCCCCATAAAACTCTGTCATATATTCACGAAATCTCAAAGGAAGATGGTTTCTCTGACAGTTCTTATTTTCCCTTTCCCTGATTGCAACTGCACTATGGAAAAGTCTCCATAACTGCTCATAATCCTGTTTATCATTTTTCCATCCTTCTATTTCTTCTATCTCCTTGTCCTCTACATGAAAAACTGCCCATCCGCTCTGCGGAGCATACATTGCAGCCTGCCTTCTATTTTCATCATAAATCATCCATTTCTCATTGGGAAGACGCTCTGAAAAATGAACTGCCAGCAAAGGAATTACTGCATTTTTGGGTGCAATTCTGCTAAAAAGCAACCCCTTTTCCCTGATTTCCGTAAATCGGATAAATCCAGTTAGCAGATGACTCTCATTACAAACATTCCGACATAGCTGGAATAACTGAAAAACCTCTGGTATCTGAAGCATTCCCATTATCCTTTTTCCAAAGTGAAATCCGTAAATCAAAAAACGGTAAATCTTATCTGCTTTATCCATATCCTGAGAAAGTGACGCCGTATATACAGTTTCATACGCCTCTTCACAAATCTGGTCCCGAATCGATTCTATTACCCGAAAAGCCTTATTCCCGTCCAAAGATACAGAGCAGTACTCTGTAAATAATTCCTGCTCAAGTTCCTCTTCTAATTGTAAACGAACATTTGCATGTCCCTTTCTTCCCATCCATGCATCATAAACTCCACAGAGTATTCCTTCCAGCGAGTCCTCACATAAATAAACTGTCATACCTTTTCCCCTTTTTATATATTTCCCAGAACAGATGCGATAACATCCTCCCTGGTCGGCTCATACTGTAAATGCATATCCTGAAACAGAGAAAGTTGACGATAAGAATCTCTTTGTGTTATGTCCCAGCTTTTTCTTCTTTCCTCTCCAATCAGGGCTGATGTAATAAAATCCTGTTCTAACCGGCATCCACGCTCCATCTTACCAGAGCATGTAATAAAATAAACGGCTCTCTTCAGGACTACACCCAATCTTTTCAGAGTTTTAAAGTCTAAAAAGCCATTTTTTCTGGCAGCCAGAATTCTTCTGGCCGATTTTACCCCAATGCCCGGAACCCTGAGAAGTTCCCGGTATCCGGCAGTGTTTACTTCTACAGGAAACTGTTCTAAATGGCGCAATGCCCAATCGCATTTTGGATCTAAAAAAACATTAAAATTGGGGTTATCCTCTGTAAGAAGTTCATCTGCCTGAAATCCATAAAAGCGCAGAAGCCAGTCTGCCTGGTACAAACGGTGTTCTCTCAAAAGAGGCGGCCCTCCCGGAATCTCCGGAAGGGAAGAATCCTCATTTACCTTAATAAAGGCCGAAAAAAATACCCTTTTCAATCCGTAATTCTGATACAGTGCTTCTGTCACCTTCATCATCTGATAATCATTTTCTTTTGTTGCTCCAACAATAATCTGTGTACTTTGCCCTGCCGGGACAAACTGTTTTTCTGTCCACTTTTTCGCAGACAGATAACGAGCAGGTGCTTTAACTGACGACGGATCGCCCTCTTTTATATATATCTTTTGGGGGTGTAAAAGGGATTCACCTCCTGCAAGTCCGGCTCTTTCCTCATCCAAAAAGCCGAAGGTATTTTCCGTTTCACCCTTTAATAACTGCCTCTGCATATAGATTCCATGCTGTATCTGACGCATAGGTCGTAAGATCTTATCTCTGGTCTTAGCTGGCGCTAAATTACGCAGACCTTCAGCAGTAGGCAGTTCTAAGTTGACACTCATGCGATCCGCCAGAAATCCTACGCGCTCAATCAGTTCCGGAGATGCTCCCGGTATTCCTTTTACATGGATATATCCATTAAACTTATATTGTATCCGCAGCTTATGCACAGTTTCATAAATTTGTTCCATTGTATAATCTGCGCTGTGTAAAATACCAGAGCTTAAAAACAAACCTTCAATATAATTTCTCCTATAAAATTCTACGGTTAACAGGCAAACTTCATCCGGCGTAAAGGAAGTCCTGAGGGTATCGTTGGAATGTCGGTTTATACAATATCTGCAATCGTAAATACATTCATTTGTAAAGAGAATCTTTAATAGAGAAATACAGCGTCCGTCTGCCGAAAAACTATGGCAGATACCGGATTGTGCTGTACTTCCCATCATGTCCGGCTTTCCTTTGCGATCTGCTCCACTGGAAGTACAGGCCGCATCATATTTAGCTGCATCTGTTAAAATCTGTAATTTTTCCTGAATGGTCAAGTCCTGTTGTATCAGCATATACATCCTCCCGCGCTGCCAATGCAGAACATTTGTTCTTTGTGAACTTAGTATACCACAGTCCCGAAAAAATTACAACTATTTTTGCGAACATTTGTTCTATTCTTTTTATACAACTGTTCCGTCCTATAAAAATTCAAACTGGAACACTCTTATGGAAACAAGCTTTCAACTCTTTTTCCCTGTCTGAATCTTCGCATGGCTGAACGGTTACCTTTTTATTCAATCCTTGCACCATCTTCTCCAACCATGTATCCATCTGGTGTCATTTGTCCTGCATACATTGCACCCTTCGTCCCATCTGACACCGGATTAAAGTAGTACCACTTTCCATCAATTAACTGCCATCCTGTAACCATAGCGCCGCGATGTCCATCACTAACCGGATTTAAATAATACCATTTTCCATCCGTATCCAAATACCATCCTGTTTTCATGTGTCCCAGCGTTCCATCTGATACGGTATGCAGAAAATACCAGGAACCATCTGGATCCTGATGCCAGCCGACTTTCATATATTCATCTAATCCAAAGCGATACCAGTCTGTCCTTCCTGTCACACCATAATAGAGATAGCACCATTCATCTTTCGCTTTTCCTCCATCTGCATAATGAAATACCCATCCTGCCGGAAGTTTCTCCCATCTTCCGCTTTTTCCTTTTCCAACGTCCGTATATGTATCTCCATATACACCCGGTCCTCCCTGCGTATGGCCAGAACTTCCTCCCGAACTGCCTGATCCTCCTCCGGAACTATTTCCCGAATTTCCTCCCGAGCCATTTCCTGAATTATTTTCTGAGCCGCTTCCTGAATTATCTCCAGAACCATTTCCTGAGTTATCTCCTGAACCTCCATTTTCTCCTGAAGAATCTCCATCTCCAGGCTTTATCAGTTTATCGTCTTCTGTTCCAGGTACTTTGTCTTCTCCGTTATGCCATTTTTCATCATCTTCTGTATCCCATTTTCCATCTT
>CAUWCT010000010.1:0-54192 GCA_963557065.1 uncultured Lachnospiraceae bacterium | reverse complement strand
GTATTATATCAAAAATTATGATGAAATGCATGAATTAATCAGCGTTTCCCTAAGTGTTTTCTGACCTAAAACTGAAAATATAGAAAAGGATCATCCATCCCCATGTACATGCAGAAAATACATGCCCAAAATACTGCCACTAATCCCAACACAACTACCATGGAATTTTTATATTTTTCATAAAATTTTTCAACAACCCCTGTAGAAAGAAGCACAGCAGCCAGCAGGGAAATTGCATACATCCTGCCGTACTTTAAAAAATCTCCGGCAAAAACAGCCGCGTCGCTCTGACCAAAAAATGGAAAACATCTCGTTAAATACAGCTTAATCTGTCCTAAATCATTAATTGCAAACAGCAGCCAGGATATAGGGATTAAAACTGTCATATATAAATGTCCTTTAAAGGGAGAGCGATCCAAAATCCGTTTTAATCCACACTTTTCCAGCGTGATCCATATAAAATGAAACATCCCCCATAATACATAATTCCAGCTTGCCCCATGCCAGAGCCCTGTCAAAATCCACACAATAAACGTATTTCTTATCATATGGCTGTATTTTCCTCCCAAAGGAATGTATACATAATTTCTAAACCAGTTCCCCAGTGTGATATGCCAGCGTCTCCAAAACTCTGTCACACTTCCTGACTGGTACGGATGATTAAAATTATCCGGAAAATAGAATCCCATCATCAGTCCCAGACCTTTTGCCATTCTGGAATACCCATAAAAATCAAAATAAATCTGAAAAGTAAACGCTGCCAGACCAAGCCAGGCCATTGGGGTTGAAATGCTCTCATAGCCAATGGCATTTACCTGCCCCCAAAGACGCCCCATCTGGTTTGCTATCAGAACTTTCAGACCAAGGCCAATCGTAAACTCTCTCAATCCTTCTTCAATGTTATTTAACGAAATTGCCTTTCGCCGCAGCTGTTTCTGTACTTGCCTGTGAGTCACAATCGGCCCGGCAATTAACTGCGGAAACATACTGATATATGCTCCAAAAGAAACGAAAGAGCGTTCACATCTGGTTTCTCTCCAATATACATCAATTAAATAAGACATACTCTGAAATGTGTAAAAACTGATACCTATCGGCAATTCCAGTTCCAGATACGGAAAAACCTCCTGTTTGGCCAATGGAAACAGCATCCCGTTGAGTATTTCAAAAAAGAAGTCTGTGTATTTAAAGAAAAATAATATCCCGATATTATAGCAGAGTCCTGCTGCCAGCCACTTTTTTCCCTTTTTCCGTTTTCTGTCTGCTGCAATCTTTCTTCCGCATATGTAATTGATTATAATCGATAACAAAATTAAAAGAAAATACTCCGGTTTGTTTCTTACCCCGTAAAAATAAAAAATCAGACTTCCTATAAAAATCACCAGATTTTTTAATCCTACAGGTGCAAGATAATATATCAGAAAAAATGCCGGCAAAAATGCAAAGATAAACTCGATGCTGCTGAAAACCATGGTCTATTCTCACTTTCCAATCAATCTATTTTATAGACGCATGGGAATTTCAAAAAGTTTCAAATTATTTATTTTTTTGCAGCAGCTGCCAGTTTCTTACCTGGTGTCACCTTCTTTTCCTTCTGCATACAATATAGTAAGGCTGTCCCAAAGCCTGGAAATCATAATTTTTGGAGGACTTTTTTATGGGAGTCAATTTTGCTAATAAAACAATTAGTACGGATCATATTTCCTGTAACGATACCTTTCAAATCACTCTGGCCTTAACCGCCTCTCCCGATATCATCAGCGATCCCGTTGATATTATGTTAGTACTGGATCGATCTGGCAGTATGGCCGGAGATGCCATGACCAGCTTAAAACTCGGCGCCCAGAGTTTCGTTGAAATTATTGCCAATTCTACGGGAAATACCGGCAACATCGAAGGCGGAAGCCGAATCGGCATTGTCAGCTTTTCCAATACTGCTGTTTTAGACACACCTTTAACTACTTCTGCATCTGCCTTAAATACGGCGATTGCTGCGCTTACTCCCGGCGGCTCTACCAACCATGCTGCTGCATTTACCACTGCCATTGATTCTTTTGACGGTTCTTCTTCCAACCGGCGGGTAATCGTCATGTTTACAGACGGAAAAACCACTGCAGGCGCTGACCCTGATCCCATCGCCGCCTCTGCCAAAGCCATGGGAATCACCATTTACTGTATCGGATTAGTGGGCGAGGATGGAATTGATGAGACGCAGTTAAACTTATGGGCTACTCCTCCTGCCGCCTCCCATGTTTCCATTGCGCCAGATGCCTCTGAACTGGAAACCCTTTTTGAAAATCTGGCAAATAATATTTCCAAACCAGGCGCTACCGGAATTACCATAGATGAGGTACTAAATTCCGATTTTGAAATCGTTTCTGCTAACACACCAACAAAAGGAAGCATTGCCCAAATAAGCAATACTGCACTTAAATGGACTATTGATGTCCTGGGTGCCAACGGTTCAGAAAGCGCTGCTTTAACATTTACCGTCCGCCATATAAAAATGACCGGAGGCTCCAAGCAGGTAAACGCTTCCATCACCTATCAGGACAATGAAGGCAGTATTGTTACCTTCCCAAATCCTGAAATCTTTGTAGACTGTGACCATAATTCCTGTATTGGATGTATTCCGCATAAAAATCAGTTTACCATTTCCGGATGTCAGGACTCCATTCTGTATGATTTAGACGATATTTCTTTAGAGTCAACAGGACGAATCGTTCAGCTTCGGCTTACTTTAAAAAATGTCTGCCCTAACAAATCAGTTGCCCTGGCTGTCTTATTAAATGAACTGGATGATGCTGGAAAAGAAGTGAAACGCGGGTTAAAAATCTTTACTGTCCCCCCGCACACCCAGCCTTACTGCAATGATATTCATCTTAACTGCATTCGTTTTATTCTTCCGGATCAAAGCTGCAACGCAAACAATACTGCTCCTTCTCACTGTGAAAACCGAAATTTTATAGTCCGGGCTTTTGCCCATTATATTGGCTATGATCTGGACTTAGATGACGGACAGAATAGAAACTGATGTCTTTTCTGCGGCGGGCTGCATTTGTGCTGCAACTGCGGCCCGCCGCAGTTATTTTTACTCTTCACCGTAATAATGGTGCTGCCTTTTTCCATTTCCTTTACTCATATACAATGCTGCATCTGCCTCTTTCAGACTTTCTATATAAGAAAATCCTGCTGCTTTCACAAAGGTAATTCCAATACTGCAGGTAATCGGCACTTTGCATTTTCTCTGCAGACGCACATACATCTCATTAATGCGTTGTGTCAAAACATCCTTATCACTAACATTGCTGAGGAAAACCAAAAATTCATCTCCACCCCATCGCCCTACTAAATCTCTCTTTCGGAATATCCCCTTCAATATTGCTGATAACTGCTGCAGTACCGCATCCCCTTCTAAATGGCCATATTTGTCATTAATATCTTTAAAATTATCCACATCCAGAAGAAGCAGTGTCCCTTTGGCGCCATCTGTCTCTGTCATATACTGAACAACTTTTCTTTCAAAAGCCCGCCGATTATAGACATTGGTCAATGGATCTCTGCTGGCTTCTACTTCATTTGCAAGCTGCTGACGCTTTTCAGGATCAATATCCTTCAGATATAAAAGAGCATATATATTATCGGTGAACTTTTCTTTAAAAACATGGACTACCAGTTCTACCCATCGCATTTCTTCCTGTATTTTCCGCCGAAATGTCCACTTTTTGGTCATTTCTTTGTTATAATACATTTTTTTAATATTCTCCAGATTTAAATACCCCTGATACGTCCCCACATCTTTCGGATAAACTACATTTGCCATATGACGTTTCATCAATTCTGTAAACGGAAGCCCTAACTGATGCGCTTCTGCTTCATAATCAGCCCACAATCCATCTGACTTCATTAATTCGCCGCTTTCCACATCCACTTCTGCATAAGCAATCGTTTCTGACAGTATCGCATTATAAAAATCACTGATTCTTGCAAACTCCAGTTCCTTTGAGCGCTCATCCCCAACCGGCTCCAGCAGCACCACGATCAGATGCCCATCTTTTTTCTCGCTGCCAAGATGGCGCGCCTTTATCCGAAACCACTCATATGTACCGCTCTTTACTTTAAATGGCATTTCCCGTCCAAAGATTTCCTGTTCACTGCCAATTTCACTAAAAATCCTGCGAAATTCTTCAGCAAAATGAGGATGAACAATATCTTTTTTAATCCAGCATTCAGGAAAATTTTCCTCTCTTTCCTCATTTCCAACAAGCAGGTTTCTATTTGTATGAAAATATATGGTCCGTTTCTGCTCGTTATATTCAAATGCTTCTCCTATAACTGCATCCGGCAAGAATTTAACCTTATTAATATCACTTATAATTCTATGATACCCCTGCAGACAAATCTTTCCGTCACTGTCTTCCACTCTGCTTCCTATACATCGTACCATGACCTCTCCATGAATCGGATGGCTCCATGTATATTCTATCTGAACAATCTCATTCAGTTCGATCATTTCTTCTACTGCCTGATTTACATATTGGCAGTATCCATCATTAATTCGGTTATACCAATGTAAATAGCATTCCTGTGGTGCTAATTTTTTCTCAAGCCCCAGCAAACGGTACATGGTATCATCTGCAAACATTTCATGCTGCTCATTCTCTTTGTCAATCCGTATTTCCCACAATCCCAGTTCCATTACCTCTAAAATATCCTTATAACGAACCCTTGGCAAATTCGCATTGTACTTGTTTTTAAATATTCCTTCTCTATTAGGTTCCGCTTCTAATTCGTCCAGATATTTGAGAGATTCCATTTCCGTTATATCATAGGCAATTTCCAGACGGGACAGCTTTCCTTTCCAGGGAACTAATTTATCCTTTACCAGGAAACGACGGCTGTGATACTCATTTTTTATTTCTCTTGTAAGGAAGCGATCCTGTTTTAATTTTTCATTATTGCAAAACTCGCATGGCTGCTTTTTTCCATAAAGCACCTGATAACATGGTTTACCTTTATAATCATAAATACCACTCAAACTGCGACCGGCCGGATTTAAATAATAAAGTTCATAACTGCCAGGATTGCTAACATATATAAGTTCCTCTATATTTTCTGCAATAATTCCCGGATCCTCATCATCCATCTGAGCTGTTTCCTTTACATTGGCATTCTGGTCTATCTGCCTATAATGTTCTTCCTCTTTCCTCTGTTTCTGATATTCAGGATTTTCACTATTAATATAAAGTTTTTCAAACGTTTCCTGGTTATAAGGAGCTGCAAACAAATATCCCTGAAGGGTATCCGGATGTAACTTCTGAAGCGCCAGTAATTCCCCTTCTGTCTCTACTCCTTCGCAGCAAACCCGAATTTGGGCACTGTGAGCCAGTTCAATCAAATTACTTAAAAGCCGATAATTATATGCACTGTACTGGATTCTGCTGACAAGGCTTCGATCAATCTTAAGTTCATGGATATCAATACTTTTTAAATAGCTAAGATTGGAATATCCTGTTCCAAAATCATCTAGCGATATCTGAATCCCCATCTTGGCCCACTGATAAAAAATCCGGTTAAAATAAGAATACTCCTCTAACTCTATGGTTTCCGTTAATTCAAGAGTCAGCGCGTTTCCTGGCAGTCCTGTTTCCTTAAGGCATTCTAAAACCTGTTCTCCTATCCCTTCCTGCTTTAACTGCACATAAGAAAGATTTACGCTAATATTAAAATCCGGTATATGCCTGCGCCACTCTTTACACCTTTGCAAAGCTGTCTGTAAAACCCAAAGTCCCACCTGACAGATTAACCCTGTCTTTTCCAGAATTGGAATGACATATATAGGAGAAATTCTTTCCTTTTTTATCGGAGAATCATAGCGCAAAAGCGCTTCTGCCCCAGTAATGAAATAGGAATTCATATCGATCTGCGGCTGGTAACACAAAGAAAAACCGGCAAAGCCATTTTCTGCGGAATGCTGTATCTCATCCTGAAGTTCTAAATAGCTAAGGCGCTCTTCATAATCCTGAAGAGAGAAAAATTCCAAAATATCTCCTTGCTTTTTTGCACGATCCATCGCAGCTTCTGCATATTGGTAGATCTCAACCGCACTTAACTTTTTTTCCGGAGAATACTCCACTGCACCTGCTGAAAACGTACAAAGCGAGCGCATCCGGTCTTTTAAAGCTTCATAAAATACCTCTACATATTTTTTGCTTTTTCCTATTAGATTAACAGCAAAACGGTTCCCGCTCACCCGGTAGACACTATCCGGCATTTCTACCATCTCTTCCAGCGAAGCAGTCATATCTAACACCATTTGATCACCATGTTCTCTGCCGTAAATGATGTTCACATTTTTCAAGTCATCAAGACACATCACCATCAGATAACCGCAAATTCCCTCTGATAATACTGCTTTTAAATCTTCTTCAAACTGTCCTGCGTTCCACAGGCTGCTCATGGGATCTGATTTTTGCAATACCTGATCAGAGACTCTTCCAACCATCATTACCGGCCTTCCATCTTCTCCCACTATGCTTTTTCCCCGGCAGCTAATCCAAACTCTTCTGCCGCTGCGATCAATCAACCGGTACTCCATATCATGGGTAACGGCCTCTCCCTTTACTAACCTGGCAAAATCTTTTTGTACCTCTGGGAGATCCTTTGGATATACGATACTTTCCCAGTCTCTTGTCTGATATCCCTGTTTCTTTTGGGGACCGATAGGAAAACGTTCATTAATATCTTTGGTAAAATAAATAGAGCCTGTTTTGAAATCCCATACAAAAAGATAATCATCCGTACTCTCATTCAGGAAACGAAGCATTGACAGATACTGCTTTGCTTCCTGCTGCATTTCATACTGTTTCACAACTTTTCCTCTTTCAATTTTTTAATGTTCTTCAAACAGTATAGCATTCTTTCCGCCAAAAATAAATATTACAGCACCCTATTTCATGACTGTATATCCGTATTCCAGTATGCTACATAAACCGAAATCCATTATCTGCAATATATACTTCATCTCCTGATTCTAAGGGCGTCTGTTGATTGTTTTGCAGCATTTCCCCCCTTACTCTGGTTCCGTTCGTAGAATTTAAATCTGTAATTGTGTACCCGCTTTCTGTTTCCTCTATTTTTACGTGGAGACGGCTGACCGTATCTTTGTTTAAAACAAAATCCACAATACCGCTTTGTTTTCCTATAATAAATGGAAAATAAGCCATTAAAATATCTTCTGTTCCCTTATCAATGCTCTGAAGATAATGTACTGCTTTTTTCTCTTTTTCTCCAGATGTCAAAATCCTCGTCTCCAGAACGGTATCTGGTATGTCCAAATCCGGTTTGGACATGGTCTTTTCAAAATCCATCTCCGGCAATGGCTTTTCCGGAGATTTTTCTTCTGCAAACTCAACTGCCCATAGACTTTCTTTCTTTAAATTAATCTCATCTCCTGTTTCTGCAGCATTCTTTTCTTCCACATCCGCAGGAAAAATACGCCTGATTATCCACAAACTTATTCCCACTATTCCCCATACAGCATACCAGGACGCCAGAAGCAGCGGATACTCCTTAAAAAAGTAATCTCCCTTTATTATCCATATAGCTCCAGGCGCTAATAAAATTCCGGCCGTTATACCTATTCTTTTTTTCCAGTCAGTCTTTTGTCTTATGCCGTCAGGTTTTTTCACTTCTTTTAAAATTTCTTTCTGCAGACGGTCTTCTTCCTGTACAGCAAAATCCTTTTCCTGTTTCTGTCCCTCTGCTTCTGCAAAAACCTCCTTCTCTTCCCCTGGAAGCCATTTCAGCAAATTTTCTATACCATAAAATTCTTTTTGACTCTCCTGATATAACCGGTATGCTAACAGTACCGTATCTTTTTCTTTGTGATCCACCTTTTTTAGGAGATACTGTAACAGCATTTCCATTGTTTTAGAAAAATCAATATCTCTATCCGGAACCAGACATAAAAATACCCGAAAGCCTTCCGGATCAATATAAATATATTCCGGGTCCAGCAAAATCCTGTTTTCCTTAAGCAGATAGCTTTCCACCCTGTCTAAAACCGCAGCAATAGACGTAATCAGTTGTGCAATTTCTTCCCGTCGAATCGCTCTCCCTTCCAATATTCGATTTAACGGCTGTTTAGAAGTTATCTCATAATAATAGCAAAGTCCATTCTCTGTTTTCTGAAATCGAAATTTCAGCAATCCTTCTATTGTGTTTGCCATCAGCATACGGCACTCATAATTTTCACTTTCACTATTTTCTGATTCTATAATTAGATAATTGTGACGCATCTGCCTTTCATAATGAACTTCCATTCCTTTCCTCCAATTATTTTACAGCTTCTACCTTTCTTAAAAATTCCTCCGGCTGAAAAATTCCCGACTCAATCTCTGCGCTCCACTGCCCATGAAATCTTTTGCTATTTGCTTTTCCGATAATATGATTTGCCTGCTCTGTCAGATCGATATTAAAATTTTCATCCAAAAACTTTGCCTTTTTTCTCTCTTCGGGTGTTAAATGGCGGAGCTTTTCAATATTTTTATGTAAAACCATTTTCCCGGTTGTTTCATCATAAAGCTGGTACGCATGACCAATGATTTCTGCTGTCATAAAAAAGCAGATACTCATAATCACTGCTGCTTCTATGGTATAACTGCCTTTCATATGTCCTCCTCACATCATAGTAAGCCACATTCCCATTGGCAAAACAAAAGGCAAAAACGGCAATTCCATTCTTTTCCCTTCATGCCAGCGGATTTTCTTTACCACTAAATAACCAATTCCGCAAATGCTGCACAGCACAAGACTTCCTAAAAACAACACCACATTTTTCCAAAACCCCATATAGATTCCGGTAACTAAAAACAGCATTCCATCTCCTGCTCCTATCTCTCCTTCTGCCGCTCTGGAGATGAGCAGCAAAACCACTCCGACCATAGCCCCTAAAACAATCTCCCACAATGTCAATTTTGTATTATTTCCATGAAGAAATACCATCCAGGACTCACTTCCCATCCAGAAATCCAGATTGAACAGTTCTGCTGTTCTCCAGAGAATCGCTTCTATCCCTCCAGCTAAATAAATCCATCTGGGGATCTCTTTATATTTCCAGTCATAACTGGCCGCTGCACCTAAAAATAATAAAACTGCCATACTCCTCCTTTACCAGCAGTAAGAGCACTTTCCTAAATGCTTTACCTCTTCCAGCAAAACCTCTTGAATATATGCAACTGTAGCCGGACAATTCCACATAGAATGATAGCTTTCTCCCTCCGGCATTATGTATACACTGCTGCCCTGCGCTGCCCCTTTTCCACAAATTCTGCAGGGACGATACTTTCTTCCCGCATTATTCCGTTTTCCCTCCAAATCTTCATAAGCAACTATTTCTACTGCATTTGATAAATAATGGCAGTTGGGCGTCTTATGATACCTGGTCCCATTTTTTCCTATAAAAACCATTTTCTGCTGCGGTTCTGTCTGATCCTCCAATCCTCCCTCTGTCCGACTTCCCAATGGTCCTTCCCTTCCAATCCAGGCCCGACGGACACTAATGGATTCCATGGGAATCGACTTTAGCCCCAACACAGAGAACGGCAGTTTCATCTTGTAATTCATGACCAGCTTAATCGTTTCTCCATCTCCCATGATCTGAGATTTCCAAAAGCTTATGTCCTCTACTCCCCGTTTATCCATGCCTGCCAAAATGCTTCCCGCTCCCAGTGCTGCACTGCCATATGCAAAAAAATCCCCTTCTTTTTGTCCCACATAAGCATACTGACTCATCTGCTCTCCTGTCTTTTCTAATTTCGCCTGTATCTGTCTCTGTCTGTCCATCATGACCATAGGCATCATCATACAAATACAGGCAAACAAAAACAGCGATAATCCCATAGCTGCTTCAATAGACATGCTTCCTTTAATCCTCTGATTGCCGGAGGAAAATAGACACACCCTTTTTCTACGGCAGTAAATCTGTTTTTTAAAAGGGGCTCGTACTTGGAGAGTTGCGTTTTTGGTGCTCGATTGAGCTATAAAAATTAGAGCTTCCAGATATGATTTCGTTATTATATGTAACAATACCGCGAAAAAGGGCATGTCTATTTTCCTCCGTTATACTTTTAATATCTCTTCCTTACACAGACTCTTTTTTCATATTCTCCTGCCTTCCCTTCTATAAAACTTTTCAACAATCCGGAAGACAAAAATACATGTTTTCCACAAACTCCCGCTTCTATTTCCACACCAGCCGCACACCGGTTCATCAAAAATCCCTCCTCCCTTCTGGCTATATTAATCTGCATCATATCCATCATTCGATAGATGGTTTCTTTTGCCGGCATAAGCACAAAAAACAGTTTCAGATAATCTGTATAATCGAATCCTTCCCCTCCCTCTTTTTGAGGAATCGTTCCGGTCCTGCCAACGTCTAACAGTTCCTCTATCCCCAGATTCCATGACCGGTCATCTTTCCAAAGAGGCACTTTTCCCCCTGAAAGAAGCTGTTTTACATCTACTAATGATTCACCCAAAGCCCAGATCCCCATAATAAAAAATGCCGTAATTCCTATTAAAGGTGCAAATCCGCTGACTCCCACAATCGCAGATGCCAGTGTCTCTGCCTCCTGCCGTTTCCTGGGATCTGTCAGAATATGAATCAAATTTAATCCCTCTCTTACTGCCAGCAGATGGGTCACAGATGAGGACAGATTCGATCCGTCAATAGGGCTTCCATATAAAATATATTCGATTTCGTATTGAAACTCCTTCTTATTTTCAGAACAGAAATCAGTAAAAAAATGACCTGTGTACTCTGCAGTTAAAGCCTTGTCTGCCGCATTCTCTATCCCGTTTGGTCCATCCTGTCGTTCGGCTTCTTCTGATAAAAAACTGTTTTTTGATGGAATTCCTTCTGTTTCTATCATTCCTTCTGAAACCTGCTCTCCCTGCGGTAAAACCAGTTGAAGGATACCGGATTCTGCGGCGCGCCGAATTTGATTTAAAAGCCCTTCTGACTCTGTATCTTTTCCTCCGGCACTGTAAGATACCTGTAGTACCTGATATTCACCGAAATGATTTCTGACCGGCTCCCACAATTCATCCTCATCCAGGCTCTCTCCTTCTTCCGGCTCCCAGTTTTCAATATATTCCATTACCTCTGCTGCCTCTTCCATGATCTGTGACAGCAGACTTTGCTGCTCTTGTGCAAGCTGCGGCAGCCGTTCCACTTCCTGTCTTCTCTCTCCGCTTTTCGACACATAAGACTCGTATCGGGCCAATTCATCCAATAATACCTCCTGTACAGATTCTCCCATGTCCTGACGCTTTTCTTCATATTCTGTCCGCACCTCCTCCATCTTTTTCATTAACCTGTCCGCCTGTTTTCCATAATTTTTTACCAGTCTTGGGATTTTTTCCAAACCGTCTGTCAAATCCTCTGCTGCCTTTAAAAAACCAGATCCATCTCCTGACTCCAAAGCCATTGCTGCCCTTTGATAATCCATCTCCTGTTTCTTTAAACAGTCCTGTATCTGACCTAATACCCGTTCCAGCTTCCAGGCATCCCGCGTCTGTTCTTCCATTCTTTTTGAGACTTCATTGACCCGTCTGGCTTCTTTAATTGTCTGGTTCAAATTTTCTGCTTCATTTGGATCTATGTCTAAAGTCCAGATACCATATTTCATAAAATCCAATATCTGCTGTTCCATGTATTTGCCATTCTGATCGGTAAGATGAACAATCTCATCTGCCCTTACAAAATCCAGTTCTTCTGCATACCAGTCCCTTGTTTTCAAATACTCATCAAAGTATTTTCCAAACTCACTTTCTACCGCTTGTTTTCCTATATATTCTACTCCTAATACCCGATATTCCTCCCACAAGGGCAGATGGTACTGGCTCATTACTGAATCCAGGGCCGAATAGGCTGCCATTTCCAGATAACACCGTTCCCCGGCCATTCTGGCAGATTCCAGCAAACTGCAGATAAGTCCAAATACACAAAGCAGAATCATACTTAGAAATATGGTAATCTGTCCTTTAAACTTCATGATCAATACACCTCTTTTGACTGGCTGTTAATCTCTTTAAAAACATTGTTTAAAAGAGTCGTAATCTGTTTCTTAAATATAATAACCAGGCCAATTAGTACCACCAGTATCAGCACTACTTCTATGACTCCGATTCCATCTTCTTCTGTCATCCAGGCCCGTAATTCCTCCCTTGCCATCATACATCCACCTCCTTTCCCAGGTCTAGTAAAAGCTTAAAAATGCCGGCACTGCTACAATTACCATCACGATTCCCAACATGAAAAACAACGGCAGCAAAAGTTTTGTCCCTGCCTCCTCCCCCTGCCTTTTAGCCAGATTTCTTCGCTCTTCAAAAGCAGATGCCACCTCTTCATCCAGCAGATACCGTAAATTCTTTAACCCGGTTTTTCGGTTTTGTTCCAGCAGACTGGCTAATTTCATATAAGGTCTTAATCCGCATCTGCGTCCAAACTGTCGATAAGCTTCCGGTTCCGATACCCCGCTCTGCAAATCCTTGCATACTCTCACCACCTCCTCATATGCCGGATTGACTATTTCTGACTGCTTTGCAGAACGATTTTCATAATCCCTTGCCATTCTCTCCCAGGCGGACCGCACCGTCATCCCCGCTCCCAGATAAATCTGCAGCTTTGAAACGATTTCTGAATATTCCAGCGCAAGCTGTTTTTTCCTCTCTTTGTCCTTCTCTTTCTGCCTGATTTTATCTTCAAATCCATAAAGAATCGCCATCACAACTCCTGCTGCCAGTATCAGCAGACTGCTATGATCTCTTTTTACCCGATAAGTAAGAGGGGTTCCATCAAAACTTCCCGGCAGTTTGAGCCATTCCTCTTCCCTGGTAGTACGGTCTAATTCCTCCACTGTTTTCAGAAAATCCTTTTGTTTCTTTTCTGCATCTGAAAGATATGGAGGCAGAACGGTTACAGGTATCTGAAAAAAATCTGCCCCTGTGTCATCCGAAATTGTCAAATCCAGCATTGTCTGCTTTCCATGTTCAGGAAGTTCTTCATTATAAACTTTTCCAAAACTGTCAAGTAATTCCGGATCTTCTGACTCCCATTCTAATTTTAAGTTTTTCCCGCTGTCATATGTGATAAGGTTTAAGTCTGTTCTTACTTCATTTAAAGAACGGTTGCCCTGCAAAATTTCTTCTGGTAAATTTTTCACCCACTGCCTTCGTATCTCCTCTGCCTCTTCTTTCTGACGTTTTCGGCTGCTGATTGTAACCGTTACCGGAATCTCCTGTTCTGCAAGACCTGTCACCAACACCTCATACTCTGTCTCTTCTTCCCCATAATCCCCCCTGTGAATAGCCCCGTCTTTTAACCCCTGCCCTCCGTCTGCAGTCCACACTGCCAAAAATACTGCAAATGATGCCAAAAGACAGAGAATCTGGCGTTTTCGTATCTCTTTCCTTTCCAACATTCCTCCCTCTTTCCTGCTGCCATTTTTAAGACAGCTTTATATCCAGCATACGCGCTGCCAGACAAATTGCCAGTACATACACAGCCAGACAAACTGTCATCAAAATCCGTCCTATGGCAGTGGTATACATGGAATCAAAAAATCCCGGAGACGTAATATCAATATAGAGAATAATCAGAAATGGAAGCAGGTTCATAATCTTTTGTTCAAACTGCCTGGATGCAGTCATAGTTCTTATTTCCTCGTGAAGCTGTATTTTATCTTGAATTGAGTCCGCTGTGCGGTTCATAATAGATACCAGTTCTCCCCCGCTGCGCTTTGCCACTGTAAAAACCTGGACAAAACTCTGGATTTCCTCAATTCCGCTCCGCCTGGCAAAATCTTCAAATACCTGCTCTGCTGTACTATTAAGGCCAATCTGACCTGCCATCCATGCAAATTCTCCAACCAGCATTCCCTGCTTTCCATAAAGCATTGTCAGTTCATTCACGCTGGCCTTCAGCGCATTTTCAACTGAATATCCGGCGCTTAACGATGCAGCCAAAATTAATACACCTTCTTTAAACTGACTTCTTAACTGTTCTTTTCGCTGCCTGCAAAGCTGTTTTTTCCGTACAAACGGGTATAACAGTCCCAGCGGACACAATACCAGAAATACCCGATAACTGCGATAAAATACGTAGGCTGTCACACCGCACATTCCGACTCCTGCGACAGCCCAGAACGCCCACTCTTTTACAGTCAGATGGTACTCATCATAATTGACAGCCTGCGGCTTCAAGTTTTTCCCGTTTTTGCAAATCCCCCACTTTTTCCAGCCTCCCCTCCACTTTACAGGTTCCCTGACGAACGGCCCGAATGCCTGCCCTTTTTCCCTCTTTCCCTGAAACTCCTGTTTCTTTAACCGCTGCTTCTTTAAATTTATAGAGGGGATTAAGCGAAATTTCCCCATTTTCCACTCCCCCAATCTCTGCAATCATCAAAACCCGTCTGCTCTTGTCCCGCAGCCTTCCCAAATGAATTAATATATCAATCGCTGCGCTGATTTGATTTCTCACTGCCGGCAAAGGAATCGGTTCTGCCATAAGTACCATTGTCTCCAGACGGGACAGCATATCCCCAGGGCTATTTCCATGACCGGTTGACATACTCCCATCATGGCCTGTATTCATAGCCTGAAGCATTTCTAACGCCTCTGCCCCCCGCACTTCTCCCACGATAATGCGGCTGGGATTCATTCTAAGAGCTGCCCGGATTAAATCCCGAATGCTAATGGCTCCCTCCCCTTCTCCATTGGCATTACGGGTTTCCAGACGCACCAGATTGGAAATATGCTGAATCTGCAGTTCTGCCGAATCCTCAATGGTTACAATCCGCTCATCAGATGGAATAAATGCTGACAGCGCATTTAGAAATGTGCTCTTTCCGGAATTCGTTCCCCCGCTTATAAAAATATTGTAGCCAGAGACAACCAGCTTTTCCAAAAAACCTGCTGCTTCCTGTGTAATAGAACCAGACTTTATCAATTTTGCAATCGTAATTGGTTCCGGGAACTTCCGGATCGTCACAGCCGGCCCATCCAGCGCAATCGGCGGCAGTACAATGTGAACGCGGGAGCCGTCTTCCAGGCGGGCGTCTGCAATGGGGCTGGATGCGTTTACCATCCGGTTGACTCTGCTGACTATCTGCTGTATCATGTCTTCTAATTGTTCCTCTGTATCAAAGCGTTTCTCCCATTTCTGCGTTTTCCCCGCCTTTTCAATAAAAATCTGATCCTTCCCATTTACCATGATTTCTGTCACTGCCGGGTCATCCACCAATTCCTGCAAAATATCCAGCCGCCTAAAAGAATCAAATAGTCTCCTGGCCAGGTGTTCCTTTCCTGCAAGAGGCAGATAATTTTCCCTTCCATAATGAAGCAGTTCTTCATTGATTAAATCCTTTAACTCTTCATCTGACAGATACGGTCTGTCCTGAAGCAGTTCTACCAGGTAAAGCCGCAGTTTTTTTGCTGCTTCCTCTGATGCGTCTGACTGCACCTTCTCCCTTTTCCTCCTGTTTAATTCCGTCCCCATTCCACTCTCCCCCTTAACAGCTGCCGCACATAATCCCCCAACTCTCCCCACATAAGCTGCTCCAGATAATTCTCTCCCCTGCTTACATAACTCTGCGAAGGCAGTTTCAATTTCTGAATCTTTTCTTTCAGCTTTTTCCTCCCTGATGCCTCCAGATATTCTTCAAATACTTCTATTTTCAACATAGAAATACCGTCCTCCCGTACAGGCATGTATACAACCTGACATACGTCCAGAATATCCGCTGCCAGCCTCCCATACTGACCTACATCCACAATAATACAGTCATACACTCCTTCTCCTGCCACACATTCTAAAAACTCTGCTATCTGACCGGAACTCATCCTTGACAGATCTTCCGGATATCTGGCAGGCGCAATATAATCCAGAGTCCCCCAGGTATAAACCATAGTTGCCATCTTTACCCAGTTATACAATCCCTGCTGATAGTAATAAAACGCATCTGACAAATCCCCCTTAAAGCTTTCCGGCATCAATTTTGAAAGCGCTGAACAATCTTCCAGATTCAGATACAGTACCTTTCGCTCTTTTGAGAGAATCTGTCCCATAGACAGGCAAAAGGATGTCTTTAAACACCGGTTCACCGGCGAATATACTCCTATCAGGGTACCAGGCTTTCCCACCGGAGCAAATTCCCGATTATCATCTGCCTGATAAGAGGCCATGACCTCCCTTAAAATCCCATCTGCTGACTGATATTTATAAATATTGGGAAATTCTTCCACCTCCACAAACTCCCCGTCTGTCAATGTAAAAATCTGTCTGGCCGGCAGATCCCGGACCAGATCTACCGCATCAATATCCGCCAGCAGAATTTCCACAGGATTCCCGGCCATATACGCCTTTAAACGTTCCACTGACGTAAAGGCAATAATCGTAAACGGCACTTTCTCCTTTTGATTTGCCACTTTTGCAAAACGCTCTGCATAAAGCGGGTCCAAATCATAAACTGCAATTACACGCTTCATAGCTTTTCTCCCATTATCCCTGTATTTCCAAAAGAATCACCAGAAAAAAGCCGGCCAAAAAGCATACTGCCAGAGGAATCACTGCCTGTTTTCCATCTCTGTCTTTTTGAAAATACGGAATCCTTTTTTGTTCTTGAATGCTTTGCCTAAACCAGGCAGATAAGTAAGAAAGACGCTGACCGGTCTGATGGTAATAAATCATTTTCCCCAACGACCATACAGCTCCCATGATGAATCCTGAACAGACAACCCGAAAGCCTCTGCCAAATCCCAGATATCCGCACATAAGCGCCATCAGTTTGCAGTCTCCTGCGCCTATGAGCCGAAAATAGAATCCAATCCCAGTCATTGCTGCTGTTAAAATAATCCTGCACAAGCACCAAAACAGTTCCAACTGCCCCATCTTAGAAATCGGGCATAAAATCTGTACCAGCCAAAACCCCAGCCACCAGTTCGGTATCCTGTGGTACCAAAAATCCCACGATGCCGCTCCTGCCAGCATCGTTCCTGCTGCTAAAATAGCATAATCCCCATAAAATCCTCCCCCTCTCCGGATCAAAAATCCCTGTGTAATGTGTACATGTAAACTCTGTTTGAAACCCTGCCTGATTCAGGCTGAACCGCTTTTGACGGTTAAAAGATAGTACCATACGCCTTAGACTTTGCGAATGCTTTTGGCGTCTGAGATGGTGATGCCTATTATGCTCCTAAAAATTCTTTTTGTCAAGGTCTATTTTTATCATTTTTGTAATCGTTCAACCATGTATCTTTTTGTGCGTTTTGCACATTTTTTCGTTGACTCTATCAATTTATGGTGGTAAAATGTGCTTAGTTTAATTTTTTAAACCAAAGGAGGTTCTAATTTGCCTGACAATCAAGATTTAAAAAAACAATTTCACAACTGTATGCCTCTTTTCATTGCTTTAGGGGATGAGGTACGTCTTGGCATTATAGAAACTCTTTCTGCTGCTTCCTATCCAAACCAGAAAGGGATGAACGTCAATGAGATTACTCACAAGACCAATCTGTCCCGCCCGGCTGTCTCTCATCACTTAAAAATCTTAAAAGATGCCGGTCTGGTTGATTCACGCCAGGAAGGGACCTCTAATTACTATTACCTGACTATTGAAGAAACCACCAGACAGTTAATGGATTTCGGCCGTATGCTGCAGCACATTTTGCTCTGTCAGGCAGGCATTCTGCAGCCGCCTCTGGCAGATGAATAATTTTCCAGTTTCCAGATATACTACTCCATAACAATAGTAACAATGTTAGGAGTAGATAAAATGATTGGAACCCGAAAAAGAATCTGGCCTCTTTCTTCCGAGGCACACAAACTGCGTTTGGAAATCGAAGATAGCAAACAGGCCATTCAGACTGCGCAGAATCACTTTGAACAGGTTGTAGATCCAACCCTTATTGACTGTTATATTTACGAATTAAATGCTGCCCAGCTTCGATATCAGTTTCTTTTAAGGCGATTTAAAAGCCAGGAAGCGACTTAATTTCATGCACTGGGATGCATAATTATCAGGAGGATAACGCCATGAGTTTTTGGTATGAAGACAGCGTATTTTATCACATGTATCCCTTGGGAATGACCGGTTCTCCAAAGGAAAACCGGGAATCCCAGATTGTTCACCGTTTTAAGGAACTGGTGGACTGGATTCCCCATATCAAACGCCTGAACTGCACAGCTATCTATATCGGCCCCTTATTTGAATCCAGTACCCATGGTTATGATACCCGCGACTACAGGCAGGTAGATCGCCGTCTGGGAGACAACGGGGATTTTAAAGAATTTGTCCGGATCTGTCATGATTCCGGTATTCGGGTTGTGGTAGACGGCGTTTTTAACCACACTGGAAGAGAATTTTTTGCCTTCCGGGATATTCAGGAGAAAAAGTGGGATTCTCCTTACAAAGACTGGTATAAAGGAGTCAATTTCGGCTGTTCCAGCCCCATGGGCGATCCTTTCAGCTACGAGGCCTGGCAGGGCCATATGATTCTGCCTGCTTTAAATCTGGCTAATCCGGCAGTAACGTCTTATTTGCTGGAAACAGTCCAGTTCTGGACGGATGAATTTGACATTGACGGAATCCGGTTAGACTGCGCCAATGTTCTGGATTTTGGCTTTATGCAGGAACTGCGCAAGTATACCGAACACATGAAAAAAGATTTCTGGCTTATGGGAGAAGTGATTCATGGAGAATACTCCCGCTGGGTAAATGCCAACATGCTTCACTCTGTCACCAATTACGAACTGCACAAAAGCCTTTATTCCGGATTTAATGATCACAATTTCTTTGAAATTGCCCACAATGTCCGTCGTCTTGAGGCAGTCGGCCGGGATCTGTATACCTTTGTAGACAACCATGACGAAGATCGGATTGCCAGCAAACTACGCAGCAAAGAGCACCTGTTTCCTGTCCATCTCTGCCTCTTTACCCTCCCCGGCATACCTTCTGTCTACTATGGCAGCGAATGGGGAATCGAAGGGCGAAGAACCAAATGGAGTGATGAAGAACTGCGTCCTGCCATCTCCATTTCCCAGGCGGATTCCCTCTGCTGCAGTCTGACTGAGCAGATTGCCCGTTTAGCAAAAATCCATTCTGAAGAAGAAGCGCTTCACCATGGCCGCTACGAAGAGCTTCTGCTCACCAACAGGCAGTACGCCTTTGCCCGTCATGGCCAGCAGTCTGTTCTGATTACCGCAGTCAATAACGACGAACAGGAAGCCGTTCTTACCATACCGCTCCCCGTTCAGGCAGCGCAGGCCTGCGATCTCATTTCCGGGGCTGTAATCCCCATTGCAGACAATAAGCTTACCATTTCTTTAAAGCCCTGCGACGGCACCATCTTAAAAATAAAGCAGTAACAGAGTAAGATTGGAGGTAGGATAACTATGCCGCAAAAAACAAACAAAACAGCTGGAACAGGATTTATTACAGAAGTAGACCGGTATCTTTTCGGCCAGGGGACCCATTACGAAATCTACGAAAAGCTGGGTGCACATCCTAAAACCTGTCAAAACCGGGATGGAATGTACTTTGCCGTATGGGCGCCTCATGCTGATAAGGTCAGCCTTGTCGGTGATTTTAATGAATGGAATCCTGATAAAAATCCTATGACAGTTCTGGAAGATTCCGGCATCTGGGAAATCTTTATCCCAGGCATGGTAGCGGGAGAATTGTATAAATATGCAATCACAACCCAATCCGGAAAAATCTTATTTAAGGCAGATCCCTATGCGTTCAGCGGGGAGTACCGCCCCGGAACCGCATCTGTCACTGCTGATATTGACGGCTTTTCCTGGAGCGATGAAAAATGGATGAGGAACCGTATCAATGCCAATCCTGAAACGTCTCCCCTAAGTATTTATGAAGTTCACCTGGGTTCCTGGAAAAAGAAAAACCGCCCGGAAAAAGACGGCTATTATACATATAAAGAGGCTGCCCACGAACTGGCTGCCTATGTAAAAGAAATGGGGTACACCCATGTGGAATTAATGGGGATTGCCGAACATCCCTTTGACGGTTCCTGGGGATACCAGGTCACCGGCTACTTTGCCCCTACCTCCCGCTATGGACTCCCAAAGGACTTCATGTACTTTGTCAATTATCTCCACAAACAGGGCATTGGGGTGATTTTAGACTGGGTTCCCGCTCATTTTCCAAAAGATGCCCATGGATTGGCGGATTTTGACGGCCAGCCCCTCTATGAATATGCAGATCCCAGAAAAGGCGAGCACCCGGATTGGGGTACGAAAGTCTTTGACTATGGCAAAAATGAGGTAAAAAATTTCCTCATCGCCAATGCCATCTACTGGATTGAAAAATTTCATGTAGACGGACTGCGTGTAGACGCCGTCGCCTCCATGCTTTATTTAGACTACGGGCGCAGAGACGGGGAATGGATTCCCAACCAGTACGGCGGCAACCAGAACCTGGAAGCAATCGAGTTTTTTAAGCACTTAAACAGCATTCTGTCCGGCCGCAAAAGCGGCGCCATGATCATTGCCGAAGAATCAACTGCCTGGCCCAATGTAACCCGCAGGCCGGAAGACGATGGATTAGGGTTTACCTTCAAATGGAATATGGGATGGATGCACGATTTCCTGGAATACATGAAATTAGACCCTTACTTCCGCAAATATAATCATACTAAAATGACCTTCGGGCTTACTTACTTTACCAGCGAAAACTTTATCCTGGTTTTATCCCATGATGAAGTTGTCCACCTGAAATGTTCCATGATCAATAAAATGCCTGGTCTTTATGAAGATAAGTTTGCCAATCTAAAAGCCGGATACACGTTTATGATCGGACATCCGGGCAAAAAACTATTGTTTATGGGCCAGGAATTTGGCCAATGGCACGAGTGGGACGAAAAAAACGCCCTTGACTGGCACCTGTTGGGAGAAGAGCAGCATTCTGAACTTCAGTCCTATGTAAAGGATCTGCTCCACCTGTACCGTAAATACCCGGCTCTTTACCGCCTGGATAATGACTGGAACGGATTCCAGTGGATCAATGCTAATGACGGAGACCGCAGCATCTTCAGTTTTATCCGGCGGGATGAAACCGGCAAAAAGAATCTTTTGTTTGTTATTAATTTTACTCCCGTACCGCGTCCGGACTACTGTGTTGGGGTTCCAAAAAAAGGAAACTATACACTGCTTTTAGACAATGAACATGGTATGATGCCTGTATCTTCTGCTCCGGCTTACAAGTCTTCTGCAAAAGAATGCGACGGCCAGCCATATTCCTTCCATTATCCTCTTCCGGCTTATGGAACTGCCGTTTTCCGCTTCTAACATTCCCCTGCCCGCCGCAAGCGGGCAAGAAGGTACATGGCCAAACGGCTGCTGTCACTTTCCAAATGTAAGGAAAAAGTAATGTACTTTTTTGCTTCCCCCGTTGTATAATGAACGTAATAAACATTTCAAGGAGGAACACCATGCCCAGTATTCTGGTTTGTGATGACGACAAACAAATTGTAGATGCCATAGATATTTATCTTACCGGCGAGGGATTTCAGGTTATAAAAGCATTTGACGGCGCAGAGGCCCTGGAATTATTGGAGCAGCAGCCAGTGGATCTGATGATTTTAGACGTAATGATGCCTGGTTTAGACGGCATCCGCACCACTTTGAAAGTGCGGGAAACCAGCAGCATTCCCATTATCATTCTGTCTGCAAAATCAGAAGATGCAGATAAAATTTTGGGCCTCAATATCGGTGCTGACGATTATCTGACAAAACCCTTTAACCCGCTGGAATTAGTTGCCAGAGTCAAGTCTCAACTCCGCCGCTACACTCAGTTAGGCAATGTCTCCCAGCAGAATCAGGGACAGGTATACCACTGCGGAGGTCTTCAGATCAACGATGACAATAAAGAAGTAACCATTGACGGTGAACCTATTAAATTGACACCCATTGAATATAATATACTTCTTTTACTGGTAAAAAACGCAGGAAAGGTCTTCTCCATTGACGAAATCTATCAGCAGATCTGGAACGAAGAAGCCATTGGAGCAGATAATACGGTTGCTGTACATATCCGTCACATTCGTGAAAAAATCGAGATCAATCCCAGAGAACCCCGCTATCTCAAAGTGGTCTGGGGCGTTGGCTACAAAATTGAAAAACAATAAGGGCAGGTGTTTTTTATGAAAACTGTTTCCACTCACAGCAGGCGTGTACTCCTCACCTTTCTCCACGCCTTGTTTTTTATGCTCACACTGGCCGGTATCTGCCTGCTCTATGCCAATTCTGACTATGGTCAGGGAATCAGCTGGATTCGCCAGTCTTCTTACTCCGATACCCATGCATTTACGAACCAGTTTGAATTTGATGTAAACCAGATATTTGAGTATGCCAAGTACCGGAACGTGTTTGAAACCAATGGCCAGACAGACCTCTCTAAAGTGATCGTGACTGTCAGCGACGGAAACCCTGATAACGAGCAGGATTATACGGTTAAAGAAATCATTGATTATGCAGAAACTCATGGTTACGCTCTCAATCAAAACTGGGAGATTGTAGATGTTCCTATTTCTGAAGAAGCAATGGAAGATGAGCCTCTTTTATATATAACTAAGAAAAACTACGATCCGGATGCAGAATATTCAGAACCCATGGATGCCTATATGACCTTGTCTGATATTTCCTATGAGGTGCTGTCCTACCTGGCCTCCTACTCTTATGTGCGCTACAACCTGATCGAGGGAAACAGCAACTTCCATTTTCTTCTCTCTTACTGGGAAGGCGACTCAAAGCCTCTGCTGTTTTCCAACACAGACATGACTGTAGACGAATTCCGCCAATGTGATCGTTATGCTGCTTTTTCTACTGATTCATTAGTTGGAGAATCTAACCTTCCATACGATCCGATTTACATCTCTTCCATGCTGCAGGAATATTGCCCCTTCATAGAGGGAAATGGCATTTTCTTAGCTGCAGTTGATACTGCCTACAATGCAGATGATGCGTACGCAGCCGGAAATCAACGGTTTCTGCAGACACAAAAAGGCTATGCCGCCGGTCTGCTTTCTCTTTTTATCGGCTTTTTAGGCTGTTTGATTTCCTTTGTCTTCATGGCTTATTATACAGGATGGAAAACAACGGATCATACCCAGCGATACTTTTTCCGGTATGACTTTTTTCCGGCAGAAATCAATATTTTCCTTTCCCTGTCCGTAATCATATTGGGAATCTATCTGTGCGATAATCTGGGACTCGCTATTTTGGATCTTATTTTTTCAGATGACGCCCTGACCTTTATGGGCCATGTAATGAACGGCGCTGTCATCTATCTCGTCTGTTTTATATTGGCCTTCAGCCTGATTCGCCAATACAAAGCAGAACTTTTATGGAAAAACTCTCTTATCCGGAAATTTTCTCAGGATATGTTTGATTACTTTTCCCGGCAGAGATTTTCTGTTTCCTTAATCTACTATTATGTCGGATTTCTGACTGCCAATGTGATATTTGCTTTTATTTTTGTCTCACTGTTTTGCAGCCTGGAAAGCCTGACACATAAGCTTTTGCTCCTTCTGCTGATTCTTTTGTGGATTGCCGGAAATCTGTGGGTATTTCAGCGGCTTTATCAAAAGGCGGTTCAGCAGGATAAACTCAATGAAGCCATCTCCAATATTTCAGAGGGAGACACCCGCTACTGTGTGGACTTAAATCAGTTTAATGGCAGAGAGCGCTCCATTGCTGAACATATTAACAGCATTGGCAGCGGCCTGGATACAGCCATTCAGGAACGGGTAAAAAGCGAGCGAATGAAGGCAGATCTGATCACCAATGTGTCCCATGATTTAAAAACTCCTCTTACCTCTATTATTAATTATGTAGATTTAATCAAGCGGGAAAATATCCAAAATCCAAAAGTTCAGGAATATCTGGAAGTTTTGGAGCAAAAATCCCAGCGTCTCAAAACGCTGACAGAAGATCTGGTAGAGGCATCGAAGGCCAGTTCCGGCAATCTGAAGTTAGAAATGACGGATATTGATTTTGTGGAGTTAGTTCAGCAGACAAATGGAGAATTTGAAGAAAAGTTTGCCATGCGTTCTCTGGAACTTATCAGCACTCTTCCGGAAACTCCTATCATTATCGAAGCAGACGGCGGACAGTTATGGCGGGTACTGGAAAACCTTTACAACAATACATTCAAATACGCTATGGAGCACAGCCGCGTCTATGTAGACATTGTAAAAGAAGACAGTCAGGTTCTGTTTACCATCAAAAATATTTCAGACCATCCATTAAATATTACAGGCAGCGAACTGACAGAACGATTTGTCAGAGGCGATGTCTCCCGGACCACAGAAGGCAGCGGCCTTGGACTTTCCATTGCCCAAAGTCTTACCAAACTTCAAAACGGCGTATTTGATATTATCATTGACGGCGATTTATTTAAAGCGTGCCTGCGCTTCCCCATCAAATCTGTATAACCGGGAAAATCTGACCTGGCTGCTTTTCCGGATGCCTGGCAGCAAAAAAGGATTCATCTCTCGCGCACAATGTGTCAGGAGATGAATCCTTTTTATTTTTTCTATATGCACTTATCCGAAGATTCTCCATGCACAGATAAAGTTATTTGCCCACCAGGAACTTAAACTTCTGTGTACAACTCGTCCGTTACTGGAGGATGCGTCAATAACCGTACCGCCTCCGGCAGCAATTCCCACATGGCCATTTACTACTACAATATCTCCTGCCTGAATATCCGAGAAATTTGTAATTTTGGTATATCGGCCCACGTTTCTCCATCCGGAAGAAGTCAGATAACTTTGCTTTACTCCAACCTGATTTAAACACCAGTATACAAATCCGGAACAGTCAAATGCGTTCGGGCCTTTCGCTCCCCATACATACGGGCAGCCAACCTTGGATTTGGCAACTGCAATTAAACTGGCCACGCCTCCGCTATTTGGAATTGTAGCGCCTCCGCCGCTTCCTCCTGAAGAACCTCCAGAAGAACTGCTTCCCGACGAACCTGAATTGGAAGGCCGGCTGCTTCCTCCTGAAGAACTTCCCGATGAACTGCCTCCTGAGGAAGACGATCCACTGTTAGCCGGAGCTTTCTTTACATTATCGCCTGTCAGTTTTGCCAAAGTCTGCGCACCTACTGTACCATCCTGAGCCAAATTGTTTTGCTTCTGGAAATTCTTTACTGCTTTTTCTGTAATCTCGCCATAATATCCGGTGGCATTTCCTGCATTCAGATAACCATACTTGCTTAACAATGTCTGAACCTTCTTAACCATATCGCTCTCATCACCCAGACGCAGACCATTGGGCACTGCCTCTGAACTGTTTAAAATATCTCTGGTAGAAGGCCCCAGATACCCGTCTACAATCAGGTCGTTGCGGGACTGGAACTGCTGAATCGCAACCATTGTATCTTCTCCAAACGCTCCATCCGGTTCGGTCATCAAATATCCCAATTCCCTTAACCGCTCCTGAGCTGCCAGTACGACCTCGCTCTTTTCTCCATAAGAAAGAAAATTAGCCTTAATCTCATCACTGTACAATAGGTTCATGGTCCTCTGGCCTACTTTTCCATCCGGTTCCAGACCATTCACTTCCTGAAGCTTTAAAACGGCTGCTTCTGTAGAATCTCCAAAATTGCCTGTAATTAAATCTGCAGTTGCCAAATATCCCAACTCATATAAACGGTTCTGAAGCTGAGAAATATCATCACCTTCATCCCCTTTTTGCGCAGCATAATACTTTGCATTTGGGTCCATAATGGCGTCATATGTGGAACTTCCCACAATTCCATCCATTGCCAATCCATTCTGTCTCTGGAAAATTTTTACTGCACGTTCTGTCTGTGTTCCATAATAATCTGTGGGCTCATCGCTGTCCATAAATCCCAGTTCCATCAGGCGGCTCTGCAGGCTGACTACTGCCGAATGCCGATCTCCTACCCGTATATACTCCGGCATAGGTTCTACCTCCGGAACAGTTATTGCTATATTAGGAAGAAGCTGTCCCTCCGGTTCCAGAAGAGGAATAGATTCTGGCGCTGTAGTAATCTCTATGGGTTCTGTATCTGTTGCTGAAGTATCTGCTGTTATGCTGCTCTCTGCATCGATCCCTCTGGTCGAGGTTTCCTTGCTGCAAGCTGTTCCGAATATTCCAACTGATGTAATTACCATTGTCAAAGCCGCATACACATAAAATTTCTTCCAGCTGTTCTTTCTTTTTGTTCTCATTCAAAGATTCCCTTCCATCATAGTGATATGTGTCACTTTTCCATGAATTTTGTCGGATCAGAACTATTCTATCATATTTTCAATGGAAAGATAACCTGAATTTTATACAAAATCTTTAAAATATCCTTAAAAATATCTTTAATATTTAAAAGGACGGATGCGAATTCTTTTTGAATCTGCATCCGTCCTAAAACATATTATCCATTGGACTATACCTCTATTTCTTTCATCTATATGAATTTTTCTGCGAAACTTTCATTCGCTCTGATAAAATCCCCGATTATCATATTTATTAATTCCTTTATTATCACTTCATCTAATCGTATTATACAATCGAATCAATCTTAAATATTATGTTCTATGCTTTTCCAAGTATCTCGTGATACTTTCTCGTCATATCACAAAATCCTGTACTTTCTGCATGTTGTGCATCTTACTCTAATTGGATTGTTGTATAAATCTTTTAAAGTCTATGTATAATAAAGTTTTCCTGAGGATTAACTAACTAGTACTTTGGACTGTACCTCCTTTTCTTAGATTTTGTTGTTTTGTGTTCTTGTTTCTTTTGATGGTTTCATTATACATAACTTGCCTTATTTTGTCAATACTATTTTTAAATATTTTTATATAAATTTTGACATTATAGAAGTTAAGTGCTTATTCAAAAAATATTAAAAGAGTCTTTACTTTTTATCTTACAAAGCAAAGACTCTTTTGAATTAATTTTCAATATTTTTGTTAAATTTCAAATTTTTCAACCAATTCATTTAATATTTTTGCCTGTGCAGATAATTCCTCACTGGCTGCAGCGCTTTCTTCTGCGGTTGCTGCATTTGTCTGAACTGCCTGGGAGATCTGCTCAATTCCCAATGTAATTTCTGATATAGATGCTGACTGCTCTTCGGAAGTTGCTGCAATATTATCTACAATATCCATTACCTGCCTGGAACTTCCAACAACATTGTCCATTGCTTCTGCTGTTATTTTTGCTATTGAAGTGCCATTTTCCACAGCTGATACCGTCTCTTCAATCAAAGCAGCTGTACTTCTGGCAGCTTCTGCAGATTTGCTTGCAAGATTTCTCACTTCATCTGCCACAACCGCAAAACCTTTTCCTGCTTCTCCGGCTCTGGCTGCCTCAACTGCAGCATTCAATGCCAGAATATTGGTCTGAAAGGCAATATCTTCTATTGTTTTAATAATTTTCCCGATCTCATCTGATTTTCTGCTGATCTCATCCATAGCAGCCATCATTTCCTGCATCTTTTGATTGCTCTGCTCCACATCTTTTCCGCTCTGCAAGGATTCATCACTTGCTTTCCTTGCAAATTCTGCATTGCTTTTTACATGGTTAGATACCTCGGCTATAGATGCTGCTAATTCCTCAACAGCGCTCGCCTGTTCCGTAGCACTCTGTGATAGCATCTGTCCTGTAGATGCCACTTGTCCTGCACTTTCTGTAACCTTTAAAGATGCTCCCTCAATCTTTTCAATAATTCCTGCAAGTGACTCGGAAATGTTAAACAGCGCTTTTTTTATCTTTGCAAACTCGCCGTCATAACTAAACTGAAGCGTATATTTTAAATTTCCTCTTGCTATCTGATTTAAAACTTTTGTTATCTCATCAATATAGTCCACATAATTTCTCAACGTTTTCGTTGTAACATTAAAATTATCTGCCAGGCTTCCCAATTCGTCTGAAGAGTGATATGTAATTGTTTCATCAAGAGAACCCTCTGCTATCTTTTTCGCAACGTCATCTATCTCTTTAATCGGCCTGATTACCAGCCGCATTATGGACATTATTACCATAAATGACAATGCTGCTATACTGACAATCGAGCAGATAACCATAATAAACGTAATGCTGTTTAAATCCTGCATTACTTCCTCATCCCGCACAAAAGTCACAAGCGTCCAGTCTGCTCCCGAAAGTCCTGTAAGCTGTAAATTTAAAGTATCATTATCTGCCTCATACTGGAATATTCCCTCCTGCCGGTTTGTGACAAAATTTTCCACATATTGAAAGGCTTCTCCTGCTTCTCCTAATTGTTTCCCAACCAGTTCCGGATCGCGGAATCCTAAAATCTTTAAACTGGCATTATCAACCAGCAGGCAGCCTCCTGTTTCCTGTATCTGAACCTGCTGCACCAGTTTTGAAATTTCCCCCAGTTCTACATCCGCAGCAACTACCCCTCTTACATTCCCACGTTTATCTTTTAACTGACCGGAAACCCCTACTGCATATTGTCCGGTACTTGCATTAAAATAGGTATCCCAAAACCGGACTTCGCCGGACTCAAGTCCCTTTACATACCAGGCTTTCTCATACATATTATAATTTTCATCCGGCACAAATGTGGCATGTGTCATTTTCCCGCTTTTATCCGCAATGTAAATGCCTTCCGGGAATGCACTGTTTTTCTGTGCTGTGTACCTGATATATTCTTTTTCTTCAGCCGGCGTCATATCCATTAATTCCAATGCTTCTGCCTCTGCCTCAATTACGGAAGTGATTGTATTAATCCACCCTTCCACTTCTTTTTGAACACCCTCTGTCGTCTTATTAAGAAGTTCTTCACTTTCGCTTCTTATAATTTTTGATGTGCTGAAATATAGTCCTGATAAAACCAGTATAATGACCACTGCTATTGCCGGTATAATTTCCAAACTTATTTTTGCAACAATTCCTATTTTTCGTCTTTCCCTGCTTTCTCTCATAGCAAACCACCTCTTGTCATGTTGTTTTTATAACTATAAATGCCAGGCAAGGGACTCCTGCCTGGGCATCAAGTCAACTGGATTTTTCTTTCACATACAAACCCCTCAGCCTCTTTTTCTTCTGCCGCAGAAAGGAGACCAAGGGGATATGGATTCTGATTATACGCTTTTATTTTACATATTCTTTACATTATCTTTATATATTATCGGCAATCTTTTACATTTCTTTAGCAGTTTGAGGCAACAACTCACATCTATGTAAAATTTTTGCAGTCATGCAACTTTTTTCCGGCAAATAGAGTCTATAAAGTACTATATGAAATTACAGCAATCCCGACAAACATACAAGGAGACGATTATATGAAAAAAATGAGATGGAAACATTTTGTTATTGCAGCTGCATCTGCCTGTATACTGGCAGGATGCAACCAATATGAACCTATTGAAACGCCTGAAACGCAAAAAACAACCGAGGCCCAAACAGAAGAGACCAGCGCGTCAGAAATCCAGACAGGGGAAATCCAGTCTTCCGAAAGCAGTTCCTCCGAACCATCAGAAACATCCAAACTATCAGAAGCATCTTTAGCCGATATAAAGAACCTGGTCGGAATGAAGGATGAGGACACTGCCAATTTGTTTGGAGGCGGACAGGAAAACTGGAGCAATGACTTTTATATCGGACGCATTTATCAGGTAACTCTGGACGGAAATGAATATTCGATGTTTACTTCCTGCGGACAAGACGATACCGTAGAATCTGTATCTTTATGGATTGTAAACGGGGAGCGGGATGTTACAGATGAAGAAGTGCAATACTGGGAAAACCAGCTCTCTGCATTGATGGGAACAGAGCCTTCTTATGACGAACAATTATCTGAAGGCGGAAGCCGAAACCGAAAATGGATTTCAGAAGGCTGTATTGCCGGGATGAATCAGATGAAGGATATTCTTACCATCAGCTTCCAGCCGGCCGTTGGAGAATTAAAATAACACTGAACATTGCCGTCCTGGCGCAGGTGTGTACCCTGCGCCAGGCTTTTTATTGCACAGGCAGCAGCTCCCAGGCAATAAAAAAAGCACCAACCCCGCAGCTCTCGGTCTGCAAAATCAGTACTTTTCAGTGCACCTTCAGGGACTCGAACCCTGGACAAATAGATTAAGAGTCTACTGCTCTACCAACTGAGCTAAAGGTGCATTTATGAAGTTTTCTGTGCTTGTCTCAAGCACGTGTGTTAGTATATCTTATCTCCAACAAAAAGTCAATAGTTTTTTTAATTTTTTTGCAAAACGTAACTGGCAGCCGGATTCGGAAGCATAAACTGTTCAGAATCCGGCTTTTTCATCCTTACTTTCCTGATTTACAGTGCCTTATCCAGTGCATCCATCAAGGTTTCTCTTTTTTGGACACCTACCATTTTTGCTTCCACCTGGCCATTTTTAATTACCAGAATGGTCGGAATAGACATTACGCCGTACTTCATGGCAATCTCCTCATTGCTGTCCACGTTTAACTTTCCTACTTTAGCCTTGCCGTCATACAGTTCTGCCAGTTCTTCAATTACCGGAGCCATCATTTTGCATGGACCGCACCAGTCTGCAAAAAAATCTACCAGTACCGGCTTATCTGAGTTTAATACTTCGCTTTCAAAATTCTGTGTTGTAAATACCATTTCCATAGTGATTCTCCTTTAACATTTCTTTTTACATTTGTCTTTTTTACATTCTAAGACTTTGCACACCTCTAAAAAACATTTGCGGATATGCATCGCCTTTCGATCCAGTTCCGGTTTGTCGCAGGTAGCGCATCGTAAACGGCGCACCAGCTTGGGAGGCAGTTTCATCTAATAACCTGATAACCTGTTTTTTATTAATGTATGCCCAAATTTGTGTTTCATACCCGCTTTGCAATCAGCTTGCAGATAGCGTTTCCTTTTTCTACAAATTTTGTTTCATACTCCGTCATTACATTTCCCTCTGCCATAGGACTGTTATGGAGATCAAAGGTCTGTTCTGTAATCTGCCATCCGGATGACGGAATTGACTCCAATGAGTATTCAAACAAGCCCTGATTATCGGTTTTAAACTCCAAACTTCCGTCCTGCGCCAAAATCTGATCATAAACCGCCATAAATTCCGGCGAAGTCAGACGTCTCTTAGCATGCCTGTCTTTGGGCCAGGGATCTGAAAAATTCAAATAAATTTTATTTACTTCCCCATGTTCAAATACTTCCGGCAGCTCTTTTGCATCTACACAAAGAAACCAGATATTTGACAATTCCAGCTCCGCTCTTTTTTGCAGTCCTCTTAACAGAACGCTGGGATACCGTTCAATGCCAATATAGTTAATCTCCGGATGAGACTGGGCTAATTCCATAATGAATTTTCCTTTTCCCATGCCAACTTCTATTTCGATTGGATTGTCATTGCCAAACTGTTCTGCCCACCGGCCCCTTTGATTCTTCGGTTCCTGAACCACATAAGGGCTGGCGCCGATGCTGTCTTCTGCTCCTTTTATATGACGCAGTCTCATGTTTTCCTCCATAACGCTTTTCATGTTTCTTTTTCCTACTTTTTTAGTATACATTAATTTCCTGTTATTTGGCAAGCTTTTTTTCTCAAAAAAAACGCAAGCACAACATTCAGGTTTTCGGCCAAACGTTAGAATTTAATTAAAAAAGATAAAAATTTTCGGAAATTTTAAGTGCAAATTTTGTCAAAATCTAGTATAATGGAGGTAACTGTCCGGGACAGTTGTTATAGATAATACTGCAAGGAGGTTTGCATATGGGGCAGCCGCTTAATATTTGGGATAAAATACAGCAGGGCGTCAGAGAAACCGAACGTCTCATATCACAAAAAGATTATAATAAAGCCATGATACAGGCCCGTCAGACTCTTGAAGCCATGGTCCGTTTCCTCGGCAACAGGGCCTGTATTGTAGAAAGTGATCTATCCGCTACCATTGACCAGTTATATGACAGCCGTTGGATTGATAAAAGTACAAGAGAACACTACCACAAGATCCGCATTATCGGCAATAAGGCTGTTCATGAGGACAACAACAGCGCTGCAGACGCAACCCTGGCGCTGACTTTACTTTCCCAGGAGGTTTACGCGTTTTCAGATTATAAGGCAGACCGGAGAAATGCCCGCACTGTACATATTCCGGCAGAATCGGGCCGTTCCGGCTCCAGGACCTCTGGTTCCAGAGCCTCCTCCGGCTCACGTTCTGGCCGTCAGGGCAGCGCCAGAACTTCTTCCGGGCGAAGTTCCGGGGGCAGAAAGCCCGGAAACCGCAAGAAGAGACAAAAAGGCATTACCCTGCGGGACGTATATCCGCTGATTGCGATTCTCCTTGGCATTATCCTGCTGATTGTCCTTATTCGCGTCTTTATGCCGGATAAAAAAGAAGACAGCCAGACATCTGCTCCGGTTGTTTCCACAGATGCTCCGCTTCCCGAAGTTCCTGTTCCTGAAACTCCGCCGGAGACCTTGGAATCTGTCCCGGAGACTTCACCTGAAACTCCTGAGACCACTCCTGCAGAAGGCGCTGTTTACAAAACCACTGATACGTTAAATGTCCGATCGGAACCTTCTACCAGCGCCCGCATCGTTGTACAGCTTGCCCCCGGAACAACTGTTAATTACGTCGGTGTCCATGATGATTTCTGGAGTATCATCAATTATGAGGGGACAGATGTATATGTTGCTACCCAATATCTGACAAAAGAATAAATTTTTTCTAAAAAGCCTTCAAATCTAAGAAGGCTTTTTTGATATTTATGATCATTTTTACTATAGCTTTTTAAAAATGGAAGTAGTATAATGTTTGTATTTTTAAAAGTACAAAACAAGGAGGTTTCCTTATGGACAAGCTTATTGGAAAAATTTCAGAAATTGAAGCCTCTGCTTCTTCTGTTATGGATAGCTTAAATGAACGCAAGGCTGCTCTTTCTGATGAGATTGTCAAGCGCACTGCTGCCTTTGACAATCAACTGGAAGCCGATACCGAAGCGAAATTAGCTGCTCTCCGTTCCAGTCTGGAGGAAGATTTAAATTCCCGTTTAGCCAAGCAGGAATCCGGAGCGCAGGAAGCAGTCAGACTGCTCAATGAGTCTTATGAATCTCATCATACAGAATACGCCAGACAGTTATTTGAAAAAATGATAAAGGAGTGATATTATGGGAAATTTGCTAGCCTACAGTGGATTAACCACTAAGGTAAAGGCCATGCAGAGCCGCCTTATCACGCCTGCCCAGCTTCAGGAAATGGCTTCTTTAGAGTCCGTAACTGCCTGTGTAGAATATTTAAAAAAACATCCCGCCTATGAACACGTATTAGGCAGTGAAGAGCCGGGAGAACTTCATCGAAGCATTATCGAGCAATATCTGAAGCTGTCTGAATATCAGGACTTTGACCGACTTTACCGTTTTTCCAATCTCACCCAGCGGAAATTTTTAGACTTTTATTTTCTGCACTATGAAGTAGCATTCTTAAAACGGTGTCTCAGAAGCATTATTGGACATTCCCCGCTGGATCTTGATTTATCTGCTTTTCAGAAGTTTTTTGACAGCCGTTCCTCTCTGAATTTCTCTAAAATCTCAGAGGCTGCGTCTCTGGCCGATTTTACTGCTGCCCTGGAGGGTTCTGTTTTTTATCCTCTCTTATCAAATCTGAGCCGGGAGAATACAGTATCTCTGTTCGACTACGAAAACAGTCTGGATATGTTTTATTTTAAAACCATGTGGCAGGTTATGAATAAAAAAATGAAAGCTTCTGACAAAAAAATTCTGATTCAGTGCTTTGGCAGCCGCATGGATATGCTGAACATTCAATGGATTTACCGCTGCAAACAATTTTATCATTTAGCCCCGGCTGATATTTATGCCCTTCTAATTCCCATTCAGTACCGCTTAAAGGCTTCTGACATTCATGCCCTGACTGAGTCAGAAACTATGGACGGCTTTTTTTCTGCCCTCCAGTCCACCTGGTACAGACGGGAACTGGAAAACATCCGCAGCAAACGCCCGAATCCGGAGACTCTTGCCAACCAGGTGAATGAGCACATTCACCAGTACACCAGTCAAAAAGATCCTTACTCCATTGCCATATTAAATGCATATCTTTACCGCAAGGACAGGGAAATCCAGCAGCTAATTACCATTATAGAAAGTATCCGTTATGGGGTTCCTTCTCAAACCATTATCAATTCCATAACAAATCCAATTAAAGGAGGTCTAGTATCTTGATAGAGAAAATGAAATTCTTGAGTATTTCAGGGCCTAAAGATGACATTGACCGCGTAGTGGATCAATATTTATCCAGGTATGAAATTCACCTTGAGAATGCGCTATCCGAGTTAAAAACCGTTCGGGATCTTCGTCCTTTTACGGAAAACAACCCCTACCGCACAGAGTACCAGCGGGCCGCCGATCTTGCCGCCCCGTATCTGAACAGTTCCCTGCCGGCTCCTTCTCCTGATATGGATGCCGACAAAGCAGCTCTGGTCATTAAAGAACTGGATCAGCTGGTCACTGAACTGAACGCAGAAAAAGAGTCCAAAAAAACGGAGTTAAAAACCTTACAGGATTCTTTAAATAAAGTTCTTCCATTTGTTGGTCTGGACTACAACATTAAACAGATTCTGCAGTTTAAATATATTAAATTCCGTTTTGGCCGGATCTCCCGCGAATACTATGAGAAGTTTTCTTCTTTTGTTTACGATACCATTGATACGATTTTGTTCACCTGCCGCGAGGATGACAATTATGTATGGCTTCTCTATTTCGTGCCGGACAGACTGGCTGATAAGGTAGATGCCATCTATGCTTCCATGCATTTTGAACGTTTCTATCTGCCGGATGAATATACGGGAACTCCTGAAGAAGCCTGCGATTTATTAAATCAGCAGATTGCTTCTCTCACCAACGAAATCAAAGATCTGGAGCAGCGGATTATTTCGGAGACAGAGAACCGAAAATCTGCTCTTTTGTCCGCTTATTCCAGACTGGACACCTTTACCCGCAATTTTGACATTCGGAAAATGGCGGCCTGCACCAAGCATGAGGAACACACTTTCTACATTTTATGCGGCTGGATGGCGGAAGATGATGCTGCCCGTTTCCAGAAAGAAATCGCAGAGGATGAGGATACCTTCTGTATTGTGGAAAATGACCACAAAAACTTATTAAACGGACCTCCTACTAAGATGAAAAATCCCAAGCTGTTTAAGCCATTTGAGATGTTCATCCAGATGTACGGACTTCCTGCCTATAATGAAATCGATCCTACGATTCTAATCGGTATTACTTATTCCTTCTTATTTGGATTTATGTTTGGAGATGTGGGACAGGGCCTGTGCCTTCTGGTAGGCGGTTTCCTTCTTTACCGATTCAAGAAGATGAATCTTGCTGCGATTATTTCCTGCTGCGGTTTCTTCTCTACTATTTTCGGATTTATGTTCGGCAGTATTTTTGGATTTGAAGACATTATTGAACCATTGTGGTTAAGACCTGCAAAAGCCATGACAAATCTTCCGTTTATCGGAATGTTAAACACCGTATTTATTGTGGCGATTGCAATTGGTATGGGTATTATCCTGCTGACCATGATTCTCAACATTATCAATGCTTACAAGGCCCATGAGCCTGTAGAATCCTGGTTTGATACCAACGGTATTGCCGGCTTTGTATTTTATGCCAGCCTGGTAACCACCATTGTCCTTTATATGACTGGAAAACCGCTTCCGGCAACCATTGTACTGGTAGTCATGTTCCTGGTTCCCCTGGCTCTCATTTTCTTAAAAGAGCCGCTGACCGCAATGGTTGAGAAAAAAGCCGAAAAGATTGAAGGCGGCAAAGGAATGTTTATTGTCCAGGGCTTTTTTGAAATGTTTGAAGTCCTGCTCAGTTATTTTTCCAATACCCTTTCTTTTGTCCGCGTGGGCGCATTTGCTGTCAGCCACGCTGCCATGATGGAAGTTGTGCTGATGTTGGCCGGTGTGGAATCCGGCAATCCCAACTGGGCTGTCGTAGTCCTTGGCAATGTATTTGTATGCGGTATGGAAGGACTGATTGTAGGTATTCAGGTACTTCGTCTGGAGTATTATGAACTGTTCAGCCGCTTCTACCATGGTACAGGACGGGCCTTTAAGCCTTACGGCAAAAAGGCCGCCTGATGATAAGTTGTTATCTCATTAAAAAATTTCACATAAAAGGAGAGAATTTATTATGACATTAGCAGTAAAAATCACTTTAACCCTGGCATTAGTTTTAAGTATTGCAGTACCTTTCGGCGCATTTGCGGCAGGAGAAAAAACCAGAGGACGTTATAAAACCGCTCTGGCAGTCAATGTTTTCTTGTTCTTCGGCACATTAATCGTGTCCAGCGTATTTATGTTCTCCGGCAATGCAATGGCAGCAGAAGCAGCCGCTGAAACTGCTTCTTCCGCAGCAGGCTGGGGTTATCTGGCAGCCGCTTTAGCAACCGGTATGTCCTGTATCGGCGGCGGTATCGCTGTTTCTGCTGCTGCTTCCGCTGCATTAGGAGCTATCAGCGAAGACGGCTCTATTCTTGGTAAATCCTTAATCTTCGTTGGTCTTGCCGAAGGTGTGTGCTTATACGGATTAATCATTTCCTTTATGATTTTAGGTAAGCTGTAATTCTATGAAAATGTATCTGATCAGCGACAATATCGACACCCTGACCGGTATGCGGTTAGCTGGTGTCGAAGGCAGCGTCGTCCATGAACGGGCGGAGCTGAAAGAAGCTCTTGATAAGGTTTTGGCCGATAAGGAGATCGGAATCATTCTTCTGACAGAAAAATTTGGCAGGGAATTTCCGGAAATTATTGATGAAGTAAAATTAGAGCGGAAATTCCCTTTAATTGTTGAGATTCCGGATCGCCATGGAACCGGCCGCAAGCCCAACTTTATCACTTCTTACGTCAATGAAGCAATTGGATTGAAATTGTAACTATAGAAAGCAGGTGACTTACTTTGACAACCGATGAAAAATTACAGCATTTCCTGGACATCTGTATGGAAGATGCCAGAGAAAAAAGTTCCCGCCTGTACGATGAATACGCTGCTGCCTTAGAACAGGATTTTGAGGAGCACAAAAAAGAGGCATCCAGACGCCTTGAAATGCAGCTGCAGGGCGAATCAGAAAAGCTGCAGCGGGAAATTAATAAAAAACTGGCTCTGGCCCAGATTAACTTAAAGCGCATGTTGAGCAAGCGTCAGGATGAACTCAAAGATATGATCTTTGTAGAAGTCCGGAACATGCTGGCTGATTTTATGGCCACCCCGGATTATCCAAAACTTTTGGAAAAACAGATTCAGACAGCCCAGAAGCTGGCTGGCAGCAATGATATTATTATCTATATTGACCCGGCGGACGCCCCTCTTCTTCAGAGACTTTCCCTCGCTAACCGGGATGCTGTCCGAATCAGCGAATATTCCTTTTTAGGCGGTATCCGCGCTGTTATCCCCCAGTCCCATATTTTGATTGACAATTCCTTTCAGGCCAAATTAGAAGAGGCAAAACACGATTTTCATTTTCACTTAGGAGGTGAGGGCCATGAATAGTACAGGAATCATTTACGGAATCAACGGCCCCGTAGTCTACCTGCAGGATGACGCTGGTTTTCAAATGAATGAGATGGTTTACGTTGGCGACAATCATCTGGTAGGCGAGGTTATCGGTCTTACCTCCGGCCGCACCACCATCCAGGTATATGAGGAAACTTCCGGAATTAAGCCAGGAGAACTGGTTACCGGTACCAGCGCTCCAGTATCCGTTACACTGGCCCCTGGTATCTTAAATAACATTTTTGACGGTATTGAACGTCCCTTAGGTGAGATTGCAAAAAAAGACGGCGCTTATATCAGCCGCGGCGTTTCCGTTGATTCCCTGGATCGGACGAAAAAATGGAGCACCCACATGGTCGTTAAAAAAGGCGACCAGCTTCTTCCCGGATCCATCATTGCAGAAGTTCCGGAGACCAGAGCCATTGTCCACAAAGTCATGGTTCCTCCTGATGTAGACGGCTATGTGTTAGATGTGGTTCCGGACGGCGAGTATACCATTGATGATGTGCTGATTACCTTACAGCTTCCGGACGGTACAGAGCGCAAACTGACTATGACCCAGAAATGGCCCATCCGTACTCCAAGACCGACTGCGAAACGGTTTCCGGCTACAAAACCCCTGGTAACCGGTCAGCGTATTCTGGACACATTATTCCCTATTGCAAAAGGCGGTACAGCAGCGATTCCAGGCGGCTTCGGTACGGGAAAAACCATGACCCAGCATCAGATTGCAAAGTGGTCTGACGCAGATATTATTATCTACATCGGCTGCGGCGAACGAGGCAACGAGATGACTCAGGTTCTGGAAGAGTTTACCCACCTGATTGACCCCAAATCCGGCAATCCTTTAATGGACCGGACCACCCTGATTGCCAATACCTCCAACATGCCGGTTGCTGCTCGCGAGGCAAGTCTTTATTCTGGGCTGACCCTGGCAGAGTATTACAGGGATATGGGCTACCATGTGGCAATCATGGCGGACTCTACCTCCCGGTGGGCGGAAGCTCTTCGTGAGTTATCCGGACGTCTGGAAGAGATGCCCGCCGAGGAAGGATTCCCTGCTTACCTGGCTTCCCGTCTTTCCGCATTTTATGAGAGAGCCGGAATGATGCAGAACTTAAACGGTACTGAAGGGTCCGTTTCCATTATCGGCGCAGTTTCCCCCCAGGGCGGCGACTTCTCCGAGCCGGTTACCCAGAATACCAAGCGGTTTGTACGCTGCTTCTGGGCATTGGATAAATCCTTAGCATATGCCAGACACTTCCCGGCCATCCACTGGCTTACCAGCTATTCCGAATATCTGATAGATCTGGCGCCCTGGTATACAGACAATGTAGACAAGCGCTTTGTAGATTACCGCAATCAATTGGTATACCTGTTAACCCAGGAAAGCAGTCTGATGGAGATTGTAAAGCTGATTGGCGCTGACGTACTTCCTGATGATCAGAAATTGATTCTGGAAATCGCCAAAGTCATCCGCGTTGGATTCCTGCAGCAGAATGCATTCCACAAAGACGATACCTGCGTTCCCATGAAAAAGCAGTTTCGCATGATGGAAGTCATCCTGTATTTATACAAGAAAAGCCGCATCCTGATTTCTATGGGAATGCCTATGTCGGTATTAAAGCAGAATCCGATTTTTGATAAAATTATTTCCATCAAATATGATGTACCCAATGACCGGCTGGATTTATTTGATGATTACATGAAGCAAATTGACCAGTTCTATGACAGCGTCATGGAAACCAACGCATAAAGGAGGACAGCTATGGCAATTGAATATTTAGGTTTAAGTGCGATTAACGGCCCTCTGGTTGTGTTAGAAGGGCTTCAGAATGCCGCTTATGATGAGATTGTAGAAATGACTGTTGGCGGCAAAGAAAAAAAGCTGGGCAGAATTATTGAAATTTACAAGGATAAGGCTATTATCCAAGTGTTTGAAGGCACAGAGGGAATGGCGCTCCGCAACACCCATACCCGTCTTACAGGGCACCCCATGGAGATTGCAGTTTCCGAGTCCATGCTTGGACGGACTTTTAACGGCATTGGAGAGCCGATTGACGAACTGGGCGACATTGTATCGGATGTAAAGCTGGACATCAACGGAAAGCCTTTAAACCCCGTTACCAGAGAATATCCCAGAAACTATATCCGCACCGGCATTTCTGCCATTGACGGACTGACCACCCTGATTCGGGGGCAGAAACTTCCAATCTTTTCCGGCAACGGTCTTCCTCACGATCAGTTAGCCGCCCAGATTGTACAGCAGGCATCCCTTGGCGATGATTCTGATGAAGAGTTTGCAATCGTGTTTGCCGCTATGGGCGTCAAATACGATGTAGCGGAATACTTCCGCCGTACCTTTGCAGAAAGCGGCGTTTCCTCTCACGTTGCCATGTTCGTCAATCTGGCAAACGATCCGGTAGTGGAACGTCTCCTGACTCCTAAGATTGCTTTAACCCTGGCAGAATACCTGGCATTTGAAAAAGGAATGCACATCCTGGTTATCTTAACGGATATGACATCCTTTGCGGAAGCCATGCGTGAAGTTTCTTCCTCTAAAGGCGAGATTCCTTCCCGTAAAGGTTTCCCGGGATATTTGTACAGTGAACTGGCAACCATTTATGAACGGGCCGGCATCGTAGCCGGCGTCAACGGTTCTGTAACCCAGATTCCGATTCTGACCATGCCGAACGATGACATTACCCACCCGATTCCGGACTTAACCGGATACATTACGGAAGGGCAGATTGTACTGGACAGAACCCTTCAGGGCCAGTCCATTTACCCGCCTATCAACGTTCTTCCGTCCCTGTCCCGTCTGATGAAGGACGGCATTGGCGAGGGCTACACCAGAGAGGATCATCAGGCAGTTGCCAATCAGCTCTTCTCCTGCTACGCCAAAGTAGGCGACGCCAGAGCGCTGGCATCGGTTATCGGCGAAGATGAACTGTCTCCCATTGATAAAAAATATCTGGAATTCGGCAAAGCCTTTGAAACCCGTTTTGTGGGCCAGGACGTCCACGAGAACCGTTCCATTCTGGATACCTTAACTATTGGCTGGGAATTGCTTGGAATGCTTCCCAGAGAAGAATTGGACCGTATTGATACCAAGATTCTGGATCAGTATTATAAACCTGCGAAAGAATCTGAATAACCAGACAGGAGGGCTTTTATGAATCCAAATACGTTTCCTACAAAAGGCAACCTGATTCTGGCAAAAAATTCCCTGGCTCTGGCCCGCCAGGGATATGGTCTGATGGATAAAAAGCGGAATATTTTAATTCGGGAGCTGATGGGACTGATTGACCAGGCCAAAGACATTCAGTCGGAAATCGACGCAACCTTTACAGAAGCTTATCAGGCGCTTCAGCAGGCCAATATTGACATGGGAATCAATTATGTTCAGGAAATCGGCCTGTCCATACCAGTAGAGGACTCTATTAAAATCAAGACCCGAAGCATTATGGGTACGGAAATTCCATTGGTTCAGTATAATGAAAAACCGGTAGTGCCCTCCTATTCTTTTTACAGCACGACAGAAAGCCTGGATATTGCCAAGCTGAAGTTTGAAAAGGTAAAGGAACTGACAATCCGGCTTTCCATGGTGGAAAATTCCGCTTACCGTCTGGCAACGAATATTAAAAAAACCCAAAAACGGGCAAACGCTTTAAAAAATATCACGATTCCTACCTACGAAGCGCTGACCAAGAGTATCTCCAACGCTCTGGAGGAAAAGGAACGGGAAGAATTTACCAGACTGAAGGTTATCAAACGAACACAGGAAAAGAAAGGCCGTTAGGCCTTTTTTTTCTACAGTTATCAATTTACTGCATTGGAGGAATCATTTATGAAATTTTTTCACCACCTGGCAGGCTTTGTTTCTGCCGTATGCCTGATGGCGATTTTACTTATCACTTCTATTGAGGCCGTTGCTTACTGGACTCCCGGTTATTATGAAAAAGAGTATACCAAATATCAGGTCCTGGAAGATCTTCCGGAAATGACCATGGAGGATCTGCTGGCTGTTACAGATGAAATGATGGATTATTTAAGAGGAGAGCGGGAAGATCTCCACGTCTTTACTACCATGGGCGGCGAGTACCGGGAATTTTTTAATGCAAGGGAGATCGCCCACATGGAAGATGTTCGAGAATTATTTTTAGGCGGACTTATGATTCGCCGGATCGCCGCCGGAATTCTGATTGCCTGCATTATTTTCCTGATTGTTTCAAAAGCAAAACTGATGGCTGTGGTTCCCAAGACTATGTGCCTGGGAATGGACGCTGTCTTTTTAGCGGCCGGGATACTGGGCGGAATTATTGCTACAGACTTTAATAAATACTTTGTGATATTCCATCACATCTTTTTTGACAACGATCTGTGGATTTTAAATCCCGCTACCGATATGCTGATCAACATTGTTCCGGAGCCGTTTTTTATGGATACTGCATTCCGGATTCTGGCAGTTTTCTGCGGGTCCACTGCCCTTATTTTCTTTATCTGCCTTTTTTTATGGAAAAAACAACGCAAAACTGCCTTTACTTGTCCGCAAAAATAGCCTATACTGTAAAAAAGAAATGTTACATGGAGATTAATAATTTATGACATATTTTTACAGACGCTGTGCCAGGATTCTTTCCTGTGTACTTCTGTGGGTTTTTGTATTTTCAGGCGTATTTCCAATGACTTCTTTTGCCGCTCCTGCCTGGCCGGATAACGTATATATCCAGGCAGAAGGCGGGATTGTCATGGATGCAGACTCCGGCACTGTTTTATTTGGAAAAAATATCCACGAACACTACTATCCAGCCAGTATTACTAAAATTCTGACTGCTTTAATTGTCATTGAAAACTGCGATTTAGACGAGATGGTTACGTTTTCCTACGATGCGATTTTTAACGTTGAGGAAAATTCCAGCAATATGGCGGCTTCTGTAGGCGATACCCTGACAGTCAGAGACTGCCTTTACGGGCTGATGTTGGCATCTGCCAATGAAAGCGCCAATGCGCTGGCGGAACACGTCGCCGGTTCCACAGAGGCTTTTGCAGAGTTAATGAACCAGAAGGCGGCAGAACTTGGCTGTCAGGACAGCCATTTTGCCAATCCCAGCGGATTAAACGATCCCAACCACTACACTTCCGCCTACGATATGGCGCTGATTATGCAGGCGGCTCTTCAAAATGAGACCTTTGTGGAAATTGACAGCGCCCTTTATTATAAGCATGCCCCTATCAAACAGTATCCGGATCCGGAAGATCCTCATAACGTAGTATACGCCCATCATCAGATGCTTAAGAAAAATTCTCCTGTATACTACCCAGGCGCTTTTGCCGGCAAGACCGGATACACTTCTCTGGCCGGAAATACGCTGGTCACTGCTGCCAAAAAAGACTCTATGACTCTGATTACGGTTGTATTAAACGGTTCTCAGGTTCACTATTCCGACACCAAACGGATGCTGGATTTCGGGTTTGAAAACTTCCAGACATTAAAGGTTGCAGATTACGATCACACATATACTTCCATTGAAAACGACATGAGCATTGCTGGTCTTACTACAAGCGATATTTCTGTCCTTTCTCTGGATGACCGCTGCTTTGTAACTCTTCCCAGGGGCGCTGATATTTCAGACGCACAGACTGCTTTAAACTATAACCTTGATGAAAACGATCCGGAGGATGCCATTGCTCAAATTCAGTACACCTATCAGGACCGGACCATTGGCTCGACCTATCTGACCATCAAGGGGATTCGGGCCAGACAAAACTATGATATGCTGGACACAATGCCCTCTGTGGACAGCAAACATGTCCCTGTGGAGACCATTCCTCCAAAAGAAGAAAAAATCAGCGAACCGGCCAGTTCTTCTGAGCAGGTCAGACTTTTGGAATCTTCTGAAGAGTCTTCTGAAAATTCCTCTTTCTTTAAAAGTTTCCGACTGCCCAGGATTCCGTCCGCTGTCTGGATTGCCCTGGCCTCTATTCTCTGCATTGGCGGGATTGTTGTCTCTGTCATTGCAGTCCGGCGTCACATTCAGGAAAAAGAAGCCAGAAACCGCAGACTCCGCAGAGAAAGACGTGCTCAGCGCCTGAAAGATATTGGATGTTCCGAATCTGAATTTGATATTATTATGGAAGAACGGAAACGTTCCGCCTATACAGTAAAGCATCGCCCCCACAGGTCCCACAGACCTCGCCGGAAACGCCGTTTCCGCTGAACGGATATGTAATCAAGGATTCAGGAGGGATTTTCTTGCGCCGAAATATTTTAATCTGTGCCGGATTTTTAACGGCCGCTACTGTTGTGTCCACTATTTTTGAATATATCAGTCATGATGTAATCAATGTTTCCATGATTTATATTTTAAGCGTGCTGATGATTGCCCGATATACAGACGGCTATATTCCGGGTTTTGCCGCTTCTGTTATCAGTACCATTTTTGTAAATTTTATATTTACCTATCCCTATATGGAGTTTAATTTCAGCCTGCGGGGATATCCGGTTACCTTTTTAGCCATGCTGACTGTCTCTACCATTACCAGCGCTGCTACCACCCAGTTAAAAACACAGGCGGCCATTTTAAGCGAGAGAGAAAAGCTTCTCATGGAAGCGGAAAAGGAAAAGATGAGAGCCAACCTTTTGCGGGCAGTTTCTCACGATCTGCGCACCCCTCTCACCAGCATTATCGGCACCAGTTCCGCTTATCTGGAGAATTTTTCTAATCTGTCTGACAGCAAAAAATGCGACCTGGTGCAGACCATTTATGAGGATTCCAACTGGCTGTTAAATATGGTGGAAAACCTGCTTTCCATCACCCGCATCCGCGACGGAGTTACACAGGTCGCAAAAACGCCTGAACCTCTGGAAGAGGTGGTATCAGAAGCTGTATTAAGATTTAAAAAACGGCTTCCCAACGCATGTGTCAAGGTTCAAATCCCGGATGAATTTGTCATGATTCCCATGGATGCCACCCTCATTGAACAGGTTCTGATCAATCTCCTGGAAAATGCCTATTACCATGGCAATCCGGATATGCCCATTCATTTAACTGCTTATTTAAACGATGAGACGGCCTGTTTTCAGGTTAAAGACCATGGTCCAGGAATCCCCCGGGAGTCCATTTCGGAGATTTTTGACGGTTCCATTTATGATTCTAAAAGCGCTGATTCCAAAAAAGGAATGGGAATCGGACTTTCTATCTGCAAAACCATTGTTTCTGCCCACAATGGCAGAATTGCCGCTTCCAATGCAGAAGACGGCGCCTGTTTTACCTTTTGTCTGCCACTAGGAGGATAACCTGTTATGAATCCAAAACCAACTGCTTTAATTATCGAAGACGAAAAAGGCATTCAAAGTTTTATGGAAACAACTTTAAATGCCAATGGCTACCGGGTCCTTACCGCCGCTTCCGGACAGGAAGGACTGTCCTCTGCTGCTTCAAACTGTCCGGATATTATTCTTTTAGATCTTGGTCTCCCGGACATGGACGGTCTGGATGTCATCCGCCAGGTCCGCATCTGGTCGGTTCTTCCTATCATTGTCATCTCTGCCCGCACCCAGGAAAAAGAAAAAGTCGCTGCTCTGGACGCAGGTGCAGATGATTACATTACCAAACCATTTGGGACCTCTGAACTTCTGGCCCGCATTCGGACTGCTCTGCGCCATCAGAATCTGCTGGCCGGCAATGCAAAAAGCGCAAATACTGTCTATCAGTACGATGGATTAACCATAGACTTTGATAAACGCCTTGTAACCTTAAACGGCCAGGTAATCCATCTGACCCAAATCGAATACAAGCTGGTAACCCTGCTTGCCCGCCACTCCGGAAAAGTTCTCACTTATGACTATATTATCAGCCACATCTGGGGGCCATACGCGGATAACAACAATCAGATTCTGCGTGTGAATATGGCCCATATCCGCCGCAAGCTGGAAGCAAATCCCGCTGAACCCCAGTATATTTTTACTGAGATCGGCGTAGGCTACCGTATGCAGGAAAGCCAGATATAAAAACGGGTCTGCTGCAGTTTTTATTCTGCAGCAAACCCGTTTTTTTGTAGCAGTTTTGCCATGTATCTTCCCTGACTGAACGGTTATCTTTTTTTCTGTGCCTGTCTCTTTGCTTTGTTGCGTTCCGTCTTTTTCTTTTTTGCTTCCTCTTTCTGCAGACTCAATTCTTCCACTGTGTCCTCGTCTGCCAGCTTCAGGGTCTTTATTATAAAAACATTTCCGCTCTCTGTCTTTTTAATCCGGATCTTCCCCCGCACATACCCATGTTCCGGGCAGGTTCCCAGCCCCAGTTCAAGACGGGGATTTGCGGAAAACCAGCGGATCTTTTTTCTCAGCATCCGGCGGCACCTGGGACAGATAATATCCCCTACGGTTTTATCCTTTAACGCATCCTCTTTTGTCTCAAACGTGCGGGAGACATATTTGACATAGGAGGGAAAGGTCAGATACACTTCTTCTTCCCTGTTTGCAGGAAGCTGGTAATAATCCATGGAAAGATATGCCTTCACTTTATCAAAATCCATATGCGCCATGACTTTGCCTGTATAATAAGCGTCATCCAGCGCCTGGTGGAAAGGCCGATTCTCCCGAAGTCCCATTGCTTCTACTGCCTGATCCAGAGACAACACGCTGTCTCCTTCCTCCAGAAGCTTATAAAGTTTTTGTATATCGTAGTATAAAAACGGCATGGGAAACGGATTATCCAGATAATAGAAATCCATATTCCTCTGCAATTCCGTTAAATCCATGGAACCCCATGTACAAAACCGCACATCCTGACTGAAGTTTCCACACCAGTCTAAAAAATCACTGACTGCTTCCGGAAACGGCCTGCCTTCTTGTTTCAGCGTCTCCATATCCATATGGGTTACTTCTAAAATTTTGTAATGAAGCTTTTTATAGACCTGCGGTCTTACCAACTGGTGAAACGAATCTATCTGCTCCAGTTTGTCATTCAATTTTACTGCACCGATTTCAATAATCTCAAATGGAAATCCTACTACCGAACTGTCTTTTCCTCCGGGACTCTGATTCCACTCCAGATCAAATACAATATAATTCATATACAAATTCCATTTCTGTGTCTCTGTTTCATCCTTCCGGCAGTATCCGAACTGCCAGTATGCTTAGTTTACCACAGAATCGAAATTCTAGCAATGCAGCGATTTCCAGTCCTTTACTGCCAGAGAAAGTCATCCAGTTCTCCATTGAAAAACCAGACTGTATCTTCATACTTTTCTTCATCCCGCACCGGAAGGAAAATCTGCAGCTGTACTGCCCTGCGCCCACATTCCGAGCATTGATATTCTACTGCACCACAAGCATAAATGCCGGTCGGTATGTCCGCCTTTCTGTCTACTTTTTGCAGTTGTTCCCGATAATAATCCGCCTCTTTGTGTGATATATAATTTCCTACTGACATCGGAAGCATATAAAGCTGACGGCGGCGTTCCGTCACCCGGCATCCACAGGTGCTGCAGTAGTCATCCAAAAACTTTGCTTTAAATTTTTTAATTAATCCCATATGAATTGCTCCGGCTCTTTGCTGTTTCCAAAACTTCTACCATTAAGTCTGCTTTTGAAATACCTGTCAGTATATGCTCACTGTCCATACGCCACCGTTTATTAGAAGTAAATGTATTTACCCGGATGCGTACGCCATCGATTGAAAACAGAAAACTTACTCTGCTGCTTCCTTCCATAAATCCAACTCCGCCTTTGCCATCGTCTACCCAGGCCTTCTCTATCCGACTGGCCGGCAATACATATGTATGAAATGGATTCCAGAAAAACAGAATTGCTACCTGTCCATGTTCTACATCGACTACTACATAGCTGCCCCGTCCATGAAATGTCTGATTACGCACAAACCCTCTCTGGTCCAATTCCCGTACGAATTTCTTTTGTTTTTGACCATATATCAGCCTTCCTGCAAATATCCACCATAAAAGACACAAAAAGGGAATGAACAGGCCAATCACTACCGCCATATTTCCTTTTGTAAAAATCGTACTCCACAACCACCAGCAAATTATGATAATCAACGCAGGCGCCAGGATATATGACAGCATATAAGGCAAACTTCTCTTCTCTATTTTTTTATTTTCCATATAATATTTCCCCCTGTTTCAGATATTGATTTTCCTATTTCCATTCAGATTTTTTCTGCTTCTTAGGTGGGAAAAAGTATGGAAATACTCCCAATTTTGCCCCAAGTGCATGGAAAATCGGAAAACATACAACGATTACAAGAAGCTGTACAAAAAGAGTCGGTACCTCTGTAAAATCCTCTTCATTCATCATTAAAGCTTCCCCAACCATGTCTACATAAAAATCCGTACGGGTCAGTTTCTCTCCCATCTCAATCTGGTTTAAAAATCCCTCATCCTGAGTCAGATCCTCGAACACAACCCGGCCTACAGGCATAATATTCATGCCGTCAAAAATGCTTTCTCCCATGCTTTGCACAGAATCATCATTAATGCTGGCTGCTACCCGTTCCCCGGAAGGCAGCTTTAAAGAATACATGTAACGGCCCCCATAAAATCCGGCTCCTTCGTTACGGTATTCAATGCCGGGAGATTCCACTGTAAACGTATCGTGTGTCAGCAGATCTTCCACGTTTTGTGCTCTGTAAACTTCATCTCCTGCTTTTCCCCCGATACTGCCATCCACAACTATATGTTCTTCTTCATAACTCTCATAGGCTTTTGGCATAATTCTGTTCATAACTGCTTCTGCTCCCAGTCCAACCATAAAAGCCAGAGCCAGGGAAAGCCAAATATCAAATCTTAAACGGTGATATCTCATCTTTTATTCCTCCTGATATTTAATATTACCTGTCTACCCCCCCCTCATAAATAGCATCAAATGCTTTATATTTCGACAAAATATCAATATAATTTTATCAAAACAAAAAAAAATTATCAATCAATATTTTTCGATGGTTCACAACTCAAGTGGGAAATGATATACTGGCAGAAGAAATTACATGAACACTATAAACATAGTGTATAAATGATTGGAGAATCTTATGAAACACTATTCACAACTTTTCAGACGGGATTTTACACTTCTTGTAATGGTACAGATTAGCTCTCTATTTGGCAATGCCATCCTGCGGTTTGCCTTACCGCTGTATCTGCTCCGGGAAACGAACTCATCAACCCTGTTTGGTATTGTAACAGCGTGCTCGTTTCTTCCTTTAATCATTTTATCTATGGCTGGCGGTATCATGGCTGATCGAATAAACAAACGGGATATGTTGATCGGATTGGATTTATTTACTGCCATTGTTACAGCCGTCTTTTATAATATGCTGGGCAAACTGCCTGCTATTCCGTTATTTATTGTGGTTCTGATGATACTATATGGAGTTTTTGGCATTTATCAGCCTGCTGTCCAGGCCAGCGTACCCTTATTGCTGCCCCAGAACAAACTGATGGCAGGCAATGCTGTTATCAGTCAGATCAGTTCTATTTCCAGTTTATTAGGCCCTGCAGTTGGCGGTATTCTGTTTAGTATGGGAGGAATTTATCCAATTTTGGTCCTCAGCATTATTTGTTTTATTTTTTCTGTAATTACAGATTTTTTCATCCACATCCCTTATAAAAAGCTTAAAAGAAGTGAAGGCATTCTATCTGTTGTCAAAAACGATTTAAAGGACAGCTATCTTTTTGTGAGGACTGAAAAACCTGTCTTTCTCTCTATTATCGTATTAATATCCATCTTCAATCTCGTAGTAAGTGCAGGAATTGTTGTGGGCATTCCCATTCTAATTACACAGGTATTAAAAATGTCTGATGCTATGTACGGTCTCACCCAATCTGCTCTTAGCCTGGGCGGTCTCTTCTGCGGAATCTTAGCTGCCCTGATTGCTGATAAGCTTAAGCTTCAAAATTCTTATTTGATTCTTCTGACCTGTGCAAGCGCTCTGGCTCTTATAGGTATTTCCTTACTTTTAAACCTTCCGGCTATTGTATCCTACTGGGTAATAACTCTGATGGCCTTTTGTATAGCAGGGTGCTCAACTCTCTTTACCGTACAGGTTTATACCATTATCCAGACGCAAACACCTCCCCATTTTGTTGGAAAAATCATGGCCGCTTTACTCTCTGTCGCCATGTGCGGACAGCCCATTGGTCAGGCAATTTTTGGAATCCTGTTTGACCTTTTTTCTTCAACTCCCTGGGGTGTTTTAATTGGTTCTGCATTCGCCGGATTGTTCATTTCTCTCTACTCAAAAAAGATTTTTCAGCGGCTTGAGTCATGAATTTTGTCAATCCTGCTTTGCAGGGTGTCCATCTGATTTTTCACATTTCCAATCAAAGGAGCCCCGATGATGTTTCCTTCGCTGTCCACCACATAGGTGGTAGGATATCCAGTCATATCGCCAATAAATTCTTTGTAAAACTCATTTTCCGGATTGGGCGAAATATTCCGATAGGTAACGCCTTTTTCTTCCAGAATCCTTCTGGCCAGTTCCAGTTGTTCTTCATTTTCACCGGAATCCGCTCCGACGCCAATCAGATTGATATTCTGTCCCTTGAACTCCTGATACATTTCTTCCAGTTCCGGCATTTCCTCAATGCAGGTACCACAGCCATTGCTCCAGAAGTTTACGATTGTTGCATCGTAATCCGCAAAAATATCACTTGTTATGGCATTGCCTTCGGTGTCTGTCTCTGAAAATTCCGGAAATGGAGTTTTTGAGACCAGATCTGTTTCTTTTGCTCCGCATCCTGCTAAAAGGACTGCGCTCATAATCATAACCATGAAACGGCTAATTTGTTTTTTCATATTCTCTTTCCTTCTTTCCATCTGCTTAACTGTTACGATTTTAATGAAAATGTTCTGGTAATTGCCTGATGGGGGCAAGTACGGATACAGTCCCCACACCGGATACATTCTGCATGGTTCGGCGTACAAAATACATTCACATCCATTTTGCATACCCGGCTGCAGGCGCCGCAGGAAGTACATTTATCTGCATCAATATGGAATTGATAAAGGGAGAGTTTATTAAACAGCGCATAAAAAGCTCCCAACGGACAAATCCACTTGCAGAACGGGCGATAAAAGAACACTGAAAGCACTACTATCCCCAATAAAATGCAGCTTTTCCAGGTAAACAGTTCTCCAAGACTGGCACGTATGCCCGCATCCGCAATCGACAGAGGAATACCGCCTTCTAAAATTCCGGCCGGGCAAATGTATTTACAGAAAAATGGATCGCCCAATCCCACCTCGTTCACAACCGTCATAGGCAGAAGGATCACAAACACCACCAAAATGACATATTTGAGATAGGTGAGAACATGCAGCTTTTTTGTGCTGAATTTTTTTGTTGGAATTTTATGCAGAAGTTCCTGAAACCATCCAAACGGACACAGGAAACCGCATACAACACGCCCCAGCAGTACCCCAATCAAAATCAGGAATCCTACGATATAATAGGCAAAATGGAATTTTGAGGAACCAATAACAGCCTGCAAAGAGCCGATGGGACAGGAGGCTGCTGCTGCGGGGCAGGAATAGCAGTTCAAACCGGGGACACAGACAACTTTGGAATTGCCTTTATGAATGTTCCCCTGAAAAAAATTCAGGAGAAATGGATTGGAAGCAATCGTCGCCGCCAACTGGATTTTCCAACGGTGTTTGTTTTTAGCCAATGCCGACACACTCCAGACATAAATTGATTCCCTTATTCAAAACCGTCGCCGTCTCTCCCCGCAAAACGCCGACGCCTATCATTCCAATCGCTATTGCCAGAAAAATCACTGGCGCTTTACGAAGACTCATCCAATCACCGCCATTCCGCCGTTCTCATCGCTGTCTCCATCGCTCATCTCTTTCTGCATCTCTACAAAGCTGGCAGCGGCATCAGGCAGATCTTCCGCTTTTACTGTGGAATACCAGGCTGAAAAGAAGGCGGTGTTGACGCACCAGGAGGCGGTATTGGGCATCCCTTCAATCATATCTTTATGAGTTCCTACCGCATTTTTCAGGGAATCATTATAATGAATCACAGGAAACGGCGCATCCTCAAATATCTCATTCCCATCCTCTTTCCTGGTACATACTAAAATTTCCGCTCCATTTTCCCTGACACCCTCATAGCTGTCAGCCAAAGCCTGATAAAAGGCCGCTGCTTCCGAATCAGCCGGATCAAGAAAAGCAAACAGAGTGACATCTGCTATCTGCTCATCCGTAAATTCTTCTCCGGAAATAGTCGTAGTGGTAAACGTTCCAATAGTTCCGGCTTCTATCTTACTTGCAGCGGGAACACTTCTCTGTTCGATATACTCATCCGCCCATTCCTCTGTAATCCAGCCCTTTTCCAGAGCATCCTCCAATGTAACATTGCCACTTGAAATGGCCTTTTCCACCTCGTCCAGGCTGGGTTTTTGGCTGCCGCAAGCCGCCAGAAAAAGCGCACAAACCGTTGCCAGGACAAATGCTGCAAATCGTTTCATTAAAAAACTCCTTCCACTGTTTTATTTGCAGAAAGAGTATAACATATTTCATATAAAGGGGATGTTAAGATGGAAAGTTAATCTCAAATATACTGCCCCTGGGATAATTGGGCAAAACAGCGATTTGCGCATGGTGCCGTTCCAGTATCCTTTTACATACGGCAAGTCCCAATCCACTTCCTCCGACTGCGCGGCTTCGGGACTTATCTACCCGAAAGAAAGGTTCAAACACTGCGCTGTGGCAGGATTCCGGAATGCCTTCCCCCTGATCAGCAATTCGGACCTGGATAAACTCACGATTTTTCCCAACTGTCACCGTAATCTGTGTCTTAGGCGGGCTGTATTTTATTGCATTTTCCAGTATGTTATAAAAAACCCGTTCCAGCAGACTGTCCTGCCCCAAAACAAAGATTTCTGTTTCCTCGATTTGGATATGGATTTTTTTCTCATCTGCCAGGCTGGACAGTTCTTCAGCCACATCACAAATCAAAGGATGCAGAAACACAGGTGATACCTTCTCCAATGGTAAATCCTTGCCAAACCAAAGCAAATCTTCAATCAACCGGGATAACCTTTCTATCTGGCAGTTCATCGCACTCACCATTTCCTGTGTTTCCATATTTATGTCTTTTGATAAAGCAAATACTTCCAGCTTTGCCTGCATGACCGTTAAAGGCGTTCTCAATTCATGAGCTGCGTTGGCGGAAAATTCTTTCTGCAAAAGGAATGAATGCCGCAAGTCGGCCATCATCTGGTTAAAAGATATAGTAAGCTGCCGGATTTCATCCGAACTTTGCGGCAGAGTAATTGGCTCTCCTAAATTTTCAATATTGCGCTTTTGTACCTCACTGGATAGGTCTCGAATCGGTTTTAACACATATCCCGATGCAAAATAAGTAGCTATACTTCCAATTAAAATGATCAGTACGGTTGCTGCTGTCACTTTTTTCTGAAAAATATGATAATATGGCTCACTTAATGGCTGCGCTGGCTGTACCTGCAGCATTGGTAAAGAATCTTCCCCTGCGGCAGGCAGTATGGCAACTGCTTCCATCATACTCTCTGCCGACATACTGGAAAGCAGTGTCAGTGTAACACAGGAAATCAGCAGGAACAAACTGGCGACTAATGTAAAACGAATTCTTAAAGGAATCCTTTTCAGCATAAGCGATATCCCTCCCCAATTCTTGTTTGAATAGGGTCATATCCCAGGACGCTTTTTAACTTCTTACGCAAAGCTGACAAATGTACCCGGATTGAATTGCTAAACGGGTCTGCATCCCCATTCCAGATGTGGTCAATGAGTTCCTGCTGCGTAATCAAACGGCCTTGATTCAACAGGAAATACTCTAAAATTGAAAATTCTTTCGTTGTAAGACTGACAGGTTCTCCGTTAATTTCAATGGTTCGATCCAGGGTATTCAGGGAGATTCCCTGATATGTCATACAATTAGACTGCTGGACAAATTTGCGGTTCAGCAGCACACGTATGCGCGCTTCCAATTCGGCAAAGTGAAATGGCTTCGTCAGATAATCACTGGCTCCCAATTCAAATCCGGTCAGTTTGCTGTCCAATTCTGAATTAGCCGATAAAATCAACACGTTTGTTTGAGGGTGCTCTTTACGGATTTCTTTCAAAATGGAAAACCCGTCCATTCCAGGCAGGTTCAAATCGAGCACAATCAAGTCATACGCTTCATCAACTGCCCTTTGACAGCCGATTTTCCCATTGTCTGCCTTATCTACGGCATATCCTTTTAGGGCCAGCCCTTTTGCAATATCCTGTAATAACTCCCGTTCATCTTCAATAATTAAAATCCGCATACAATTCTATCCTTCTTTTGGGGGTGCAATAAATACGATATAATTTTCATTATATCCTTTATACTCTGATCAAACAACAATATCCAGATAATTTCTTTATTCCTGAGTAACAGTTCAGCCATGCGAAGATTCAGGCAGAAAAAAGTGTTGAAAACTTGTTTTCATAAGAGTTTTTCTGTCTGAATCTTCATAGGGCGGACGCCAGACGCTTCTTGTCCGCTGCAGGCGGGCAAGAAGATGTATGGCTGAACCAATGTCATTTAGTTAATTTTAGCAAAAACA
>CAUWCT010000009.1:0-58090 GCA_963557065.1 uncultured Lachnospiraceae bacterium | reverse complement strand
AAGAATAAGTCTGTAAGCTGTTTTCTTGCTTACAAACTTATTATACGAGGAGGAATACTATGTTTCAGGAACACGCAGACAAACTCCTGCGCAGCCATGCACAGGCATCTTACACCAGACAGGCTATCCGGATCAATGACAGGATTGTGATTTATGTGGGATTTGGCCACAGCAACAGTATTGTAATCGAGGGCGAGCATTCTCTGATACTGGTGGATGCCTTAGACTCAGACGAGCGGGCAAAAAGGCTTAGAGACGAGCTGGACGGGACCTATCACAAACCGGTAAAGACCATTATTTACACCCATGGTCACCCTGATCACCGGGGAGGGTCCGGAGCGTTTCGGGATGTGGCAGAAGAAATCATTGCCTTTGCGCCGAGACGTCCGGTTTTAAAATATACGGAAAAGATTAATGATGTACTCACAAAACGGACAGTGCGCCAGTTTGGATACCGGCTGACAGAAGAAGAGTGCATCACGCAGGGGATCGGCATCCGGGAAGGGCATGCAGTCGGGGATGGAAAATATGACTTTCTGGCCCCTACCACGTTGTATCAAAAGGAAGAAAAAGCAGAACGGGTGATTGACGGGGTAAAACTGGAACTGATTAGCGCAGTGGGAGAAACCGATGATCAGATGTTTATCTGGCTGCCGGATGATGAAGTCCTTTGCTGCGGGGATAATTACTATGGCTGCTGGCCAAATCTCTATGCTATCCGCGGCAGTCAGTACCGGGACATTGCCGCCTGGGTTGACAGCCTGAAAACCATGATGACATATCCGGCAAAGGCCCTTTTGCCGGGACATACTATGCCGGTCCTTGGGCAGGAAAAGATTTTGGAGGTGCTGTCCAACTTTTCAGGTGCTATTGAGTCCATTCTTTTGCAGACTTTGGACTGCATGAATCAGGGCATGACAGAAAGCGAAACTGTAGAGTCTGTAAAGCTTCCGGAACAATATAGAGATCTTCCCTATCTGGGAGAGTTTTACGGGACTGTAGAGTGGTCTGTCCGTTCGGTTTACCATGGATATTTTGGATGGTTTGACGGAAATGCCTCCAATTTGGGACGGCTTTCGGATTCTGTTTTTTCAGCGGAGATTTTAAAGCTGGCAGGAGCAGAAACTGTGCTTGGTGAGGCAGAATCAAAGCTGGAAGAAGGAGAATGGCAGATGGCCCTCCAGCTGGCAGATCTTTTGATTCAGGCCGGGAAACTGGTAAAAGAAGCCAAACGGGTAAAAGCAAAAGGAATGTTGGCTCTAGGCGAGGTAAGCACCAGCGCAAACGGACGCCATTACTACATTGCAGGCGCCAGAGAATTAATGGAAGAAATAAAATAAAACATTATATTGCGGCCTTCCCTTTAGAACGGGCTTTATAGTCTTTGGGGGACAGGCCGTATTCTTTTTTGAAAGCCCGGTAAAAGCAGGAGTAATCTTTAAATCCATAGCGGGAGCAGACATGGGAAACAGGCTCTCCGCATAAATAATCATCCAGGCATAAAGCCAGTCTCCGCTTAATGATATACTGGTGGATGGAAAGTCCCACATGCTGCTTAAAAATGCGGGCTATGTGGTATTTGCTTACATATACCTGGGTGGCAAGATAGTCTAAGGAGAGCTCTTTATCTAAGTTTTCATCAATGATTTTTAAAAGGGATTCAAAAAGAGTCTGACGGCTGCTCTGGGGAGCAGCGTTTGTTTTTTCAAGAGCGTACCGGCTTAATTCCAGCAGAAAATCATTGACACCCAGAGAAAGCTTGGTGGATTTTCCAAATCGTTCAGAGGCAAATTCCTCAACTAAATTTTTTAGCTGACGCTGGAACATATTGGATAAAGAAGTGCCGCAGCGGTAGTAATACTGCCTGCAAAGCCGGGCCTGTTCCAAACCATAGGTACAGGAAGGTGTTTCTGCAGAGATCTGGTAAAAATAGTCAGCTGAAATCCGGCATACAAAGCGCCTAAGGCAATCCGAAAAATCGTGTCCGCAGATATGGTGGAAAAGTCCTGCCGGTATAAAAACCATATCTCCTGGGAATATCTTATGGGGAATATGATCAATATACATGGTAATGTCTCCGTCTAAAAACAGATAAAATTCATGAAAATCATGACAGTGGGATGAAAAACTGTCAGGCGCAGTATCCCGGTAATAGTGAAATTCAAAGCTGCTGTGAGACATTATGGAGTTGACAGGAGATGCTACACAGGGATCTTTTGGCATATTGTATAAAACCTCCTATGATTTATTGTGAATATAGTCGATTATAACACAGAAATTTGCGAGATACAAGAAAGGGAATGCTAATTTTTGCAATGTACCGCGCAATATTAACAATTCGGATCTGGTAAGGACTGCGGTATAATAACATCCATACAGGAAGATTGCCCTGTATGGGTTTAAAAGCATTAAGAGAAAAGGAGGACTTGGAGAATGAGAACAACAAAGAAACAGCTGCTGCTTTTAGGCGCAGTGTGCACAGCAGCAGTTTTTTCTGCCGGGTGCGGCTCTGCTTCGGGCGGAAAAGACATTATCTATGTGGGACATAATCAGGCATCGGATCATCCTACCCATATTGCACTGCTTGCATTTGAAGAGTATGTGGAGAGCAGACTGGGAGACAAGTATGATGTAGAAGTTTATCCAAGCGAACTTCTGGGGTCCCAGACAGACATGGTTCAGCTTACTCAGACCGGAGCCATTGATATCTGTGTGGCCAGCAACTCGATTCTGGAGACATTTTCCGAGAACTATACTCTGTTTAATATGCCCTACCTGTTTGCATCAGAAGAAGCTTACCATGCGGCAATGGATGATGAAAGCGTTACATCGCCGATTTTTGAATCGACAAAAGACGCCGGATTCCAGGCAGTGACCTGGATTGATGCGGGAACCAGAAATTTTTATACTGTTTCCACACCGATTCATTCCCCGGCTGATCTAAAAGGATTAAAAATCCGGGTTCAGCAGTCTCCCACCAATGTCCAGATGATGAGTCTTTTAGGCGGTTCCGCAACGCCTATGGGATTTGGAGAAGTGTATACGGCGCTTCAGTCCAAGGTCATTGACGGGGCGGAAAACAATGAGATGGCGCTGACTTCCAACGGCCATGGAGATGTGTGTAAATTTTACTCCTACGATATGCATCAGATGATTCCGGATATTGTAGTGGCCAACAATCATTTTCTGGAGAGTTTATCGCAGGAAGAGAGGGCAGTGTTTGAGGAAGGATTTGATTTAGTCAATCAGGTAGAGCGGGAAGAATGGGTCAAAGCTGTGGCAGAAGCAAAAGAAAAGGCGGCAAACGAACAGAAAGTGGAGTTTATTTATCCGGATACCAAACCGTTTCAGGATATCTGCATGCCTATGCATGAAGAGTTTTTAAGCAGCCACCCGGATATCCGGCCGATTTACGATAAAATTCAGGCGTATAATGCCCAGTATCCGTCAGCGGCAGAGTAGGAGGTGCGGACATATGAAAAAACTGAGGAACTTATTAAATACCATTCTCCGCGGGCTGGCAGGCATCAGTTTCCTTGCCATGGTGGTTTTAACCTGCTGGCAGGTCTTTACCCGGTATATTTTAAAGTCTCCGTCTACATGGTCGGAAGAACTGGTATCTTACCTGTTTGCCTGGGCCAGTTTAATGGGGGCCGCGATTGTGACCAGTGAGAGAGGCCATATGAATATCCCGATTCTCGTAGAGCGGTGCGGCAAAACTGCCCAAAAGACTTTAAACTGTCTGTGTGAGTTTATTGCATTTGTCTTTTCAGCAGTGATCCTGGTCTACGGGGGAATCCAAATTTCAACTCTGGCAATGGGACAGATGACCTCATCTTTAGGAGTGCCTATTGGCATTTTCTATATTGTGCTTCCATTGTGCGGCATTTTAAATATGATTTATACAGTTATGAACATGATAGAGATAGTAAAAGGGACAGGAGAAGAAGGAGAGGTGAAGTAAATGGCAATTCAGTCTTTAATGATTATTTTACTGGTTCTGCTGGTGCTTCTGGCGTTGGGAGTGCCCATTGCCTATGCCATCGGCATTTCTTCATTGGCTGCAATCCTGCAGGTGGTTCCGCTGGATGTTGCAGTAGTGACCGGCGCCCAGAGAACGTTTGTGGGCATGAGCAAATTCAGCCTGACTGCCATTCCTTTTTTCATTCTGGCAGGAAATCTGATGAATCAGGGCGGTATAGCCAAGCGGCTGGTTGACTTTGTTATGGCTCTTTTAGGCAAACTTCCGGGCGCCCTTTTAGTTACCAATGCAGGAGCAAACGCTTTATTTGGAGCTATTTCCGGTTCTGCTTCAGCAGCAGCTGCTGCAGTCGGCAGTATGGTAAAAGGCGGCGAGGAAGAACAAGGATACGATAAGGCGCTTTGTGCAGCGACCAATGGCGCATCTGCACCTTCCGGGCTTTTGATTCCGCCGTCCAATGCGCTGATCACCTATTCGCTGGCATCTGGAGGAACTTCGGTTGCTGCTCTGTTTATGGCAGGATATGTTCCGGGAATTTTGTGGACCATCTGCTGCATTCTGGTGGGAATCCTTCTTGCAAAAAAAATGGGATACAGAGGATTAAAAGGAAAATATGACTGGAAAAATCTGTGGACTGCAACTTATCAGGCAATTCCGGCCCTGTCTCTGATTGTAGTGGTAATCGGCGGCATTGTCGGCGGCATTTTCACAGCGACTGAGGGAGCTGCGATTGCAGTGGTGTATGCGCTGGTTCTTGGAATTTTATATAAAAATATCACTTTAAAGTCGTTTTGGGAAATTGTAGTGGACAGTGCGAAGATGAGCGGCATGGTTGTGTTTCTCATCGGAGTGTCCAATATTTTAGGATGGGTAATGGCATTTACTCAGATTCCCCAGGCGGTGTCAGAAGCGCTGCTGGGACTGACAAGCAATAAGTTCCTGATTCTCCTGATTATGAATCTGATTTTGCTGATTGCAGGGACCTTTATGGATGTGACTCCGGCGATCCTGATTTTCACCCCTCTGTTTCTCCCAATCGTGAAAACTTTTGGCATGCATCCGGTTCACTTTGGTCTGATTCTGGTATATAATCTGTGTATTGGAAATATTACGCCTCCGGTTGGCAATACGCTGTTTGTGGCCATCAAGGTAGGGGATACTTCTCTTCAAAAGACTATGCCCTATATGCTCTGGTATTATCTGGCAATTTTAGTGGGACTGATTTTAGTTACCTATGTTCCCTTTATCAGTACAGGACTTCCATCGCTTATGGGACTGATTTAGAAACGTAAATACGGCGGGGAAATAAGATGAAAGAGTTTTTAGAGACACTATATCAGGCGCTGGCTGAAAGCACTGATGACTTTATTTATATGAATGACTGCCAGACAGGTGTATTTCAATATCCGGGAGCGCTCACAAAGCTGTTTGCGCTTCCTAAAGAGTCCAGGAATGCGCCGCTGTCTGATTGGAAAAAAATTGTGCATCCGGATGACTGGGAGAGGTTTTACCATTCCCATATGGAAATTATGCAGGATTTGAGAGAAGAACTGCTGGTAGAATTTCGGGCAAAAAACAGAAAAGGCGAATATGTCTGGCTGAAATCCAGAGGAAAGGTTCTGCGAGACAGAGATGGAAACCAAATGCTTTTTACAGGAACTATCAGCCTGATGGGAAGGCAAAGCAAAGTAGATCCTCTGACCCAGCTGTTTAACCATGCGGAATTTTATATGAAATTAAAACAGGATCTTCAGTCAGAAAAAATGACCAGGATGGCAGTTCTCATGGTGGATGTAGATGAATTCCGGCAGATCAATGAAATGTACGGCAGGGCATTTGGGGATGGGGTTTTAAAAGAATTAGGCCAACTTCTCCAGTCTGTTTTGCCGAAACACGCATCTTTATTTCGCCTGGAAAAGGATAGGATGGGAATTTTGATGGCAGATGCCGGACGGGCAGATGCAAGGATTTTTTACAGCCAGTTTCAGGAATATCTGGCAAAGATAAATCCATGGAAACAATATTGTCTGGATATAGAACTCTCTGCCGGATGCGCAGTGTATCCGGCAGACGGATCCTGCGCAGAGGAATTGTACCGCTATACGGACTGCGCACTCCAGACTGCAAAGGAGCAGGGGAAAAACCGTCTTGTGTTTTTTACAGAGGATATTTTCAGGAAAAAAGAACGCTCCCTGCAGCTTTTAAGAGAGCTAAAGGAATGCGTAAAACAGCAGTATAAGGGATTTTACTTACACTATCAGCCTCAGATTTGTCCAAAGACAGGCGAACTAAAGGGCGCAGAGGCTCTGATGCGCTGGAAGAGCAGAGAGGGAGTCATTTCTCCTGCAAAGTTTATTCCAGTGATGGAAGAGCATGGCCTGATTTATGAAGCAGGTCTGTGGCTTTTTCGGATGGCTGTTCGGGACGGGAAAGAGTGGATTAAGATAAAACCGGACTTTACAGTCAGTGTAAATGTTTCTGTCCTCCAGTTTTCAGAGGAGTTATTTTTAAAGGATTTATACCAGATTATAGAGGAGGAGAATTTTCCCTGCGAAAATCTGATCATAGAACTGACAGAGAGCCTGGCGTTTAAACAGGTAGAAGTCTTTCAGAAAAAATTTCAAGATATGAAAAAAAGGAACATACGGATTGCACTGGATGATTTTGGTACTGGTTACTGCTCTCTGTCTGTCTTAAAGAATATGCCGGTCGATATTGTAAAGATAGACAAAAGCTTTGTAAAGGACATTCGGCATAATCAATTTGACGTTGCCTTAATCGGTCTGGTTACGGAAATCTGCCATGCAGCCTCTATAGGTGTCTGCCTGGAAGGAGTCGAAGAGGAAGAAGAATATGAGTGTATTAAAGAGATTCCTCTGGATTTCATACAGGGATATTATTTTGGAAAACCTATGGGGAAAAACGCCATTAGCAGGAACCTGCGAAAAAAAGTGCGGGGGGGGGTAAAAAGCCAGACCGCGAAAATCTTAAATGCAGCTTGACATCAGAAAGTTTGCGGACTTATAATAATTATAATTGAATATGGCGCGGTGCCTGCGATTCATTCCGCAGGAGAATAGAGAAGCGAGGTGAAAATCCTCCGCGGTCACGCCGCTGTAATAGAAGAGTTTCTCTCTCTAAAATGCCACTGGGCTTTTTTAAAGTCGGGGAAGGCAGAGGGAAGCGAGGACGCTTAAGCCAGAAGAACTGCCAGCCATAGGAAATTTTGCACAAAGAAACTGCGAAGGACGGCTCTTTGTGCGGACGGTAAACCCGCCGTCAGTGCTCTTTATTTTATCTGCAAAATGTGATAAAAGAGCGTTTTTTTGTTGCAAGGGAGAATGAAAGGAGAGTCTGTATGACGAAAAAAGAAACGATACTGTTTACCACAACGACTGCATTTGCTGCTGTATTTGGATTTCCTTCTGCAGCTTATGCCATGCACATCATGGAGGGGGCTTTGCCGGCAAGAATTTGCCTGGCCTGGGGAGCGATTTCTCTGCCCTTTTTGATAGCCGGTTTTTTGACCATCCAAAAGATTCTTAGAGAAAACAGGAGGGCCATTACCCTGCTTGCCATGTCGGGAGCTTTTGTATTTGTAATCTCTTCCCTGAAAATCCCTTCTGTAAGCGGAAGCTGCTCTCATATGACGGGAACCGGTCTGGGGGCCATTTTATTTGGTCCGGCAGCGGTATCAGTTTTGGGCTTTATTGTGCTGGTATTTCAGGCGGTTTTGCTGGCCCATGGAGGACTTACTACTCTTGGAGCCAATACATTTTCTATGGCTATTGCAGGCCCGTTTGTGTCTTATTTTGTGTACCGCGGCTGTAAGCATTTCTTTGTGAACCGGAAAGTATCTGTCTTTCTGGCTGCATTTTTAGGCGATTTGTTTACGTATTGCGTGACAGCATTTCAGCTTGCCCTTGCTCACAATGCGGCGACCACATTTGGGGTGGCATTAAAAGAAAATTTAATTATTTTTGCCGGAACCCAGCTTCCTCTGGCAATTGTGGAAGGGATTTTAACAGTTGTTATTATCACAGGGCTGGAAAGCTATGCAAGGCCGGAACTTAAGGCGGCCGGATACTTAAAGGAGGCCAGATAGAGATGGAACACACAGAAAAAAGCAATGGAAAACTGGTTGTAATTCTTTTAATACTTGCCGCAGTAATTGCATTTGCCCCCTTGTTTGTATTAAAAGACGCGGAATTTGGCGGGGCAGATGACAAGGGAAATACATTAATTGAAATAACTGATCCGGACTATGAGCCATGGGCGACTCCCATTTTAGAGACGATTTTGGGCGGAGAACTTCCGGGAGAAGTAGAGAGCATGCTTTTTTGCCTGCAGACAGGAATTGGAGTCGGCGTTATGGCATTTTTCATGGGCCGTTTTGTAGAGCGAAAAAAATGGATGAAGGATGAAGAGGAACTTTAAATGCTGCGAATAGACAGGCTTAGCTACAGTTCCCAATTAAGGTATGTAAGCACAGGAGAAAAGTTTGCGTTTTCTGTCGTTACCATGGTTTTGTGTATTGCAGGGCAGCGTGTTGTGCCGTCTGTTCTGGTATTTTTTGTGATGGGGTTTTTTACTGTTTTACGGGGAAAAATCCCCTTTTCTGATTATCGGAAGCTGCTGACAATTCCTCTGGCTTTTCTGGCAGTGAATGCAGTTATTTTAGGGATATCAGTGCGCAGAGAACCTTTGGAGGTATTTGCAGTATCTGTGGGAGCATGGTATGTGACAGCTGGAAAGGAGACCATTGACTACGGGATACGAGTATTTTTTACAGCTATGGCGTCAGTGTCCTGTATGTATTTTTTAGCCTGCAATACAACGATGACGGATCTTCTTACTCTGTTTCGGAGGATGAAATGTCCCCCTGTTCTTGTGGAATTGATGCTGCTGATTTACCGGTTTATTTTTGTGCTGCTGGACTGCGCGCATGCCATTTCCACTGCCCAGCAATCCAGGCTGGGATATCGGGATTATAAAACCAGTATTCAGTCATTTGGAGGATTGGCATCTCATTTATTTATCTGCTCCATCAAGCGTTCGGAACGCTTATATGATGCCATGGAAGCCAGAGGGTATGACGGGACCATTCAGGTGCTGGACGAAGAACATCCGCCTAAAAAGTCAGAGATTGTCGGCATTGCAGTCTTTGAATTGTGTCTGGTATGGCTTTTATGGGGATAGTATCAGGGGAAATCCTGCACGAATGTCAGGGAAGAAAACAGGAGATGGAACAGAAGATGGACAATATCATTTTAGAGGCAAAAAACCTGAAATTTTCTTATGAGGGAAGCAGGACGGCTGCTCTAAAGGACTGCTCCCTTCAAATTCAAAGGGGAAGCAAAGTGGCAGTTTTGGGATCAAACGGTTCTGGAAAATCTACGTTTTTTCTGTGCTGTAATGGGATTTGCAGACCGGATTCAGGGACAGTTTTTTACAATGGAAATCCAGTGGATTATTCCAGAAGAGGATTATTGGAACTTCGGAAAAAGGTGGGAATTGTGTTTCAGGATCCGGATAATCAGCTATTTTCAGCCAGCGTGTATCAGGAAATCTCCTTTGGACTTTTAAACTTAGGCGTGCCAAAAGAGCAGGCAAAAAGGAAAGTTGAGCAGATTATGGAAGAAATGGACATTACTTCTTTTCGGGAAAAACCAGTCCATGCTCTTTCGGGGGGACAAAAAAAGCTGGTTTCCATTGCGGACGTTCTGGTCATGGAGCCGGAATTGGTAATTTTGGACGAGCCGGCATCTGCTCTGGATCCGAAACATGAACAACTGGTCAACCAGGCAGTAGACAGAATGACCAAAAGGGGGATAACAGTACTGATTGCCACCCATGATGTGGATTATGCCCTTTCATGGGCAGATGAAGCAGTGATATTTCATGAAGGGATGGTACTTCGCCAAGGAAACCCCAGAGAAATACTGGCAGACAAACAGCTCCTTGAAACAACCAATCTGGTCTTTCCGGTCTGTCTGAGATTATTTGACAGTTTATGCAGAACGAATATCTTAGATCCGTCCCTGCCATGGCCAAGAAGTGTAGAAGAACTGGAACAGTATCTGGAGAAAATAAGAATAATAGAGAAGAAGTTTAAATGAGAAAGAAAATATTTAGAACAGATTGAGGAAGCCGGAAAAATTTGCAATCTCAGTGTACTGTATCACTCATATTCCACATAATGACATGTCTGAATTTCCATCTGCTGCGTTGTTGTCAACCGACGATGCCGCCGCATCGCCTCATTCCTCGTCTTGCAGTCTGAAAATTCATTCTGTGTCATTATGATGAAAGTGAACAAGACAGTACACTGGTTTGAACGATTGCCGCTTAATTGCGGTTTCTGCCGATTACCCGGATTAGATATAAGAACAGGTTGATGAAATCCAGATAAAGTTCCAAAGCGCTGAAGATGGATGCTTTTGCCAGCATATCAGGACTCTGGGAGTAATAGGCGTGGTAAGCCCGAATTTTCTGGGTATCATAGGCAGTAAATACCAAGAAGATAAAAATACCCACAGTGCAGGCAATGGTGGAAAACTGACTTAAATCAATAAACATGGCAAAGATCCAGAAAACCAGAAGGAAAATCGTTCCGCCTACCAGGAAATTGCGCAGACGGCTTAAATCTGATTTTGTAAAATAGCCAAATGCAGCCATTACACCGAAAAACAAAGCAGTAGCGCCGAACACCAGAATCAGGTCTGCAATTTCATAAATTAAGAAATAGGCGGAGAATACTACGCCGTTTAGTGCTGCATAGGTGAAAAACAGCGCTCTTGCAGCTCCCACAGACAGTTTCTGAATACGGGCCGATAAAAAGATTACGAGCAAGAGTTCTGCAATGCCCAGTATCAGATAAAGATACGGAACGGCAAATACATAGAGAACTGCTCCTGTGGCATAACCAAACAGTGCAATCAGAAAAGTAATGATCAAACCGGCAAACATCCAGCCAAAGGTTTTTGCTGTGTAGTTCCCAATAGATTCAGTTTGATTCATGCTGGCAGAATAGGGCTGCCCATTCAGGTTCATTGATTCCATAGAAAATCCCCCTTGTTAAAATTAATCACCCCTATTATAGCAAAATAATAGGGGTAATTTCAAGAAAAATTATTCAGTTTTCTGATTGTTTTTTATTTCTGCCAATTTCATGGCCCGAACCTTTAATGGAAGTCCGAATAAGGTGATAAAACCATCAGCGTCATGGTGATCGTATAAGTCTCCGGTAGTGAAAGAAGCCAGAGACTCACTATATAGTGAGTAGGGAGAGGTAGTGCCGGCCTTGGTGATATTGCCCTTGTAAAGCTTAAATTTTACTTCTCCTGTCACATACTGCTGGGTAGACTCAATAAATGCCTGAACAGCTTCTCTAAGAGGGGTATACCATTTGCCCTCGTAGACAATCTGTGCAAACTTGTTGGCCATGTCTTTCTTCACTTCCATGGTGGCCCGGTCTAAAATCAACTCCTCTAACTGCTGATGAGCTTCCATCAGGATAGTGCCGCCTGGAGTCTCATAAACGCCGCGGGATTTCATTCCTACAACGCGGTTTTCTACGATATCAATAATGCCGATGCCATGTTTGCCGCCCAGTTCATTTAATTTGGAAATAATCTGGGAAACCTTCATTTTTTCTCCATTGACACTGGTAGGAATGCCTTTTTCAAAAGTCATGGTTACATATTCCGGCTGGTCCGGGGCATCTTCCGGAGTAACGCCGAGAACTAACAGATGTTTGTAATTCGGCTCATTTGCCGGATCTTCCAGTTCCAGACCTTCGTGGCTGATGTGCCATAAGTTCCGGTCCCGGCTGTAACTGGAATCAGCAGAAAATGGGAGGTCAATGCCATGAGCCCTGCAGTAAGCGATCTCATCTTCGCGGGACTGCATGGTCCATACATCAGTCATTCGCCATGGTGCAATAATCTTGATGTCAGGCGCCAATGCCTTAATGCCCAGTTCAAAACGGATCTGATCATTGCCTTTTCCGGTTGCGCCATGGCAGATGGCAACAGCTCCTTCTTTGCGCGCAATTTCTACTAATTTTTTTGCAATCGCCGGACGGGCCATGGAAGTGCCCAGCAGATATTTGTTTTCATAAACAGCGCCGGCTTCTACACAGGGCATAATGTAATTGTCGCAGAAATCATCAATAATGTTTTCAATATACAGCTTGGAAGCGCCGGACATTTTTGCCCGCTCATCCAGGCCGTCCAGCTCTTCGCCCTGTCCGCAGTCGATGCAGCAGCAAATTACTTCATAATCAAAGGTTTCTTTCAGCCATGGGATAATTGCGGTTGTGTCCAAACCTCCGGAATATGCTAATACTACTTTTTCTTTCATAATGAAAATCCTCCTGAATCTGTAACTGTCTTAAGTGATATTTATAAATATACAACACTATGTAAGAAAATGCAAGCGTTAAATGAGAGAAATTGCTAAAATCTTAATGCGAATGTAACAGTTCAGCCTTGCGAAGATTCAGACAGGAAAAAGCATTGAAAGTTTGTTTTCATAAGAGTTTTTCTGTCTGAATCTTCATAGGCAGACGTCAGACGCTTCTTGTCCGCCACAGGCGGGCAAGAAGATGCAAGGCTGAACTGTTACATGCGAATATTTGTGAAAAAACAACTTGCATATTATTCACAAAAAGCGTATAATTATGAAAAGCTTAAGCAAGTTGGAGGGAAAGATAATATGATAAAAGCAGGGATTATCGGAGCAACCGGTTATGCAGGAGGCGAACTGGCAAGGCTTTTGCTCCAGAGAGAGGATGTAGAAATTAAATGGTATGGCTCCAAAAGTTATATTGATAAGAAATATGCTTCCATTTATCAGAACCTGTTTGGGATGACAGAGGATGTGTGCAGGGCAGATGATATCGAAGAACTGGCCGATCTGGTGGATGTTATTTTTATGGCAGCTCCCCAGGGACTTTGTGCTTCCTTAATAAATGAAGAAATTCTATCAAAAGTAAAAATCATAGATTTAAGTGCAGATTTCCGAATCAAAGACGTTTCCATATATGAAGAGTGGTATAAAATCCCCCATGCAAGTCCTCAGTTTATTGAGGAGGCGGTCTACGGCCTTCCGGAAATCAACAGAGAGTCCATAAAAAATGCCAGACTGATTGCCAATCCGGGCTGTTATCCCACCTGCTCGTTCCTATCTGTATATCCTTTGGCAAAGGAAGGACTGATTGACATGTCCACGATGATTATTGACGCGAAATCCGGCACGTCAGGGGCAGGCAGAGGGGCAAAGACAGACAGCCTGTACTGCGAAGTAAATGAAAATATCAAGGCTTATGGCGTTGCTTCCCACCGGCATACACCAGAGATTGAAGAGCAGCTTTCTTATGTGTCCGGACAGCCGGTTACTATCAGCTTTACCCCTCATTTAGTCCCCATGAATCGAGGGATTCTGGTGACAGCATATGCTTCTTTAACCAAAAATGTTTCCCATGAAGAGGTAAAAGCAGTATACGACAGCTATTATGGGAATGAGTATTTCGTACGGGTTTTGGAAAAAGACATGGTTCCCCAGACTCGCTTTGTGGAAGGAAGCAATTTTGCAGACATAAACTTTAAAATTGATCCCAGAACCAACCGGATCGTGATGATGGGAGCCATTGACAATGTGGTAAAAGGCGCTGCGGGGCAGGCTGTTCAAAACATGAATCTGCTGTTTGGCCTGCCGGAAAATACGGGGTTAAAGCAGATTCCAATGTTCCCATAAGGAGGTATCATGCAGATTTTGTATCGTCCCATGAAAATAGAAGATTATGACCAGGTTTTTAAATTGTGGCAGACTATAACCGGCTTTGGAATCCGCTCTCTGGACGATTCCAGGGAAGGGGTAGCAAGGTTTTTAAAGCGCAATCCTTCCACCAGCGTAGTGGCAGTCCAAAGCGGCCGGATTATTGGCAATATTCTATGCGGACATGATGGGAGAACCGGCTATTTTTACCACGTATGCGTGGAAAAACAGTATCGAAAACAGGGCATTGGACACCAGATGGCTAAGTGGTGCATGTATGCTCTGAAAGAGGAAGGCATCAACAAGGTCAGTCTGATTGCCTTTAAATCCAACCAGGTGGGAAATGCATTCTGGCAGGGAGTGGGCTGGAATGAACGGGAGGATGTCAACTGCTATGATTTCATCTTAAATGAAGAAAATATTACGAAATTTATTGGGTGATATCAGGATTGTGGGAGTGTGAAACGCGGAACAATCCGTGGATATCGTAGTTGGGGGCTTTTGACCCCAACATCATTGGATAAAAAGGAGACCGGATCATGAAAATAATAGAAGGCGGAGCGACAGCGGCAATAGGGTTTTTAGCAGCTTCAGCAGCAGCGGGAATTAAGTATCAAAACAGGCAGGACATGGCGCTTCTTTACAGTAAAAGTCCTTGCGTGTCAGCTGGTACATTTACCACAAATCTGGTAAAAGCGGCCCCTGTAAAATGGGATAAAAACCAGGTGGCAAGCGGCGCCAGCGCCCATGCAGTGGTAATAAATGCAGGAATTGCCAATGCCTGTACCAGCACAGAGGGAATGGAATACTGCAAAGAGACTGCCAGGGCTGCTTCAAGGGCGCTGAATATTCCCGAAAGCAGTGTTTTAGTGGCATCAACCGGCGTGATTGGCATGCAGCTTCCCATGGACAAAATTACAGCAGGAATCGAAACAATGGCTCCTGTTTTGTCTGACACCAAAGAGGCGGGAAGTAATGCTGCCAGGGCGATTATGACGACGGATACAAAGAAAAAAGAGGCGGCAGTTACCATCATTTTAGGTGGAAAAACAGTTACAATTGGCGGCATGTGCAAGGGATCGGGCATGATTCATCCCAATATGTGCACCATGTTAAGCTTTGTCACCACAGATGCAGCAATCTCAAAGGAACTTTTGCAGGAGGCCCTGAGCGAGGATGTGAAAGATACCTACAATATGATTTCTGTAGATGGAGACACTTCCACCAATGATACGGTTCTCCTTTTAGCAAACGGACAGGCAGGAAATCCGGAAATTACAGAAAAGAATCAGGATTATCAGGAATTTTGCAGGGCATTAAACTATATAAATGAAACTTTGGCTAAAAAAATGGCAGGGGACGGGGAAGGATGCACAGCTTTATTTGAAGTAAAAGTAGTGGGCGCAGAAAGCAAGAAACAGGCAGTAATCCTGTCAAAATCCATTATTACTTCCTCTCTTACCAAGGCAGCCATCTTTGGGCATGATGCCAACTGGGGCAGGATTTTATGCGCCATGGGGTATTCGGGAGCGCAGTTTGATCCGGAACAGGTAGACTTGTATTTTGAAAGTGCAGCAGGCAAATTAAAGATTATAGAGAACGGAGTTGCCCTCCCATATAGCGAAGAAAAAGCAACAGAAATCCTGTCGCAGCCGGAGGTAACGGCCACTGCAGATATTAAAATGGGAGATGCTTCTGCTACAGCATGGGGATGCGATTTGACCTTTGACTATGTAAAAATTAACGCAGATTACCGCTCTTAACACCAAAATAAAAGGGGAAATGAAGATGAAATTAGAGGCAGAAATTATGCAGAAGGCAGAGACATTAATCGAAGCTCTGCCCTATATTCAGCGGTTTAACCGCAAGATTATCGTGGTAAAATACGGTGGCAGCGCTATGGTAGATGAAGAGCTGAAACGCCACGTGATCCAGGACGTTGTGCTGTTAAAGTTAGTTGGATTTAAACCGATTATCATCCATGGAGGAGGCAAAGAGATCAGCCGCTGGGTCAGCAAGGTAGGCATGGAACCCAGGTTTGTAAACGGCCTTCGCTTTACCGATGAACCTACCATGGAGATTGTAGAAATGGTGTTAAATAAGGTCAATAAAAGTCTGGTGCAGATGGTGAATGAACTGGGATGTCAGGCAGTGGGAATCAGCGGAAAAGACGGTTGTCTGCTAAAATGCGAGAGAAAGCTTTCCGGCGGCCAGGATATTGGCTTTGTAGGAAATATTACAGAAGTAAATCCGCAGATTATTTACGATTTGCTGGAAAAAGATTTCCTTCCCATTATCTGCCCCATTGGATTTGACAGCAATTATGTAAGCTACAATATTAATGCAGACGATGCAGCCTGCGCCATTGCCAGGGCTGTAAGCGCAGAAAAGCTGGCGTTTTTAACAGATGTGGAAGGCGTTTATAAGGATTATGAAGATAAAAGTTCTCTGATTTCAGCGATGACAGCAGCAGAGGCAAAAACATTTGTAGACAGCGGCATGTTAGGCGGCGGCATGCTTCCCAAACTGCAAAACTGCATAGATGCTATTGAAAACGGGGTAAACCGGGTGCATATTCTGGATGGCAGGATTCCCCACTGCCTGCTGCTTGAAATCTTTACCAATAACGGAATCGGGACGGCCATTGTAAGCGGCAGCAAGGAGGATAATCATGGCAGATAAAGAGCAGTTAATGAACCTGGGAGAGCAGGTTTTTTATAAGACATACAATCGGTTTCCGGTGGTATTTGACCATGGAAAAGGGATGTATCTGTATGATACAGAGGGCAGAGAATACTTAGATTTTGGCGCAGGAATTGCTGTCATGGCCCTGGGATATGGTGATGAGACTTTCAGCAGGGCGGTAAAAAAACAGATCGACAAACTGACTCACACATCCAATTTATTTTACAATGAGCCGGCTGTAAAAGCAGGAGAAAAGCTGTTAAAAGTTTCTGGAATGGACAAAGTGTTTTTTACCAACAGCGGAACAGAAGCCATTGAAGGCGCATTAAAAATTGCCCGCCGGTATGCGTATAATAAAAAACAAAAAAGCGGAACCTGTCAGAAGGATGCAGAGATTATTGCCATGACCCATTCTTTTCATGGGCGCAGTATGGGGGCATTGTCGGTTACCGGAAATGCGCCTTACCAGGAGCCGTTTCAGCCTCTGATACCAGGGATTAAGTTTGCTCAGTACAATAATCTGGACAGTGTGAAACAGCTTATAACGGATCAGACCTGTGCAGTAATTTTGGAGACCATCCAGGGAGAAGGAGGTATTTATCCGGCAGAAAAAGAGTTTTTGCAGGGAATACGCAAACTGTGCGATGATCTGGATATACTGATGATTTTAGATGAAGTTCAGTGCGGAATGGGGCGCACCGGCCGGATGTTTGCATGGCAGCATTATGGGGTAAAACCAGATGTGATGGCGGTGGCAAAAGCGCTGGGAAATGGCGTTCCGATCGGCGCATTTTTAGCCTGCGGGAAGGCAGCCTTGGCCATGGTTCCAGGAGATCATGGAAGTACTTACGGGGGAAATCCGCTGGTTTGTGCAGCGGCTTTATCTGTGCTGGATATTTTTGAAGAGAGAGACTTATTGACCCATGTGCAGGAAATGGGACAATATTTGTGGGAAAAATTAGAGGAGCTAAAGGATACCTGTCCGGCAGTGGCAGCTCACAGAGGAATGGGACTGATGCAGGGCTTGGAACTTTGCTCTGATATATCAGCAGGAGAGACGGCAAAAAAGGCTTTGCTGGAAGAGAATCTGGTGCTGATCACTGCGGCGGGGAATACCATCCGGCTGATTCCTCCTCTGATTGCAGGAAAATCGGAGATTGATGAGATGATATCCCGGTTAGTAGCAATAATTGGAAAATAAAATACTTCAATAACACAAAAGCCTTACTGATTTTCAGAAATGAAGCTGAAAGTTGGTAAGGTTTTTTGGCGCAGGTATTCTCGGTGGTGTCTTGGCAAAAGACAGCAAGTGATAGCTTGTTTGGATAGATTTTTAGATGAAAATAAGATATAGTATAGGAATAAATTCAAAGACTGCAATAAGAACATTTGTTCTAAAATGTGTTGAAATTGATAGAATGATAGAGTATAATTGATGTATGTAGATAAGCATGAGGTGAGATGAAGTGTTGGAGAAAATTATTGAACTCACAAATTTGTATATAGAAAGTATGCCTAAAAAAGAACGAAAGAAATATGGACAGTTTTTTACAAGTATGGAAACTGCAAGATTTATGGCAAGTTTATATGAACATCCGGTGGGAAAGTCATGTATTACGGTTTTGGATGCTGGTGCAGGTTCTGGTATATTATCATGCGCTTTTATTGAATGGATTGAGCAGTTTGATTATATAGCAGAAATTGAGTTGGTTTGTTATGAGAACGATGAAAATGTCTTAGAACTTTTAAAAGAAAATTTGGAGTATTGTAAAAAATATTCAACAAAAAAAATCGAATATGATATTAAGACAGAAAACTATATAACAAGTCAATATTTAGATTTTAATTCGATGATAGGAGGAAGTGATAACCCACCGAAATTTGATTATGTGATTGGAAATCCACCATATATGAAAATACCAAAAGATGCACCAGAGGCAACGGCTATGCCGGAGGTTTGCTATGGAGCGCCGAATATGTATTTTATATTTGCTGCTATGGGACTCTTTAATTTGAAAGATAATGGTGAAATGGTCTATATTATTCCACGTTCATGGACATCAGGGGCATATTTTAAACGATTTCGTCAATATTTTTTGACACAGGGGAAATTAGAACACATTCATTTGTTTGTTAGCCGAAACAAAGTGTTTGATAAAGAAGAGGTTTTACAGGAAACAATCATCATAAAAGTTAGAAAAACAAATAAAAGTCCAGAAGAAGTAAAGATTACTTCTTCTAAATCAAATAAAGATTTTGATGAAATAACTTCTTTGACAGTGCCATATTCTCTGGTGGTTTCGGGAGAAGATTACTATGTATATTTAGTAACAAATAATGAAGAAGTGGATGTATTAGAACGCTTGCACAGGTTTAATTGCACATTACCGGACATAGGCGTTAAAATGAAAACGGGATTGACTGTAGATTTTAGAAATCGTGATATACTTCGTGATGAGGAAGAAAAGGGTGCGATTCCACTGTTCTATTCACAGCATATTAAACAAGGAACAGTGCAGTTTCCGATTCGGAAAGAGCATGAATATGTGGTAACAGACAGGCGTGGACTTATGCAGGACAATAAAAATTATTTGTTTGTAAAGAGATTTACAGCAAAAGAGGAACCACGTAGATTACAATGCGGAATTTATTTGGCAAAGAATTACTCACAATATGAGAAAATTAGTACACAAAATAAAATCAATTTTATTGATGGATTGCTGGGAGAGATGTCAGAGTGTTTAGTATATGGATTGTATGTACTTTTTAATTCTACTTTGTATGATGAATACTACAGGATTTTGAATGGTTCTACGCAGGTAAATTCTACAGAAGTAAATTCGATGCCTGTGCCGGATATAGAAAGCATACAAGAGATGGGCAGAAAATTGATGAAGACAAAGGATTTATCGGAATCCAATTGTGATTTGATTTTGGAGGGATATTGTGGATAAAATTGAAGAAGCAAGAAAATTTTTGGAATTAGTGGGTATGCCGAAAGCACAACAAGCAGATATATGCTGTTATGTTCTGCTTGCAATGGCAGATATTAAATCGGATATGCGATGGGACGAAGCAAAGAATGAATGGATTCGTATTCATGATATTATTCAGTTTTCTAACACCTTCTATGGGACTACTTATGCAGAAAATAGTCGGGAAACATTTCGTAAACAGGCGTTGCATAGATTTAGAACAGCAGCATTAGTCGAAGACAATGGAAAGGCAACCAACAGTCCTAATTACAGATATAGGCTTACTGAAGAAACTTTAAAGATGCTGAAAACATTTCAGTCTGTGGAATGGCAAAAATCCTTAAATCGCTTTTTGACATACCATGATAAATTGATTGATATTTACGCTTCAAAAAAGAGAATGACAATGATGCCAGTAAAAATCAATGGGGCAGACTTTAAATTTTCTGCTGGAAAACATAATGAATTGCAGAAGGCGATCATTGAAGAATTTGCTCCGAGATTCGCACCTAACGCAGAGTGTTTATATGTGGGCGATACTACAGAAGAAGATTTGGTTAAGAATGTTGAAAAATTGATGGAGTTGGGATTTGAAATTATTCTGCATGACAAAATGCCCGATGTTATTTTGTACAGAGAAGATAAAAACTGGATTTATTTTATAGAATCTGTAACTTCTGTAGGACCGATGGACCCCAAACGCATCATTGAAATCACAGAGATGACCGAAAATGTTACAGATGGGAAGATTTTTGTTACAGCTTTTTTGGATTTTAAAACATATAAGAAATTTTCTGAGACACTGGCATGGGAAACGGAAGTTTGGATTGCCGAGATGCCGGAGCACATGATACACTTGAATGGGGATAAGTTCTTGGGACCGAGATAAATAATATAGCGAATGAAGGTAGGGAGTGATATGCGACATTTTGGAAACAGAAAACTGGTAAGCCAAAATAATTGATGTAATCACAGTTACTAAGGAAAGGAGACGACATGGAGGTAAGAACACAGACAATACAGGGATTTATGGCAGAGTTATCTTCCAAGTCCCCTACACCTGGCGGAGGCGGTGCATCTGCTCTGGCAGGGGTTATGGGAAATGCTCTGGGACAGATGGTGGCAAACCTGACAGTTGGAAAAAAGAAATACGCGGATGTGGAGTCCGAAGTGAAAGAACTGCTTGGTTCGATGAAACAGATTCAAACCCGCCTGTTCTGGTTGGCAGATGAAGATGCCAGAGTATTTGCTCCGCTGGCTGCCTGTTACCGCCTTCCTTCTGTTACTGAGGAAGAAAAGGCTTACAAAGAGAAAGCAATGGAAGAAAACCTTCTGGCAGCCAGCAAAGTCCCTATGGAGATTATGAGAGAATCCTTAAAAATGCTGGATATTCTGGCAGTTTTGCAAGAGAAGGGAAGTGTTATGGCAGTAAGTGATGTGGGAGTGGGAGTGCAGTTTATCCGGACAGCTCTTGGGGGAGCAGTGATGAATGTATACATCAATACCAAATCCATGAAAGATAGAAAACTGGCCGAAACACTGAATAGAGAGGCAGATGAAATGCTTGATGCCGGACTGAAAAAAGCGGATCAGATTTACGAGACAGTAAGGAGAGAACTACGAGGATGATTACATTAAAAGGGGCAGCCGTATCTGCAAACATTCAGCGGGAGATAGAGACAAAATTACAGGAGTTTAAGACAGAGCAGAAACGGATTCCCAAACTTGCCATTGTACGGGTGGGAGAGCGGCCGGATGACCTTTCCTATGAGAGAGGGGCGCTAAGGCGCATGGAAAAGCTGGGACTTCTGGCAGAAGTTTATGCGTTCCCGCAGGACATTTCCCATGAGGAATTTGAAAAAGAATTTTTAAAAATCAATGAGGATGAGGAGACCGACGGAATTTTGCTGTTTCGTCCCCTTCCAAAGCAGATTGAGGAAGAACGGATTGCCGGACTGATCGATCCGGCTAAGGATTTGGATGGGATTTGTCCGGTAAACATCGCCAAAGTATGCGCTGGGGATGAGTCTGGATTTGCGCCCTGTACTGCGGAGGCAGTTATAGAGGTGCTGAAGGCAGGAGGCGTGGAGATTGCCGGAAAACGGGCAGTCATTGTGGGACGCAGCATGGTGGTGGGACGTCCTTTGTCCTTGCTGCTTCTAAAGGAACATGCAACAGTGACCATCTGTCATACGCGCACAAAAAATCTGCAGGCTGTTTGTAAAGAGGGGGAAATTTTAATTGCTGCAGCCGGAAAGGCAAAGATGTTAGATAAATCCTGTGTCAGGAAAGATGCAGTGGTAATTGATGTGGGAATTAATGTGGATACAGACGGAAATCTTTGCGGAGATGTGGATTTTGAGTCGCTTAAGGAAACTGCGTCTATGGCTACGCCGGTGCCGGGAGGCGTAGGCGCTGTCACTACCTCTGTGCTGGCAAAGCACCTGGTAAGGGCTGCCATGCAGCGCAGAGGATAGCACCAGCGGATGGTGTAACGATTATGCTTCGGTTGCTCTGCGGCGGACCTGAGCCAGCGCTTTTGCAACAGGCGGAAGGGAAATAATGATAATCGTGATAATTCCTTCTGCCAGGATGTAGGAGTAGTTATATACAATGGGGTAGACAGGGCGCAGAGCCTGGGGGAAATTTTCCGGCATATACTCCATCCAGTATAAATATCCGCCCAGTGCATGGAATGCGCCGCGGGCCAGAATACCGGCAAGATATCCTTTTATCAGGCCGTTTTTGGATTTGCAGAACAGTCCTGCAAGTCCCAGTGCGGCAAAGGCCAGCACATAATCGCAGCATACCTGAAAGAGGGAAAGAACAAAAGGTTCCTGTAAAAACTGAAGGATTCCATAGGCAAGTCCGGTTAAAATTCCTGCCCGCACTCCATACCAGTTGCCGATAAGACAGATAAACAGCATGCTGCACAGAGTAATGGATCCGCCCCAGGGAGCGGAAAACAGCTTTATGTAGGATGTGAGAAAGGATAGAGCCATAGCCATTGCGCAGAATACCAACTGCTTGGTGGACAGACTCTGTCCTTTTTTGCTTTTGCCCCTTGCCAGTCCGCCCAACAGGAAAAGAAGAATGGCGGCGGCAATAAAGATGCCGTAACCGGCGGCCGTCAGGCCGCCTTCTGCAGTTACCAGAAAATCATACATAAAAAAACCTCCTTGATTGACAGGAGGGGCGGCTTGTTCAAATACAGCAAAAGAAAATTATGAAACCATATTTGATGCTTCCTTACGCCGGTATTATCCGGTTCAAGTAGTGAGGGTCAGGAATCTTTATAAAAGTCCCAATCTCAGCGTTAAGCTCCCCTAGCGTGTCTATGTAATTAATTCTCAAGCAGTATACCGCCAATCGGCGGAAAAGTCAAATCATTTCACCATTAGTTTGAATAACAGATTTGTACCAGTCAAAGGATGCTTTTTTTCTGCGTTTTTGACTTCCTCCTCCTTCATCGTCTTTATCAACATAAACAAAACCGTACCGTTTGCTCATTTCACCAGTGGAGGCAGATACTAAATCAATGCAGCTCCACACAATATAGCCCATTAAGTCTACACCGTCTTCCATGGCTGATTTCATGGCTTCAATGTGCTGCCTCAGATAATCAATCCGGTAGTCATCCTGTATGGTTCCGTCAGCATGGATCACATCCTTTGCGCCAAGACCGTTTTCTACAATAAAAAGAGGTTTCTGATACCGGTCATACAACTGGTTCATGGTAATGCGAAGTCCCAGAGGATCGATGGCCCAGCCCCACTGACTCATGTTCAGCCAGGGATTTTTTACGGATCGGACGACATTTCCCTCATTAGCAGTTTTTCCATCCATGTCGGCGGCCACACAGCGGCTGGCGTAATAGCTGAAGGAGATAAAATCTACAGTGTGTTTCAGGCTTTCCAGATCTCCGTCTTTTATGTCCAGACATACATGTTTTTCAGCAAAGAGTTTTTTGGCATAACTGGGGTAATGTCCGCGCACCTGCACGTCAATAAAAAATAAATTTTCCTGCTCTTTTTTTACAGATTCCCACACATCCTGGGGATTGCAGGAATAAGGATAGAAACTGCCTCCTGCCAACATACAGCCGACTTTGTTTTCCGGATTTTGCTCATGGGCTTCTTTGGTTGCCAGAGCACTGGCAACTAACATGTGGTGGGCTGCCTGGTAGATGACCTGATTCCGGTTTTCATTTTCCTTAAAAGCAATTCCTGCCCCGGAAAAAGGACTGTGAAGCACAATATTGATTTCATTAAATGTCAGCCAGTATTTTACAAGGCCGGAGAATTCTTTAAAACAGGTTTTGGCATACCGGAGAAAATGATCTGCCACTTTTCTGTTTCTCCAGGAGCCGTATTTGGCAATTAAATTTGCCGGAATATCAAAGTGACACAAAGTAACCAGTGGCTCCATACCGTATTTTTGACATTCTTTAAAAACATTTTTATAGAATGCAATTCCATCCGGATTAGGAGATTCTTCGTCTCCCTGAGGATAGAGGCGGGACCAGGAAATAGAAGTGCGGAACACTTTCAGGCCAAGTTCTCCCATTAGGGCTAAATCTTCTTTATAGTGATGATAAAAATCAACTGCTTCGTGGCTGGGATAATAGGAATGTTCATCCATTTCAGGATAAGGGACGTTCCCAAGTTTTACGTCCATGCGTTTAATGCCATGGGGAATCAAATCAATGTTGCTGATTCCCCGGCCGCCTTCCCGGTAGGCGCCTTCCGCCTGATTTGCGGAAATAGCGCCTCCCCACAGGAAATGATCCGGTATTTTAAAATCACTCAATGTTAGTTCTCCTCTTCTGGAATGTCTTCAAATCCAATGACCAGTGTTAAGATAAAGGACAGTACAATGGACAAAATCGTAATGCCTGCAATCCATGCAATACTGCGTCCGGGATTTGCCGGATCAATAAACTGTACGCCGGTCAGGACACTTGGCGATACCATGGAACGGCTGGCCAGGCCGCCGATCCCTGCCAGACAGCCGCAGACAAATCCGGTAATTAAAGAGGCAATCAACGGGCGCTTTAAGCGGACTGCCACACCGTAGAGAGCCGGTTCTGTAGTGCCCGCAATCAGTGCAGAAGAAGCGGCTGCAAGAGCAGTCTGGCGGAGTTCGCTGTTTTTGGTTTTGAGGGCTACTGCAAGAGAAACGCCGCCTAAAGACAAATTGGCGCCAATCTCAGAAGGCATTACAGTGCCTTCCATGCCAGTTTCCGAAATGGTCTGCAAAATAGTCGGAGTAAATACGCGGTGCATACCGGTAATAACCAGAAGCGGCCAGAGTGCACCCATGATTCCAACAGCTAAAAATCCCAGCTTTGACTGTACAAAGAATACAAATGCAGAAATTCCTTCACCCAGATACACACCGGCAGGGCCGATAATTAAGATTGCAATGGGGGCAGCAACCAGGATGATGAGCATAGGCTTTAGGAAATTTTTGGTCACTGCTGGAGTAATCTTGTCAATTCCCCGCTCAATATAAGATAAAATCCAGGTCATGCACAGAGCAGGAATGACGGTATAAGTGTATTTTACAGAAGCAATGGGAATACCGAAAAAGTGAGCTGCTGTATCGCCTACGGTTACGGCTTCCATCATGGTTCTGAAATCCGGATGAATCAACACACCGCCGATGGCAATGGCTAAGAACATATCTGTTTTAAATTTCCTAGACGCAGATGCAGCTACCATAATCGGCAGGAAATAAAAAGCGCCGTCACCAATGGTGTTTAGAATTTTATAAGTTTCAGAATCAGCTGACAGGATACCTGCCATTCCGAGAAGCATGACCAGCAGTTTTACCATGGAACCGCCGATAATGGCCGGAATCAGGGGAGACATGGTTCCCACGATGGCATCCAGGATATTATTGCCGATTTTTTTTAGAGTTAATGGTTCTTTCTTTTCTCCTTTTGCAATCAGGCTTTCATCGCCGAAATTGCCCATTTTTAAAATTTCCTGATAAGCAGACTCCACATGATTGCCAATAATAATCTGATACTGTCCTCCCTGTTTTACCAGTCCCATTACACCGTCGATGGCTTTCACAGCCTCATCATTTGCCAGAGTTTCATCTTTTAGTACAAAACGAAGACGGGTCATGCAATGGGTAACGCTTGCGATGTTGTCTGCACCGCCAATGTGTTCTGCGATATTTTTCGATACAACCGCATAATCTCTTGCCATGTTTTTTTCCTCCCTAAGGTTTGTGTGATAAGGGCATTATAGAAAAGAACAGGGCGTTTGTCAGCGTCTTTTGGCACTAAAAAAACAAGTGACACATCGAATCACTTGTTTTTTTTAAGTAACACACTGTTTCTGTAAAGTTTTTTTCCGAGACGTTCTACAATGCTGATGGCAGGCAGCTGGGTGGTAACATCGTAATCTTTTAATTTCATATAGGTGACATAATAGGCGATGTTATAATCGGACAGTTTGGCAATGGTGCAGTTTTCCGTATTGGTAATGCTTAAAATCCGACAGTTCTTTTCTTTAAATCTGGTTACGTGGCCAATGGTATCCCTGGACTCGCCGGATACAGAGAATACGATTACAAAGGAATTGTCGATGAACTGACTTTCTGTGGGATAATGGGGTTCGTCGATGTAAAGACAAAATTTTCCCATACTGGAAAAGTAGCGTGCGCCGTATTTGGCTACAATACCGGACATTCCGCTTCCCACTAAAAAAACGTTGTCTGCTTCAAAAATGATCTCTGCCAGAAAATCCAGCTTGTTTTCAAACTCTTCAGAAGAGGTCTTTTTAAGAAAATCAATGACTTCGGAAATATCATCCTGTATCTGGGCCTGGTTTTTGGGATTTAAATGCTCCCGAAACTGCAGCTTAAATTCTGCGTAGCCGCCGCAGCCCATCTTTTTGCAGAAACGGAGAATAGTAGAGGTAGAGACATGGACTTCAGAGGCCAGTTCCCGTATCCGCATATATTTTACCTTGTCTGGATTTTTTACAATATATTCATAAACCATTAGCTCTAAATCATTTAAACTTTTGATTTGCTCTACGTCAAACATGTCAGGCCCTCCAATCTCTTATGATTACTGATAGTCTATCAGTTCGGTCCATACGTCTTCTAAAAGAGCGCAGCAGTCAGCTTCAGTGTAAAACTGTTTTTGAGGTATTGCCATGGCAACAGATCCTTTCTTTGCGGTAAACTGAGGAATTGTTTCACTTTACAGCGGTAGTATATCATAAAAGTAATGATGTGTACATGTTCAGATATAATACAACCATAAGCTTTTTCGGATCAGGCAGTCCTGACAGGAATAGGAACCGGATTTTTGGGAAATCTAAGCATCACAAGAGAAAGTTTACAGAGAGGCGGAACAGAAAAATGGCAGGATGGATAATTGCGCTGATTTCAGGCGCTCTGATGAGCATTCAGGGAGTATTTAATACAGAGGTGACCAAGCAGACCAGTATTTGGGTATCAGCCGGGTGGGTGCAGCTGACAGCATTTGCGGCCTGTCTGGCTATGTGGCTGTTTACCGGCAGGGAGCAGATAGGAGGACTTTGGCAGGTAGAGCCGAAATACATGCTGCTGGGAGGAATTCTTGGGGCTTTCATTACCTATACAGTAATCAAAAGTGTGGGAAGCTTAGGCCCTGCCCAGTCGGCTCTTTTGATTGTAGTTGCCCAGATTATTGTGGCTTACTGTATTGAAGTATTCGGCATGTTTGGAGTGGAACAGGCAGACTTTGAATGGAGAAAACTTTTAGGGGCAGCAGTTGCCATTTTAGGGATTGTAATTTTTAAAAAATAATGCTTGTATTTAAAAGGTCCATTGGGTAGAATAGAGTATAGGCTGAGACGGCATCCTATTAAGGAGGAAGCCATTGAAAAATTTTATAAAAAAATGCCGGAAGGCAGCAGTCCTGCTGCCTCTCCTTCTTTTGGCACTGTACTTGAGTACCGGATGTGACAGCCGGAAGGAGGAAATGATTTTAAATGCCGAAAACCAGGCAGAAGACTGCACACAGGATATGCTGGAAACAGAGTCTGGAAAGATGGAGACTGTAAAGGAGTCTCTAAAACCAGCGGTTCTTTTGGTTCATGTGTGCGGTGCAGTGAAAAGTCCGGGAGTTTATGAATTGTCTGAGGGAGACAGGATTTTAGACGCAGTTGGGGCGGCAGGAGGGTTTTCAGAAGAGGCGGCAAAAGATGCCCTGAATCTGGCCCAACTTCTGGAAGACAGTATGAAAATCCAGATTCCCACCAGAGAAGAAGCCCAGACTCTTTCCCAGGTTCCTTTTTCGGAGGAAGAAGGAAAAGTAAATCTTAACACAGCCGGGATCAGCGAACTTACCGCTCTTGGAGGGATTGGGGAATCCAGGGCTCAGGATATTATAACATATCGGCAGGAGCATGGACCTTTTGAGTCTATTGAGGAGATTAAGCAGGTTCCCGGCATCAAAGACGCAGTATTTGAAAAGATAAAAGATAAAATTACCGTTTAAAGACGGCAGTACATAAATCAGAGGTGGAACATGGCGCGAGTATTAGTAGTGGATGATGAGAAGTTGATTGTAAAAGGAATCCGGTTCAGTTTAGAACAGGATGACATGGAGGTAGACTGCGCATATGACGGCGAAGAAGCCATTGAGAAGGCGCGTCAGAAAGAATACGACATTATTTTGCTGGATGTGATGCTTCCAAAAGCAGACGGATATGAAGTGTGTCAGGCGATTCGGGAATTTTCCGAAGTGCCGATTATTATGCTGACTGCTAAGGGCGGCGATATGGATAAAATTCTGGGACTGGAATACGGGGCAGATGATTACATCACCAAGCCCTTTAATATTTTAGAGGTTAAGGCCAGAATCAAAGCGATTATGCGCCGCAGCGCCAAAAATAAGAAAAAGAACCAGGGTCCGGAAAATCATGTGATGATTGCAGGAGATTTAAAACTGGATATGGACAGCCGAAGAGTGTTTATCGGCGAAAAAGAGATTAATCTGACAGCAAAGGAGTTTGACCTTCTGGAACTTTTAGTGTGCAATCCTAACAAGGTTTACAGCAGGGAGTCTTTACTGGCCCTTGTATGGGGCAATCGGGCCATGGATACTGGCGATGTCCGCACAGTAGACGTTCATGTGAGAAGGCTGCGGGAAAAAATTGAGCCAAGCCCAAGCGATCCGAAATACGTCCATACCAAGTGGGGTGTAGGATACTATTTTCGCGCCAAATAAAGAAGATGGTTTACTTTAGAAACAAGCAGAAACCCGGTATTACAGGGTTTCTGCCAATTTGTCAATAGATTCAAACCGATATCCCATCTCTTCCCATTTGGTGAGAAGTTCATCTAAAATATCTGCATTGGTGCTGGAGGTGCTGTGGAGCAGAACAACGGCTCCTGGATGAATCCGGTTAATCAGTTTGTCAAACGCTTCTTCTTTTGACGGCTGCTTATCCTGGTACCAGTCTACATAAGCCAGACTCCAGAAAAATGTGGTATACCCCATGTCATTTGCCATTTTCAGATTGTCTTCGCTGTATTTTCCCTGGGGAGGGCGGTAAAACTTCGGCATGGACGTACCAGTTATCTGCTGAAACAGGGTTTCCAAATCCGTCAGTTCTTTTTGAAACGTATCGGCAGTGGAAATTTTAGACATATCCGGGTGGTGGTAGGTATGATTGGCTACAATGTGGCCTTCATTTACCATTCTTTTTACTAAATCCGGGCTGGTTTCCAGATAATTGCCTACCAGAAAAAAAGCTGCTGGTGCATTGTGTTTTTTTAGGGCATCCAAAATCGGGGCGGTATTGCCGTTTTCATATCCGGCGTCAAAGGTGAGATAAATCACCTTTTCATCAGGAGAACCAGCATAACAGGCCCTGTACTGTTTCAGATAATCAGAAGTGGCGTTGCCCACAGGAGTTTGGCCCTGGGTTTGAAAGCTTAAGCCCCAGTTGCCATCGGATGCATTTTGAAGGATATGGGAGGATGCCGGACGGCTTAAGGTAAAGCGGGCCGTCATCTGGCCTGCAAAAAATGAAAAGCAAAAGAGAGCCGCCAGGCCAAAGGCGGTAAGATGTTTTTTGGGAAAAGGATGTTTCATAGACCAATCATCCCTATGGATTGATTTTTTTTAATATATGAGAAAGAAGAGAGAAAAATGACTTATCAGATAAGACAGGGAAGAATAGAAGACGTAAAGGCAATTGCAGGAGTAGAGGCAGAGTGTTTTCCGGCAGCAGAGGCGGCAAACGAGGATTCCCTTAAAAAGCGTCTGACTGCTTTTCCAGAATGCTTTTTTGTGGCAGAAGAGGTAAAAGACGGCTGTCCCCAGGAGATAATCGGGTTTATCAACGGAGCTGCAGTGGATTGTCAGAAAATTTGCGATGAAATGTTTGAGGATGTTAGCTGGCACAAAAAAGATGGCCGGTATCAGAGCATTTTTGGACTGGATGTGGCAAAAAAGGCTAGACGTCAGGGCGTGGCGGCTGCTTTAATGAATCGGATGATTGAGGAGGCTAAAAAGCAGGGACGGGATGGAGTGATTTTGACCTGTAAGGATAAATTGATCCATTACTATGAGAAATTCGGCTATCAGAATTTGGGTGTGTCTGCGTCTGTTCATGGAGGTGCAGTGTGGTACGATATGATTCTGGAGTTTGGGAAAGGCCGGGATAAAGTATGAAAATCACCCTGATTACAGTAGGAAAGATAAAAGAAAAATATCTGGAGCAGGCAATAGGGGAGTATTCAAAGCGTCTTAGCCGTTACTGCAAGCTGGAAATCATTCAGGTGGCAGATGAAAAGACACCGGATCAGGCAAGTGCTCTGGCAGAGGAACAGATTAAAGAAAAAGAGGGACAGAGAATTTTAAATCATATGAAGGAAGGCATGTATGTGATCGCGCTGGCGATTCAGGGAAAAATGCTGACTTCAGAAGAACTGGCCGAAAAAATAGGCTCTCTGGGAATTGGAGGCGTCAGCCATATTGCATTTGTAATCGGCGGTTCTCTGGGACTTTCAGATGAGGTACTAAGACGGGCTGACTGCCAGCTCAGTTTTTCAAAAATGACATTTCCTCACCAGCTTATGAGGGTTATTTTGCTGGAACAGATTTACCGCAGTTACCGAATCCTTTCCGGGGCGCCGTACCATAAATAGGGAGGCAGCATATAGCTATGCGCAGAAAGGCAATGAAATACTTAAGAGAAGTAAAATAAGTATAACAGAACTAACATAAGGAGGTTTTTATGGGAAAAACAAAAAAGTATTTTTATGACTATGAACAGTATGAGGAGGGGAAGAATTCCGCTGCCATGATAGAGGATATTATGGCGGATCCGGAGTTTTTGGAAGTTACAGATTTGATTATTGGCTGTTGGGGAAATCCCTGTGAGGAAAGCTGTCAGGCAATTTTAGATGGCATTGTAAATAACCGGGATGCTTTTTCTCATGTGGAGAAGTTGTTTGTAGGGGATATGGACTATGAAGACTGCGAAGTATCCTGGATTATCCAGGGAAATTACCAGACTTTATGGAGCGCCATGCCACAGTTAAAAGAATTGACTGTTAAGGGAAGTGAAGAATTGATTCTTGGGGAGATAGAGCATGAGGGTCTGGAATCACTGACCATTATTTGCGGAGGACTTCCTGTCTCTGTTATGAATTCCATTCAGAAGGCTAAGCTGCCAAATCTGAAAAAGCTGGTTCTTTATATTGGGATTGATAACTATGGCTTTGATGGGGATGCAGATAGTGTACGGACACTTTTGGAACAATCAGATTTTCCAAAGCTGGAATATTTGGGAATTGAAGATAGTGAGATTCAGGATGAACTGGCAGAGGCAGTTCTGGAAAGCAAATATATGGCACAGATTCATACTCTGGATTTAGCCAATGGCACACTGACAGACAAAGGCGGAAAGCTGCTTTTAGAGAAGCTTCCAGCCCATCCGAATGTAAAAACTCTAGATGTTCATTATCACTATATGTCAGAGAGTATGGTGCAGGAATTGAAAAGGCTTCCAATAGAACTGGATGCTTCTGAAGAAAATGAAGCGGAAATCTATCATGGCGAAATATGGATGAACGCCATGCTGACAGAATGAGACAGGCGGTTCTTCTGGGAAATCCAAAAACCAAGCGGACTCTCCATCTAAAAAAGGCTATGAGGGACCAGGGAGCACCTATAGAGTTCTGGGACTGGGAGACATTTTGGAGGGAAAAGAGCCTGCCAAAAGGATGGGAGCAAAAAGAACTGTTTTTAAAAATAGATCCTCCTGTCTGGACCAGCTGCTGTCTGGAGGAACTGGGTGGTTTAACATCCAATTATGAGACGTTTCTGGAACAGTTAGAAATTCTGGGAGAAAGGGAACATATCCGGTTTCTTAATTCGCCGCAGGCTATTTTGCAGCTTCTTGATAAAAAAGGATGCAAGAAAGTCCTTAAAAACAGGGAAATACCGGTGACAGAAACCTTGGAAGGAGACATATCGGACGGAGAACATCTTCTTATGGCCATGGCTCATTATGGCATGTTTCAGGTATTCATAAAGCCGGTGAAAGGTTCTGGCGCAGCAGGGATTGCTGCTTTCCGCTATCAGAAAAGAACAGGAAATATGACGCTTTATACCTGTGGGATGGAAGATCCTCAGACAGGCCGCCTGGTGAATACCAAGCGGCTTCGGCGTTTTACAGACAGAGAGCAGGTGATGACTTTTCTAAACAGGCTGTTATCGCTGGACTGTATCGTGGAACGGTGGTATGCCAAGGCGCAGCACCAGGGATTTTCCTATGATTTGAGGGCAGTAGTGCAGGATGGGCAAACGGATTTTATGCTGGCCAGACTGTCAAAAGGACCTGTTACCAACCTGCACTTGAATAACCATCCGCTGAAAGCATCAGAATTGGGACTTACTGTTTCAACTGTTGAGGAGATAGAAGAACTGTGCAAAAGAGCTGCAGGAAGCTTTCAGGGGCTGAGAAGCGTTGGGATCGATATTTTGCTGGAAAAAGGGAGTTTTAAACCCAGGGTGATCGAGATGAATGGTCAGGGAGATTTGATTTACCAGGATATTTATGATAAAAATAGTATTTACCAACATCAGGCAAAGATGATAAAGAGGTGGCTGTGTGGAAGACAATGAGAAAAAAACAACTGGAGAGATTCCGTTTCACAGTTTTAGAGGTTCCCAAAATAAGGCAAAGCCTTCTGTAGATATGAGGCAGGTGGTAAATTGCCAGGATATTTTACTGATCTGTCTGGATACGCTTAGGTATGATGCGGCTGTCAGTGAAGAGGAAAAGGGGAATACGCCAGTATTAAATCAGTATGGGCCATGGCAGAAACGCCAGGCTCCGGGAAATTTTACATATCCATCCCATCACGCCATGTTTGCAGGATTTTTGCCCTGTCCCTATGAAGCAAAGAGTCTGTTAGACAGGGAAATGCTGTTTTTTCCAAAACAGATTGGGATGGGGAGCACAGGACCTGAAGGAAGCTATGCCTTTGAGGGAAGCACGATTATGGAAGGTCTGGAAAAAGAAGGGTATGATACCTGGTGTGTAGGCGGTGTAGCATTTTTTGACAAGCGTTCTGATTTGGGAAAGGTATTTCCAGGTTATTTTCAGAAAAGTTACTGGACTCCGGCGTTTGGATGCGGGGTGAAAAACAGTGCCAAAAACCAGGTGGATTTCTTGCTGAGACGGATTGACAAGGCGGATAAGAATCACCCTATTTTTCTATATTTAAATATTGATGCCATTCATTACCCCAATTATTTTTATCTGGAAGGAGCCAGAAAAGACAGTATAGAAAGTCACAAGGCAGCCTTAAGATATGCAGATGGAGAATTGGGACGGTTATTTGAGGGATGGAAGAAAAAGCGGGGAGGCGCGTTTGTTATCTGCTGTTCAGACCATGGCACCTGTTATGGAGAGGATGACTGCCAGTTTCATGGCATTAATCATCCGGCTGTTACTACAGTTCCCTATAAACATTTTTTCCTGTGAGAGAAGGAGGATTATGAATCCATACATCCAATATATGTATAGCTATCCCCACAAGACGGCTTACAGACCGTTAAAAGGCGTGAATTTAAGGGACTATGGAGAAAGACTGAGAGGTGGAGGCAATGGACTTTACCTGCATATTCCTTTCTGTGAAACCAAATGCGGATACTGCAACCTGTTTTCTGTAACTGGGGAAAAGACAGAATCCATAGACCGGTATTTAGATGCAGTGGAAAGACAAATACAGCAGTATGGGGAAATATTATCCTCTGTTCAGGCAAAATTTTCCAGCTTTACCATAGGAGGAGGAACGCCTCTTTATCTAACCAAAAAGCAGTTGGAGCGCGTTTTTGACATGGTGGAAAAAGGCATTGCACTGGAAAAGAATAAAGAGATTGTGATCGAGACTGCACCAAATCAGACAACAAAAGAGAAACTGGAGCTTTTAAAGTCAAGGGGAGTCACCAGAGTCAGCATGGGAATTCAGAGTTTTCAGGAAGAAGAACTTAGAACCCTAAGGCGCAGCCACAGCGTTTGCCGGGTCAGAATGGCATTGCATCAATTAAAGTCGTATGAGTTTCCATGTCTTAATCTGGACTTTATTTATGGGATTCCCGGCCAGACAGAGGAATCATTTTTAGAGACTTTAAAGGAAGCCGAATCGTACAGACCAGAGGAAATCTTTCTGTATCCACTCTATGTAAAACATGGGGCAGGCCTAATAAAGGACATAAGGGAAGGCATGGTTTTAGATCCTTGGAGAGCTCAAAGAGAATATGAGGCTGGCGCCCGCTATCTTGTGCAGATGGGATACAGACAGGATTCTATGAGACGGTTTGTAAGACAAAATGCAGGGGACAGGACGTTTTCTGACTGCGGTTTTGGCTCCTGCCTGGCATTGGGCTGCGGGGGAAGGAGTTACCTGGGTAATCTGCATTTTTGTACACCCTATGCGATTACAAGAAACGATTGCCTGAAGGAATTAGAGCAGTTTGAAAATACCAGGGATTTTACACAGATTACCCATGGGATATTTTTATCCAGAGAAGAAGAAAAAGCAAGGTATGTGATCCGCCACCTGTTGATTCGCCCAGGCATTTTGGAGGAAGAATATGAAAGATGTTTTGGAACTTGGCTTTTAAAAGATTTTCCATTACTGGAACAATGGATAGAACAGGACTTTTTGTCCAGGAATCAGGGATTTTTAGGTCTTACGGATAAAGGATTAAAAGTTTCAGACAATCTGGGACCAATGCTTATTTCGCCGGATATACGCAAAAAGATGGAAGAGTGGGAGGAACTGTATGGGGAAAACCATGATTCTTTACAGGGGCAGTTTAAAAAGCTGTAATTATTGGTGCAGCTACTGCCCTTTTTCAAAACACAGAGGATCGGCAAAGGAGTACAATGAGGACAGGCAGCACTGGGAACAGTTTTTGGAAAGTGTGATAAACCATGAAAGTAAGAAAGGCAGTCTCTCTATAGGAGGTCTGATGGTTGTCCCCTATGGGGAGGCACTGATCCACAGTTGGTACTGGCAGGGACTGGGGAGACTTTCGGCTCTGAAAAGTATGGAAATTTTGGGAGCCCAGACCAATTTGAGCTTTTCCATAGATCGCTCTCTTGAACTATATGAACAGTCAGGGGGAAGAAGGGAAAAGCTTCGTCTTTGGGCGACTTTTCATCCGGAAATGGAGACAGCAGACACATTTGCACAAAAATGCAGGAGTCTTTTAGACGCAGGAGTTCTGGTATGCGCCGGTGCTGTTGGAAATCCTGAAAATCTGGGAGAACTCAGGCGGCTTAGAAAACTTCTTTCAGAGGATCTGTATTTGTGGATTAATAAAATGGATGGTTTGAAGCGGCCTTACAGCCAGAAAGAGCAAGACGCTTTTACAGAACTGGATCCATTCTTTCTGCGGGAACTGGTACCGGTAAAGGCTTCTGCCGAGCAGTGCAGGGGGCGGGTGTTTGTGGAAGGAGACGGGACTCTGAAAAGCTGCAATATCAGTCAGGCCAGAACAGAAAACTGGTATGATTTTACAAATGATGAAACATCGGAAAGACTTAGAGAAGTTTTGGAACACCCTGTATGCAGAAGAAAGCTGTGTTCTTGTTATCTGGCATATGGAGGGCGGTCAGATGTGATGAATCAAATGATTTTTGGAGCCTATCCATTATTCCGTATTCCCAGAAAAGCAAAGGCGGTATTTCTTGATATTGATGGAACCCTGATTCCGGAGAAAAACAGAGAAAAAGATGGGGAAGCTGGAAGGGTATCTCAATCTGCCAGGACGGATTTAGAACTTTTAAACCATACAGGCACAAGGCTGTTTTTTGCCACTTCTTTGTCTTATGAGGATGCGGCCAGGCGGTGCAGAGAAATCTGGCATCTGTTTGAAGGAGGAGTTTTTGGAGGCGGAGGCTATGTGGTGTGGAAGGAGAGCAGAGAACCGGAAATAATCCGGGAAAACATTTCCCCCATTTCGGAAATATGGTGCCTGATAATAAAAGAACTGGGAAAAAGTCTAAAAAGCCGGGTTCTGATATACAGAAGAAAGGGGATTGCCTATAAAGCAACGCTTCTGCGTCCAAGAGGAAGCAGCTGGAGTAAGAAAGAAACAGAGTGGGCCGCCGATTATTTGCGCAGAAGATGCAGTGCGGATGTAAGAGTCTTTGCTGAGCAGCATTGCCTTGAAATTGTGGCGGCAGAGAGCAGCAAGGCAAATGGTGTGAAAACTCTGTGCAGCTGGATGGAAATTTCACCAGCAGAAGCTGCGGCAGCAGGGGATTCTTTAGAAGACAGGGAAATGATTGAGATGTGCAGGCAGAAAGGAGAAACAGATGATATTATTTCTTCCAGAGAGGAATTAGGGAAGCAGGTGAAAATGCGGATCGATAAGCAGCTGATGAATTAGAAAAAAGGAGGACCCATGGACGATCAGGAGAAGAAACAGGAAGCAGGACAGCCCCATAAGAGGCGTGTCCGCTACAGCGGAACCCATCCCAGACATTTTAATGAAAAATATAAAGAACTGCAGCCGGAAAAATATAAAGATACCATCGAAAAGGTAATTCAAAAAGGAAGCACTCCGGCAGGAATGCATATTTCTATCTGTGTCAGAGAAATTTTAGACTTTTTTGACATTCAGCCAGGACAAAAAGGAGTAGATGCGACTCTGGGATATGGCGGCCATACCCTAAAGATGCTGAAGTGCCTGGATCATAAGGGCCACATTTATGGGCTGGATGTAGACCCGATTGAGTCGGCTAAAACCAGAGAGCGCCTGGCGCGCCAGGGATTTGGAGAAGACATGGTTACAGTCAGGCTTTTAAATTTTGCCAATATCGATGAACTGGCTGAAGAATGCGGTCCATTTGACTTTGTGCTGGCGGATTTGGGCGTATCTTCAATGCAGATTGACAATCCAGAACGAGGGTTTTCCTACAAAACAGACGGTCCCTTAGACTTGCGTTTAAATCCCCAAGCAGGGGTTTCTGCGGCAGAGAGGCTAAAGCACATCAGCCAGAAAGAACTTTGCGGGATGCTTTTAGAAAATGCAGATGAACCTTATGCAGAAGAGATTTCCAGGACTGCTGCAGCGCAGATCCGAAGGGGGATTCCTATAGAAACGACGGCGCAGTTAAAAGAAACCATTGAAAATGCTTTGTCCTTTTTACCGGAAAAAGACAGAAAAGAGGCTGTGAAAAAGTCCTGCCAGCGAACCTTTCAGGCGCTCAGAATTGACATCAACAACGAATTTGAAGTGTTATATCAGTTTTTAGAAAAACTGCCGGGAGTCCTAAAAGAAGGGGGAAAGGCGGCCATTCTGACCTTCCATTCAGGAGAAGACCGGCTGGTAAAAAAGTCTTTTAAAGAGTATTACAGGCAGGGAATTTACAGAGAAATCGCAAAGGATGTCATTCGGCCGTCAGCAGAAGAGTGTGCCAGAAACAGCAGGGCAAAATCTACAAAAATGCGCTGGGCTGTCAAAGCATAAGAGAGAAAGCAAAAAAGCAGCTGCAAGATTAGGGAGGAATCATTATGCGTTATCCAAAACATTTAACCGAAAGTGGAACCATTGGATTTGTTGCGCCTTCTTTTGGCTGTGCAACAGAACCTTACCGGACAGCCTTTGACAGCTGCCAGAACCAGTTGAGAAAAAAAGGCCATAACTTGAAACTGGGGCCAAACTGCTATGAAGCTTTGGGAATTGGGATCAGCAATACTCCAAAGAAGTGCGCAGCAGAACTGACAGATGCGTATGTAAGCCCTGACAGTGATGTGCTGATTTCCTGCGGAGGCGGAGAGCTGATGTGTGAAATACTGGAATATGTAGATTTTGAAAAAATCCGGACAGCCACTCCCAAGTGGTATATGGGATATTCGGACAACACCAATTTTATCTATCTGTCTGCAACGTTATGCGATACTGCGGCTATCTACGGCCCCTGTGCCGCCGCCTTCGGCATGGAACCCTGGCATCCGGCTATTGAAGATGCCTATGGGATTTTAAGAGGAACCAGGAATCAGGTATCTGGTTATGATAAATGGGAGAAAGAGTCTTTAAAAGACGAAGAACACCCTCTTGTACCTTATCATGTAACCGAAGAAAGAGCGATCAAATGCTTTTTGGGAAGAGAAGAGACAGAGCAGGCAGATTTCCGGTTTTCTGGAAGAATGATCGGCGGCTGTATGGACTGTCTGGTTAATTTGCTGGGAACCAGATTTGATCAGACAAAAGCATTTAATGAGAGATACAAAGAAGACGGATTTATCTGGTTTTTGGAATCCTGCGATTTAAATGTATTTGCCATCCGCAGGGCGATCTGGCAAATGAAGAATGCCGGATGGTTCCAGCATATAAAGGGATTTTTAATTGGACGGCCTTACTGCCATGGGCAGGAAATGATGGGATTAAACCAGTATCAGGCAGTGACAGAATTGCTGGATCAGTATAAAGTGCCTGTGATTATGGACTTGGATATTGGCCATCTGCCGCCCATGATGCCTATTATATGCGGAGGCTATGCCAATGTGAAAGTTACAGGCAATAACATTACGATTTCGTATGAAGAGAAAGAGTAACAGTTCAGCCATGCATCTTCTTGCCAGCTTACAGCGGGCAAGAAGCCCCAGGCGTCTGTCATATGAAGAATTAGACAGGAAAATTCTTATGAAAACAAATTTTCAACGACTGTTCCTGTCTAATTCTTCGCATGGCTGAATTGTTATGAGAAATAAGAAAAACAATCAGTCATAAAACAGACAAGGCCTCATATATTAGGGTAAAGGAGTGAGGCGATATGGCTGGAAGAGAAGAGATACTGCGGTTGTTTCCGGGAAAAATGCGGGAAATTCTGGGACAGGTTTCAGACGGGTTTGAAGAGATTCAGGAGATTCGTCTCCGGGCGGAAAGGCCGGTTCTTTTAATAAAAAGAAATCAGGAGTATTTTTTGACTCCTTCCGGGAAACTGAGAACAGAAAAAGAGGGAGCAGTTGTTTTAAATGCATCCCAGATACAGGAAACAGTCGAATATATGGGGAATTATTCCCTTTATGCATTTGAGGAAGAAGTACGGCGGGGATTTTTAACTCTGAAAGGCGGACACCGGGTAGGGCTGGCAGGCCAGGCGGTGTTGGAGAGCCAAAGAGAGGGAGTACGGCAGGTAAAGACATTAAAGTACATTTCATTTTTAAATGTCCGCATAGCCCACCAGAAGAAGGGCTGTGCTGCCGGGCTTCTTCCTTTTTTATGCGAAGACGGCAAAATTTTGCCGTCTTTATTAATTTCACCGCCCAGGTGCGGAAAAACCACTATTTTAAGGGATTTAATCCGGATGGTTTCAGATGGAACTCCTTGTATGCGGGGACGGACAGTAGGCGTTGTGGATGAGCGATCCGAACTGGGAGCCTGCTTTCAGGGCATTCCCCAGAATGATTTGGGAATCCGGACCGACGTGCTGGACTGCTGCCCAAAAGCAGACGGCATGATGATGCTGATTAAGACCATGGCGCCGGAAGTGATTGCAGTGGATGAGATTGGAAGCGAAGAAGATTTCAGAGCAATTGAATATGCCAGAAACTGCGGCTGCTGTCTCATTGCTACGGTACATGGAACTTCTATGGAAGATATCCGGGAAAAACCAGTGTTAAACCGTCTCATAAGAGAGCGGACATTCCGGCGGTATGCGGTACTTGGAAAAAATCCCTGTCCGGGAACTATAACCGCCATTTACGATGAAGGGGGAATCCAGGTGAATGAAAGGCGTAAAACCAGACTGGGGGAAATATGAAAGGACTGGGAGCGGGGTGCCTGCTGCTTGGAGCAGCCGGCTTTGGATGGCAGATGGCTTTTTTGTGGAAACAGAGACTAGAACTTTTGCTGTCTTTAAGGCAGCTTATTTATTTCCTAAAAGGGGAAATTTTGTACAGTCATGCGACTCTGGCAGAAGGGCTGGCCAGTGCGGGAAAAAAAGGAAAAGGTCCATTCGGAGCCTTGTTTGCGGAAGCAGCCAGACGGCTGAATCTGCGGGATGGAGTGCCTTTTTCCAGGATTTGGAGAGAGGAAGGGGAAAAATTAAAAGATTTGCCCCTGACCAGAGAGGATTGGGAACAATTTTTTCTTTTGGGCAGCAATTTAGGCTATCTGGATTTAGCCATGCAGGAGAGAACCATTCTTCTTTATCTGGAGCAGCTGGATGAGACTATAAAATATCTAAAGGAGCACAGCAGAGAGCGGAGCCGTCTGTACATGAGTCTGGGAATAATGGGGGGACTGTTTTTTACCATTGCCTTATTTTAAAATGGCTGGAGATAGGGAGGGATTATGGGAGTTAATCTGATCTTTAAAATTGCCGCGGTAGGGATTCTGGTTTCTGTAATCTGCCAGATTTTAAAGCACAGCGGCCGGGAAGAACAGGCGTTTTTAACCAGTCTTGCAGGTTTGGTGCTGGTGCTTTTCTGGATGGTCCCGTATATTTACCAACTGTTTGAAACCATCAAACATCTATTTGCCCTGTAAACGGTTTTGAAGGGAGGAGAAGGATGACAGTAATTACCATAGCAGCTCTTGGTATTGTGGCAGTGCTTTTGGCAGTTCAGTTTAAAGGGCTAAAAGGCGAGTATGGCACATACCTGGCGGCAGCGGCCGGACTGTTGATTTTTTCCTACGGACTTTTAAAATTGGAAACGATTTTAGATGCAGCAAGAAAAATTCAGGAATACATAAAGATCCATCCCGTTTATCTGACGGTCCTGATAAAAATGATTGGAATCGCTTATATAGCAGAATTTGCTTCCGGAATCTGCCGGGATGCAGGATATTCCTCCATCGGAGTGCAGATAGAAATTTTTGGGAAACTTTCGATTCTGGCGGTCAGTATGCCGGTTGTTCTGGCTCTTTTAGAGACAATGGAGGGGCTTTTGGCATGACAGGAGGGAGGTTTCTGGTTGGTCTTATAGCGGGAGCAGGCATTGCTTTTTCCATGGCCAGTACAGTTTTTGCAGCCCAGGAAGCAGGCGGCAGGCAGTGGGATCTGGAACAGTTTGATGTAGAAACTGTGGATGAGTATCTGGGGCAAAACCAGCCGGAAGGAATGGAGCTGTCCTTTCAGGATTTAGTCGTTCATATTGGAAAGGGAGAATTTAAGGAGGCAGCAAAGAAGATCGGAACGGCTGTAAAGGACGCTCTGGTATCCAGGGTTGGAGCGGGAAGCAGGCTGCTTGGGCAGGTAGTTCTATTGGGACTGTTTGGGGCCTTGTTTTCCGGATTTTCCGGTATTTTTTCCAATGGTCAGATTTCAGAAACCGGTTTTTTTGTCACCTACCTGATGCTGTTTACCTGCCTGTCAGCTGGATTTTTTCAGAGCATTCAGATTGCAGAAAAAGTATTTCGGCATTTGCTGGACTTTATGAGAGCACTGCTTCCTTCCTTTTTTTTATCAGTGGCATTTTGCGGAGGCAGTGTGGCGGGGGCTGCTCTTTACGAAACCACCCTGGGAATGGTGGCGGTTTTTCAGTGGATTTGCCTGTTTGGCATCCTTCCAATGATAAAGATATATGCCATGCTGATTCTGGCGGGAAAGATTACAAAAGAAGACAGTTTGTCAAAGCTGACAAAACTGACAGAAAGTGCTGTCAGGTGGGGGTTAAAAACCATGGCAGGACTTCTCTTAGGATTTCAGCTCATACAGGGAATGGTGCTTCCAAGCGTGGACGCTTTAGGAAAGGGAAGCCTTTTCAGATTGCTGGAAGCCGTTCCGGGAGTGGGACAGGGGGCAAGAACTGTAACCCAGACTGTGTTAGGCGCTGGAGTTCTGATTAAAAATTCCATTGGAACTGCAGCAGTCGCAGTGCTGGCAGCTATTGCGGCTCTGCCGCTGATTCAGCTGATGGTACTGGCCGTTTTGTATCAGATTTGCGCGGCTCTTTTAGAGCCGGTCTGCGACAAACGGATCGTTTCCTGCATTCATGGGATTTCTCTGGCGCATCAGCTTTTAATCCGCCTGGTATGGACATCCCTTGTGCTGTTTGCGGTCACTTTAGCCATCCTTTGCGCATTTACCAATGTTATGTATTTTGCGGGGTAAATCATGGAATATATGTTGGAATGGGTATGGCAGATTATCTGCTGTCTGATTTTTATTACAGTATTGTCCAGTCTGCTTCCTAAAAAGAGTTATGAAAAATATATCCGGCTTTTTTCAGGAATGATTTTAATACTTGTGATCATAAAACCAGTGACGGAGAGCCTGGATTTAGATGAAAAGCTTGCGGCCCTGTTTCAGTCTGTTCAGTTTCAGGAGGAAGCAGGCGAATTTCGCAGGAAACTGTCCGATCTGGAACAGAACCGGTTTGACAAAATGACAAACGAGTATGAAATGCAGGTGGAAGAAGAGGTGAAAAATCTGGCCCGGTCAGTGGGAATTGAAGCGGAAAAAACAGAGGCGGAAATTGAGAAGGATCCCAAAAGCGATGGCTTTGGAACCGTTCGGCGTATTCGGGTAAGTGCCAGGGAAGAAACAGAGGGAAAAGACTCTCTGGTGTCTCCTGTAGAACCAGTAGAAATCAGAACTGACAGCAAAGAGGAACAGCCTGCCTCCGCCATTCCTGCAAAGGCGGATTTGGAAAAAGAAGAGGAATTAAAACGCAGGATTTCCCAGTATTATGGCGTGGAGGAACGGAATGTGGAAATTTGGTGGAAAAATTAAAAAAGAGCAGTGGCTTTTGTTGGCGCTTTCAGGGGCTGCCCTTATGATCTTAGCTGCGCCGCCTTCTAGAGAGCCAAAAAGTCCGGCAAGCTTTTATGAGAGCGGCAGCCAAGGAGAAGGCGACAACGCAGGAGTGGAGTTACAAACAGGTTTTACAGAAGAAGCAGAATTGGCGGGGGCAAAGGAAAGAGCCGCTTACCCGGATGAAGGCAGTTTGTATGAAGCACGAATGGAAGAGAGGATTCGGGAACTGCTAAAAAATGTAGAAGGAGTGGGGCAGGTAGATGTGATGGTGGTTTTAAAAACATCAGAAGAGAAAGTAGTACGGGTGGACAAAAACATTGCTTCTTCTGTTACCAAAGAACAGGATACTGGTGGGGGAGTGCGGGAAATTTCCCAGTCAGAAACTGGCGAGACAACGGTGATGGCCGGAGGAAGCGGACAGAATCAGCCTGTTGTAGAAAAAGAGATTTGTCCGGAATTATCCGGAATCATTATAAGTGCACAAGGAGGAGGAAGTCCGAAAGTAAAGGCGGAAATTTCTGAAGCAATGGAAGCATTATTTGGCCTGCCGGCACATAAAATAAAAGTGTTAAAGCGGGTGGAATAAAGGAGCGAGGGAAATGAAACTAAAAAAAAGGGACATTATGAAACCAAAAACAGAGGCGAATATGAAGCGCCTGTTTCGCAGAAATCAGATCATCATTACCACTCTGGCTATTATGATTGCAGCAGCCGGGTACTTAAATTATGCGGGAAAAGAGGACTTAGGAGCGGGGAGCGCTTATGAGGCCGGACTGACAGATATTTCAGAAGAAGATCTGCTGGCGGAAAATCAGGCTGCAGGCTCTTATCTGGAAGACGGTCAGCTTCAGGAAATCGCAAGTCTGGATCAGGACGGAGAAGATATTGATAAACTGGAAGGTCAGGAATTAGCAGATGCCGGACAGACCGCCGAAACAGAACTGGCAAAAGCAGAAGATGCCAGTGCAGGCAGCCAGACATCAAACAGCCAGGCAGCAGATACTTCTCAGACAGGGTTAGACAATCCCGGAGAAGCAGTGCTTACCAGCGGAATCAGCGTATCTGACTACATAGCCAACGTTCAGTTAAGCAGAGAACAGATCCGGGCTAAAAACAAAGAGGCGCTGATGGAAATAGTCAATAATGCTTCTATTGAAGAGGCAGCAAAACAGCAGGCAATTCAAAGTATGGTGGAATTAACAGAGACTGCGGAAAAAGAGAATGCAGCCGAGACTCTGTTAATGGCAAAAGGCTTTTCCGATCCGGTTGTCAGCATCAGCAGCGATAAAGTAGATGTGGTGGTCAATGCCTCCAGCATTACCGATCCCCAGCGTGCACAGATTGAAGATATTGTAAAACGGAAAACAGAGATGGAGGCTGACCAGATTGTGATAACCTTGCTGAATCTGGAAGAATAATCGCAACAGTTCAGCCATGCGAAGATTCAGACGGGAGCAGACGTTGAAAACTTGTTTTCATAATCATGTTCCTGTCTGAATCTTCATAGGGCGGACGCCAGACGCTTCTTGTCCGCTGCAAGCGGGCAAGAAGATGCATGGCTGAACTGTTACAGTTTTCCCAATAAAAACTCTGAAAGACCTTTCCAAATGGGATTCTTTTTGCTATAATGGGTGTAACCATCTGAGACGGCGGGAAAGTTAGTGCGCCTTTCAGAACAATTCCAAATGGACAGGAGGAAAGGATTGTGTCAGAAGCAGAAAATCGCAGTACGCATAAAGTATACGAAAAAGATAAAATCGGCGAAGTGCAGATTGCAGACGAGGTAGTTGCCATTATCGCAGGCCTTGCTGCCACTGAGGTAGACGGAGTAGATTCCATGGCCGGCAACATAACCAATGAACTGGTAGGAAAGCTGGGAATGAAGAATTTGTCCAGAGGCGTTAAGATCGATGTGACAGAAGAACATGTATGCGTGGATCTTTCCCTGTATTTAAAATACGGATACAATATTCCGGATGTCAGCGCCAAGGTACAGGATCGGGTAAAAAACGCCATTGAAAATATGACAGGACTTACCGTTTTAGAGGTAAATATCAAGATTGCCGGCGTCAATATGCAAGAAGAAAAATAAAGTGCAAGAAGCTGCTGCTGTCTGTATCCGGGACGGGGCAGCTTTTTAATATCATAGGAACATCCTATGATATTAAAAAGCACCGCGAGGTTGCGCACTCCGCGCATAAGGAAAAAGGTTGCTTACGCAACCGCGCTCCGGCGCAAGAGTTCGTCAGGACGAACTCTTTCTTATTTGATTGGAGGATGAAAACATGGAAAAGAAACGATTAGCCCTTGTGGGCTGCGGAAAATTGGGAATGGTGATTGCACAGGCGTGGAAGGACGGCCTGTTGGAGGATTATGAGTTTGTAGGCGCAGTAAGCCGCACGATGGAGTCAGTTGAGAAAGTGGCTGCCATTACCGGCTGCAAACCATGCCGGACCATAGAAGAACTGTTGGAATTAAAGCCGGATTTTGTGGCGGAAGCCGCATCTCCTAAGGTAGTAAGTGAGATTGGCAAAAAGGTGCTGTCTTTTGGCGCCAATCTGGTGGTTCTGTCCATGGGCGCATTTGCAGACAGCGCTTTATTTGAAGATTTAAAGAGCACAGCTTTGGAAAATCACACAAAACTCTATCTGGCAAGCGGCGTTATCGGAGGATTTGACGCGCTGCGCACCATTGCTCTGATGAGCCAGGCAAAAGGCCAGAAAGCAGTTTCCGGTATTTCGACTCATAAAGGCCCGGCATCTTTAAAGGGCACTCCGATTTTTACGGACAGTCTGATGACCGATACAGATGAGACAGAAGTGTTTTCCGGCAATGCAAAAGAGGCCATTGCACTGTTCCCCACAAAAGTAAATGTAGCAGTTGCTACTGCCCTTGCAAGTATGGGACCGGAGGACACAGGGGTGAAAATTACCAGCGTACCTGGATTTATAGGCGACGATCACAGAATTACCATGGAAACCGATGGTATCAGGGCAGTCGTGGATATTTATTCCAGCACCGCAGAGATGGCGGCCTGGAGCGTGATTTCTCTGCTTCGCAACATCAGTTCACCGGTTGTATTCCAATAGGGAGGGGAAAATGAAAAAATTTAAAAAGTTAGTTGCCATTGAGCCGGTAAGCCTGGTGCCGGAGGCAGAAAAAGAACTTTATCAGTATGCAGAAGAAGTGGTATTATATCCGGATATTCCGGCAGACGAAACAGAGATTATCAAAAGAATCGGGGATGCCGATGGGGTATTGGTCAGCTATACCTCTAAGATTCCCGGCAATGTAATAAAAAGCTGTCCGTCCATCCGCTATATTGGGATGTGCTGCAGCCTGTATTCAGAAGAAAGCGCCAACGTGGATATTGCCTGCGCCAGAAGTTTGGGCATTCAGGTACTTGGAATCCGCGACTATGGAGACAGGGGCGTGGTGGAATATGTCCTTCACCAGCTTATTGGACTGCTTCATGGATTCGGACGTCCCATGTGGAAAAAGGAGCCTCTTGAAATTACGGGATTAAAGGTGGGGATCGTAGGCCTGGGCGTTTCCGGAAGAATGATTGCAGATGCCCTGCAGTTTATGGGAGCAGACGTTTCCTATTACAGCCGCAGCCGCAAAGCAGATGCCGAGGCTCTGGGGATGGGGTATAAGCCGCTTCACCGGCTGCTTGCAGAAAGCCAGGCGGTATTTACCTGCCTTAACAAAAACGTTCTTTTGCTCCAGGAACCGGAATTTGAGGCGCTGGGAGATGGAAAAATTCTCTTTAATACTTCTATCGGGCCTGGATTTGATTCTAAAGCCCTGGAAAACTGGGTAAAGCGGGAAGGAAATTACTTTTTCTGCGATACAAAGGCAGCAGCCGGACCGGTTGACGAAGCATTTTTTGGTCTTCCCCAGGTGTCCTGTGCCAATGTATCGGCCGGAAGAACCAGTCAGGCGTTTGTGCTGTTAAGCCAAAAGGTTTTGGACAACATTCGGACATTTTTAGCAGATTCATAGTTTGGGATCTTGTACAACCAGCCGGCTTTTGCTATAATATTTCCAAATGCCTATAGAAGTTTACATGCAGGAGGATAAGACATGACCAGAAGAGAATTGCGGGAGCATTGCTTTAAGATGCTGTTCGGAGCAGAATTTTACCCGGCCGAGGAAAAAGAAGAGCAGATGAAGCAGTATTTCCTGGCACCGGAGGAAGAGGATTTTGAACCGGACGGAACCAGTGAGATTTTGCACCGCGTAGAAGTAAAAGAGACAGACGAGGAGAAGATTCTTAAGAGAGTCGAGTCCATTATGAATAAAATCCCGGATTTGGATGAGCAGATTAATCAGGTGGCAGAAGGGTGGAAAACCAGGCGTATGGGCAAAGTAGAACTGGCAATTCTGCGTCTGGCTGTCTATGAGATGAAGTATGACGACCAGATTCCGGACAAGGTTGCCATTAATGAAGCAGTGGAACTGGCAAAGAAATTCGGCGGCAGTGATGCCCCTGCTTTTGTAAACGGCATTTTGGCAAAACTGGTGTAGTATGGCAGGGATTTACAGCGTCTCCCAGGTCAACAGCTATATCCGGAATCTGTTTTTTCAGGACTTTGCCTTAAATCGGATTTCCATAAAAGGCGAGGTGTCAAACTGCAAATACCACTCATCAGGCCATATCTATTTTACGTTAAAGGATGAGTCCAGCGCCATTCAGGCCGTTATGTTTGCAGGCCAGAGAAAGGGACTGCAGTTTCCCATGCGGGATGGTCAGCAGGTGGTGGCAAGCGGTAATGTGGATGTTTACGAGAGAGACGGAAAATACCAGCTCTATGCCAGGGAAATCACCCTGGACGGGGCTGGTGACTTGTTTAAGCGGTTTGAAGCATTGAGAGATCAGTTGGAAGAGATGGGAATGTTTGACGGCCAGTATAAGCGGCCGATTCCCCGCTATGCCAGCCGGGTCGGGATTGTGACAGCCAGCACAGGAGCCGCCATTCGGGATATTATCAATATTTCCCAGCGAAGAAACCCTTACGTCCAGCTGATTTTGTGTCCGGCCCAGGTTCAGGGAGAGCAGGCCAAATACAGCATTGCAAAGGCAATTAAAACCCTGGATGATATGGGGCTGGACGTACTTATCGTGGGCCGGGGCGGAGGTTCCATCGAGGATCTGTGGGCCTTTAATGAAGAAATTGTAGCCAGGGCCATTTTTGCCTGCAGCACACCGGTGATTTCTGCTGTAGGACATGAAACCGATGTGACCATAGCCGATTATGTGGCGGATATGCGGGCGCCTACCCCTTCCGCTGCAGCAGAACTGGCAGTGTTTGATTATCGCCAGTTTGCAGAGCAGATAGAGGGATACCGGCAGGCTTTGATTCGCACAGCCGGGCGTCAGGTGGAGAGAAACCGTTACCGGGCAGGAGAATACCGTTACCGGTTAGGGCTGAAACACCCCAGGAAAATGCTGGATGACAGACGGCAGCAGGCCATTGAGATGGAGGAGCGGATGAGCCGGCTGATGCAGGATAGGATTTTGGCAAACCGCCACCGTCTGGCCCTTCTTTCCGGAAGGCTTTCCGGCATGTCCCCTTTAGAAAAATTAAGCCAGGGATATGGATTTGTAAGCGGGGAAGATGGAAAAAAGATTGTGTCTGTCCGCCAGGTAGAGCCGGAGGACCAAATTTCCATCTATGTGCAGGATGGCAGGATAAACGCCAGAGTCCAGTCATCAGAAGCAGCAGAAGACAGCCGTCATAAGGAGCAGTAAATGAATAAAAAAATGACCATTGAGGAGACCTTTGAACTTTTGGAAGAAGTCCTTGGCAAAATGGAAGAACGGGACATTTCTCTGGAAGAGAGTTTTGCCTGCTATGAAAAAGGCATGAAGCTTGTAAAGGCCTGCAATGATAAAATTGATAAAGTAGAAAAGCAGATAATTGTACTGAGCGAGGAACAGGGGGAACAAGACCATGAACCTGGAACTTGAGAAACGGATTAGAGAAGTGGAAGAGATTATTTACCGCTATCTCCCCGAAGAAACCGGACATCAGAAAACGATTTTTGAGGCAATGAATTACAGTATGAGGGCAGGAGGAAAGCGTCTCAGGCCCATGCTGATGCAGGAAGTATGCCGGCTGTTTGGCGGCCCTTTAAAAGAGGTGGAGCCATTTATGGCAGCGATTGAGATGATTCATACTTCCTCTCTCATTCACGATGATCTCCCCTGTATGGACAATGACCAGTACCGCAGAGGGAAAAAAAGCACCTGGGCCGCATACGGCGAGGATATGGGGGTGCTGGCGGGAGATGCCCTTATTGTCTACGCATTTGAGACCGCCTGCCGGGCATTTGCCATTTCAGAGCATCCAAAGCGGGTAGGAGAGGCTATTCGGATTCTGGCAGCCAAGACCGGTATTTACGGAATGATTGGCGGTCAGACAGTGGATGTAGAACTGACCAATCAGCCGGTTTTACGGGAGCAGTTGGATTTCATTTACCGTTTAAAGACAGGTGCGCTGCTGGAAGCATCCATGATGATTGGAGCGGTTTTAGCAGGCGCAGATGAAAAAGAGCTCCGTCTGGTGGAACAGGCAGCATCGGAAATCGGAGTGGCATTCCAGATCCGGGACGACATTTTAGATGTGACCAGCAGTCAGGAAATACTGGGAAAGCCGGTTTTAAGCGATGAAAAGAACTGCAAGACCACGTATGTGACCCTGGAGGGACTTGAAAAGGCAAAAGCAGATGTGGAGAGAATTTCAAAAGCTGCAGTCGAGGATATAAAAGCATTGCCTGGGAAAAATACATTTTTAGAAGAATTGGTAGCCATGCTGGTCACCAGAGAAAAATAAGGAGCGTCCATGATACTGGAACAGATAAACAGCCCGCAGGATGTAAAAAAACTGAGCCAGAAGGAATTAACTGCTCTGGCTGCAGAGATTCGGGCATTTCTGATTGAAAAAATCAGTCATACAGGGGGGCATTTGGCATCCAACCTTGGAGTTGTAGAATTGACCATAGCCATGCACAGAGCTTTTGATCTTCCCCAGGACAAGATTATCTGGGATGTGGGGCATCAGTCTTATACCCACAAAATTTTGAGCGGAAGAAAAGACGCCTTTGATGAACTGCGCCAATATGGAGGATTAAGCGGTTTTCCCAAAAGAAAGGAAAGCCCGTATGATGCTTTTGATACAGGCCACAGTTCCACCTCTATTTCAGCCGGACTGGGGATTGCCCAGGCCAGGGATTTGCTGGATGAAGAGTATTCGGTAGTATCTGTCATTGGAGACGGCGCTCTTACTGGCGGAATGGCCTATGAAGCCCTTAATAATGCAGCCAGAATCCAGAAAAATTTTATTATTGTGCTCAATGATAATAAGATGTCCATTTCGGAGAACGTGGGTGGTATGTCCAGGTATTTAAACGGTTTAAGGACCGGAGAAGGATACAATGATTTGAAAAAGTGGGTGAATGACGCTCTGGATAAGGTTCCAGGGGGGCAGCCTATTATTGATAAAATCAAGCGGACGAAAAATGGAATCAAGCAGCTTCTGATTCCGGGTATGCTGTTTGAAAATATGGGGATTACCTATCTGGGACCTGTAGACGGTCATGATATCAGACAGTTGTGCCGCACCTTTCAGGAGGCAAAGCGGCTGGATCATGCAGTGTTGGTTCATGTGATTACCAAAAAAGGAAAGGGATACCTGCCTGCTGAAAAAAATCCGTCCCATTTTCATGGGGTAGATCCCTTTGACATTGCCACTGGGAAATCTCTCAAAAAAAAGACAAAGCCAACTTATACCGATGTTTTTTCCAGAACCATATGCCGCCTGGCAAAGACGCATCCCAATCTGGTGGCAGTGACTGCCGCAATGCCGGATGGTACGGGTCTGAAAAAGTTTGGAGAACGGTTTCCTGATCGCTTTTTTGACGTGGGAATTGCAGAAGCCCATGCAGTGACCTCGGCAGCCGGCATGGCAGCCGGAGGATTAAAGCCTGTGGTGGCAGTATACTCTTCCTTTTTGCAGAGAGGATTTGACCAGATTCTCCATGACGTCTGCATCCAGAACCTGCCGGTGGTATTTGCAGTGGATCGGGCCGGGCTGGTTGGAAGCGACGGAGAAACCCATCAGGGGATTTTTGATTTGAGTTTTCTGACCATGATTCCCAATATGACAGTGATGGCTCCCAAAAACAGATGGGAGTTAGAAGATATGATCGCCTTTGCAGTAGACTATGACGGGCCTGTCGTAGTGCGCTATCCCAGGGGAGAAGCGTATGAAGGGTTAAAAGAACTGAGAAGCCCTCTGGTATTTGGAAAGGGAGAGATGCTCTTTGAAGAAGAGGAGTTCGGTCTTCTGGCCGCCGGAAGCATGGTGAGCACCGGAGAGCATGTGAGAGAAAAGCTGAAAGCAGCCGGACATGCATGTTCTCTTGCAAATCTGCGGTTCGTAAAACCCATTGATACAGAACTCCTGGACAGACTTGCAAAAAATCATACCACCATTGTGACCATGGAAGAAAATGTTCTTCAGGGGGGATTCGGGCTGGCTGCATCAGCTTATTTAAATACCCATTATCCGGAGATCAAAGTGATAAATATCGCCCTTCCGGACGCATACGTAGAACATGGAAATGTGTCCATTCTGCGATCCGGGCTGGGAATTGACAGCGATTCCATTGTAAAGAAATTATTGGCATGGGAGCATGAAGGATGAAAGAACGATTAGATGTACTATTAGTAAAACGGGGTCTGGCAGAATCCAGAGAAAAGGCCAAGGCCATTATCATGTCCGGGATTGTCTATGTAGACGGCCAGAAAGAGGATAAAGCCGGAACTGCTTTTGAAGAGGCGGTTTCCATTGAGGTCCGGGGCAATACATTAAAATACGTAAGCCGCGGCGGATTGAAGCTGGAAAAAGCCATGACTCATTTCGGGTTGACCCTGGACGGCAAAATCTGTATGGATGTAGGTTCCTCTACCGGAGGATTTACGGACTGTATGCTGCAAAATGGAGCAGTAAAAGTATATGCAGTAGATGTAGGCCATGGACAGCTGGCCTGGAAGCTGCGCAATGACGAACGGGTAGTCTGCATGGAAAAGACCAATATCCGTTATGTGACCAGAGAGGACATTCCGGATCCCATTGATTTTTCTTCGATTGACGTGTCCTTTATTTCTCTTACCAAGGTACTGGGGCCGGTAAAGGCTTTGTTAAAAGAGAATGGCCAGGTGGTATGTCTGATTAAACCCCAATTTGAGGCAGGCCGGGAAAAGGTAGGAAAAAAGGGGGTTGTGCGGGACAAGGCGGTTCATCTGGAAGTGATTGAAATGGTGATTTCCTATGCAGAAAGCATTGGATTTACAGTTTTAAATCTGGAATATTCCCCCATTCGCGGCCCGGAAGGCAATATCGAATACCTGCTTTATCTGGAAAATCACCTGGACGGTCAGGTGCCGCAGGCGGGGACTCATTCGGTGTGTCCAAGGGAAGTGGTGGAACAATCCCACGAAAATCTGTAGGATCACAGATTTTGCAGGAATCAAAAAGCAAAGGCCCGGAGGATTATGAATAATTTTTATATCATAGCAAACTCAAATAAAAAAGATCATATCTGGAAAACCGTAGAAGAGACGATGGGATATTTAAAGCGCCATGGAGCATCCTGCCAGGTTCAGGATCAGGATTTTAAAAAGGATTCTGGGCGGTATACAGATGCGTCTCTGGTTCCGGACAATATACACTGTGTGATCACCATAGGAGGGGATGGAACCCTGATTCAGGCAGCCAGAGATCTGGCAGGGAAGGAGATTCCCCTCATTGGAATTAACCAGGGACATTTGGGCTATCTGACCCAGGTAAGGCGCAGGGAAGATATTGAGGATATGGCAGACGCTCTGCTGGCAGACCGGTATCATATTGAAGATCGGATGATGCTAGACGGAACCATTGTGCGTCAGGGAAAGGAGATTGCGGCTGACATTGCTTTAAATGAAATCGTTTTGACCCATCAGAATGCAATCCAGATATTAAGATTTGCAGTTTATGTAAATGGGGAATTTTTAAATCAGTATACGGCAGATGGGCTGATTGCCGCCACTCCTACCGGTTCCACTGCATACAATCTGTCTGCAGGAGGTCCGATTGTAGCGCCGGATGCCGCCATGACGGTTTTAACCCCTATCTGTTCCCATGCGCTGAATGCCAGAAGTATTGTGCTTCCGGCGGAAGATGAGATATGTATCGAGGTTCAGGAAGGACTCCAGGCTGCCGTTTTTGACGGAGATACCATTGTAAATCTGGAGCAGGGAGATCAGCTGATTATCCGCAAATCCGTTCAGGTAACCAAACTGGTACGCTTAAAACAGATTTCATTTCTGGAAAATTTAAGTACCATGTTAAACTTGACTTAAATGTTTACGGTACAGGAGGACATTGATGAAGGTAGAAAGACACAGCAAAATTGTAGAGTTGATTGGAAAATATTCCATTGAAACACAGGAAGAACTGGCTGATTATTTAAATAAAGAGGGATTTAATGTAACTCAGGCCACTGTATCCAGAGATATCCGGGAACTGAAACTTACCAAGATCCAGGGGGAGAACGGGAAGCAGCGCTATATGGTTTTAAAACCCCAGGGGACCTTCAGCGACAAATATATCCGGATTTTAAGGGACGGGTATTCCAGTATGGATATGGCTCAGAATATTCTGGTTATCAAGACGGTATCCGGCATGGCCATGGCAGTTGCAGCAGCGCTGGACGCCATTCATTTCCACGAGATTGTAGGCTGCATTGCAGGGGATGATACCATTCTGTGTGCGGTAAGAAGTGTGGATGATACCATTCTGGTTATGGACAAGATCCGAAAGCTGATTGCAGAATAGGAGGCTTTGGTATGTTGTTGGAATTACATGTGAGAAATCTGGCCTTGATTGAAAAGGCAGATATTGAATTTACAGACGGCTTAAATATTCTCACCGGGGAAACCGGGGCAGGAAAGTCGATTATTATTGGTTCTGTCAACATGGCTCTAGGAGGAAAAGCCTCCAGGGACAGTATCCGGACAGGAGCGGAATATGCCTATATTGAACTTTTGTTTTCGGTTACGGAACCTCAGAAAATTCAGGCATTAAAGGCTCTTGATGTGGAGCCGGACGGGGATGGAACTCTGATTATTTCCAGAAAAATCATGCCGTCCAGAAGCACTTCCAAAATCAATGACGAGACAGTAACAGGCAGCCGCTTAAAGGCCATTACCGGACTGCTTTTGGACATTCATGGGCAGCATGAACACCAATCCCTTCTTCATAAATCAAAACATCTGGAAATTCTGGACGCCTATCTTTTTGAGAAAACCCATGGGATCAAACAGAAAATAGAAGAAGAATACGCCTGCTATCAGGAACTGAAAAAGAAGCTGGAAGAGTTTCAGCTGGATAAAGAAGGACAGCTCCGGGAAGCGGATTTCTGCCGGTTTGAGATCGAAGAGATCGAACAGGCAGATATAAAAGAGGGGGAAGAAGAAGAGTTGTCTTTACAGTACCGCCGTTTTTCACATTCCAGGAAGATCATGGAGGGATTGTCCACTGCATATGAGGCGGTCCAAAATGAGGGAATCAGCCGGGCGCTGCGGGAAATTGATATGGTAGTTCAGTATGATGAAGAAGGACTTTCCGGAATCAGGAGTCAGTTAGGTGATTTGGAAAATCTGTTAAGCGATGCAGGCTGGGAGATTTCTTCGTATATGGAAAAAATGACCTTTGACGAAAAAAGCTTTCGGGAAATTGAGGAAAGGCTGGATTTGATCCGGGGGCTGCTGGCAAAATACGGAGGAAGCGTATCGGCAGTTCGGGCAAATCTGGAAGAAAAAAAGAAACGCCTGGATGAACTGGAAAATTATGACAAAGTGCGCCGGGAAGTGGAAGAAAACCTGCAAAAAAGCAGGCATCAATTAGAAGAATTATGTGAACACTTATCACAGATACGAAAAAAGGGAGCGAAAGAATTAAGCGGAAAAATTTATCAGGCTCTCCAGGATTTAAACTTTTTAAATGTTGCATTCACCATAGAAATTACCCGCCTTCCCTATTTTACAGCACATGGGTATGATGAAGCGGAATTTAAGATTTCGTCCAATCCGGGAGAGCCGGAGCGTCCTCTAAAAGACGTGGCTTCCGGCGGAGAACTTTCCAGAATTATGCTTGCCATTAAAGCAGTTCTGGCAGATACGGATCAGATTCCCACTCTGATTTTTGATGAGATTGATACCGGAATCAGCGGACGGACGGCCCAGAAAGTATCCGAAAAACTGGCTTATATTGCAAAGACCCGTCAGGTAATCTGCATTACCCATCTGCCCCAGATTGCCTCTATGGCGGACAGCCATTTTGAGATTTTAAAAGAGGCAAAAGACGGGCGAACTGCTACAACAATAAAGCGATTGGGAGAAGAGCAGATGGTAAGAGAACTGGCCCGGCTGTTAGGCGGGGCGGAGATTACGGAAACTGTTTTAAATAATGCGAAAGAAATGAAAAAATTGGCATACGAAACCAAGCAAAGATGACAAACTCTGACAGATTACATTTTTGGTTTTGACCCATACTAAGTGTGAGGACGCAAAGGAAACGTAAGCGGCAGACACACAAAGAGGAGGTATGGGCATGACAAGACGGAAGCATTTCTACCGCAGACTGCGCTGGACGTTCTGTGCAGCGCTTTTCTTTTTGGCCGGTTTTACCTGGTATTATGCAGACCGGGCAATTCCGGATGAGGTTAATATTGTAGCAGAGGAAGAGGAGATTTTTCATCTGAATCTGCCGCTGAGCGCCAGTTTTGAAAGTGAGAGCAAAGAAGTGGTGGTAGGCGGAAAATCCAATATTCCGAAGGGAGAAGTAAAGATTACAGGGGGACAGCCGCTCTCTTTTTATTCCGACACCCAGGGCAGCTATAAGGTAGGAGTCAAGCTGTTCGGGCTTCTGGAATTAAAAGAAATGAAGGTCAATGTAGTGGATACCGACTATGCAGTTCCCTGCGGGATTCCGGTAGGAATTTATCTGAAATCAAAAGGAGTCATGGTCGTTGGAACCGGAAAAGTTACAGATAAAAACGGTCAGGAATCAGAACCTGCAAATGGAATATTAAAGTCCGGGGATTACATCGAACAGGTAAATGGGCATCCTTTAGATACCAAAGAACAGCTGATGGAGGCAGTAAACCAGGCAGGTGCAAATGGCACCGGCGAGGTTGATTTGCTTATTCGGAGAGACGGACAGGCTATGGATGTGAGTATGGAGACAGTTGCTGCCCAGGACGGGACTTACAAGCTGGGGGCCTGGGTTCGAGATGATACCCAGGGCATTGGAACTATGACTTATATGGATTTAAACGGCAAGTTTGGAGCTCTGGGACATGGTATCAGCGATGCGGACACAGGCCAGGTAGTGTCTATTGAAGAAGGCGCGCTTTATGAAACACAGATTATGGGAATCGAAAAAGGAACGGTAGGAAAACCCGGTGTTATGAGTGGAGTCATTTATTACGGACCCCAGTCAGAACTTGGGACAATAGACGGAAACACCGAAGAAGGAATTTTCGGGACTGCCGGGGAGAAACTGAAAAATCGGATTCAGTCAGAAGCACTTCCTATCGGCTACAGACAGGATGTACATCCTGGCGCAGCAACAATCAGGAGCAGCGTTTCCGGAGAAGTAAGAGATTATCAGATTGAAATATTGAAAGTAGATTATTCTACTGCCCATAAAAGCAAGGGAATGGTAATCAAAGTAACAGACCCGGAGCTGTTAGCCCTTACCGGGGGAATCGTACAGGGCATGAGCGGAAGCCCCATCATGCAGGACGGAAAAATCATAGGTGCTGTCACCCATGTATTCGTCCAGGACTCCACAAAAGGGTATGGGATCTTTATTGAAAATATGCTGGAGCATTGAGTACAGGCCGGACAGGAGTTATGGGGAGACGCTACAAGCTTGTTTGTAGGCGTCTCCTCATTGCGAGTGGACGATCTGGCGAAAGCCAGACACCGAGGAAAGCGAAGCTTTTCGAGGTGAGCCTGGGCGGAGTGGAGAGGCATGGGGTAAGCTTGCTTACAGCCATGTCCTTTTTGAAGTAGCGATATCTGGCGAAAGCCATACATGAGCAAGAAGCGAAGCGGATTGCGAATGCTGCATTGCGTAGTCATTGCAAGCTTGTTTGTAGCGTCTCCTCATTGCGAGTGGACGATCTGGCGAAAGCCAGACACCGAGGAAAGCGGAGCTTTTCGAGGTGAGCCTGGGCGGAGTGGAGGGACATGGGGTAAGCTTGCTTACAGCCATGTCCTTTTTGAAGTAGCGATATATGGCGAAAGACAGTGCAGAAAAAATTGCATTGCCTATTTTTGCACTTTATGTTGTCTATGAAAATAAAAGCGCTTGTGATACAATGGAGTTAGGAAACTTGAATTTTACTTATAGGTATGTGATATGATAATATAGTTTGTAAGTAGATGATAACGAAAGGTGGGACGTGTAAAATGTCTAATATTCTTCAACGAGATGGTTTATCAATAGAATTACTTGCGAGATTATCATATAAGTCAGAGATGGGAATAAATCTTAAAAAAAACTTGCACTATTTTGAAAAAGAAAAGCTCATCGATGAAATTATAAAAATAAATGAATGGTATGATGAGTTTGAAGAGCTGTATGAATTAGCTTTGGATTATCGAATTAAGAGTATTCAGTCTGCAATATTAAAATATAATCGTTACTATCCGGATCATCAAGCAAGAAAGGTATTTGATGACTTATTAGGATTTCGTTCATTATGTGATAACTATGAGGCTGTCTTGGAATTAAAGATAATTCCTGAATTAAGAATTGCAGATATGTCAAAAGGAAAAGCAGATGACGATGGATATAGAGGAATTCATGTTTATTTTCAGTTAGATGGAAGGCATTATCCGATTGAAATACAATATAATACGTATTACGACAGACAGTTTAATAATTGGCTTCATAAATATGTTTATAAAAGGAAGTACGAAAATAGTGTAGGATTGCAGTTGCGAAATATGTATGAAAATGCTAAGATTCAAACAGAACAAGATTTTAAGGAGGTTTTACAATATGTGTTATTTGATTGCAAAAAACATTAACAATGTTGGTTGTGTTGCTTTAAGAACAACACATGGTAAGCATCTTTCAGCGTTTAAAAGAAGTATTGAATCTAAAGTTGGTTATGATAAAATTCAACTTGTAACGATTAGTAGACCGTCCGCATATGGTGAGTATGAGCCATACCATTTTGTGAGCACAGAAAAAGAATTTGAGCATGCCGTAGAGGCAATGTAATGAAAATGGATCGTATTGATATTGTCAATATTGGTTTACACTTTTTTCTCAAGAATGTTCGACCTTATG
>CAUWCT010000008.1:0-59350 GCA_963557065.1 uncultured Lachnospiraceae bacterium | reverse complement strand
TAAAATTAACTAAATGACATTGGTTCAGCCATGCGAAGATTCAGGCAGAAAAAAGGCAGAAAACGTCTGTACAAAAACCAAGAAGGGAGACATCAATTATGAGAAGAAGAATGGCATTAGTTTTGGCAGCAGCAATGACAGTTGGTGCAGTGACCGCATGCAGCGGCGGAGGTTCCACCGGCAAACCAACCACAGCAGCCACAGAAGGGGGGGCATCTTCTGAGGCAGCAGAGGGAAATGCACAGTCAGAGGCAGCGCCTGCAGATCCTGCAAATTACGAAGTGACAGAGCCGATTACCATTAAATGGTGGCACGCTCTGGAAGATCAGTATTCCGGCATTGTAGAACAGGTTGTAAACGATTTTAACAGCTCTCAGGATCTGATTACAGTAGAAGCTGAATATATTGGAAGCTATTCCGAACTGAACGAAGCGCTGGTTGCTGCTCATGCAGCGGGCACAGGACTTCCTGCAATTACGGTAGCCAATACTCCTTATGTAGCAGAGTACGGCGCAAGCGGATTAACCGAGAATCTGGACCCTTACATTGAAGCAACCGGATATGATGTGGCAGACTTTGGAGCCGGTATGCTGGAGGCAGCCAAATATGACGGCACACAGGTTTCTTTACCATTCTTGATTTCTACCCAGATCATGTACTACAACAAAGATAAAGTAGACGAAATGGGTATCACCCTTCCGGAGACCTGGGAAGATATGGATGCATTTATGGAAGCCGGTACTGTAAAAGCAGCAGACGGAACCACAGAACAGTATGCAACCATTATTCCCGGCTGGGATCAGTGGTATTTTGAAACCTTCTATTTAAATCAGGGCGTAAAAATCATCAACGAGGATCAGGTTACAACCGACTTAAACAGCGATAAGGCAGTGGAAATTGCATCGAAACTGAAAGAGTGGTGCGATAATGGTTACACATACTGGACCGGAACCGCCAGCGACGCTTCTTCCAACATGAGACAGAACTTTATTTCCGGCAAGGCACTCAGCGTAGTACATACCACTTCTTTATACAACACTTATGTGGATCAGTGTGACTTTGAGGTAGGTATGCACTGGCTGCCGGGCGGAGAAACCAAAAATCAGGAAATCGGCGGATGCGTTGTTTTGATTCCTTCCAAGAATGATCAGGCAACCAAGAACGCAGCATGGCAGTTTATGCAGTATCTGTGCGGCAAAGATGTAAACATGACCTGGGCAGAAGGAACCGGATATATGCCTACCAGAAAGTCTGTATTGGAGACCGAAGAAGGCAAGGCATTCTTAGAGAAGAAACCGGCATTCCAGCCGATCTTTGATAACCTGGATTTAATCTATCCAAGAATCCAGCACAAGGGATGGTCCCAGCTGGCAACTATCTGGAAGAACAGCATGGCTGAGGTGATTATAGAAGGCGGAGACGTGAAGGAAGCCATGGATATGATGGCCGAAGAAATTAACGACGTATTAGGTGATGTATAACATCAGAAGCGCTTTTTCCACGCGGATGTAAATAAACTTTTAAACCGGCGCTGTTTCTCTCCGGAGAGGCGGCGCCGGAAGTCAGAAGGTAACGAAGAAAGGAAATGCTATGAATCCCAGAAAAAAATCTGCAATTAAGGATTTTCTGTGCGTAGTTCCGGCCTTAGTATTAATTGCGATGTTCACCTACTATCCAATCATAGAACTGGTTAAAATCAGCTTTACAGACTGGAATCTGTTAAATGACACCTGGGAATATGTTGGATTAAAGAACTGGAAGTGGCTGTTTAACGGGTCTGGAACCAAGTATTTATGGAACTCCTTAAAAGTAACTTTGTTATATTCCATTGGAGAACTTAGTATTACGCTGATTGGCGGTATGATTTTTGCCCTGATCTTTAACCGCATGACCAAATCATTTGCAGCAATGCGTGCCATTGTGTTCATGCCGAAGTATGTGGCGATGTCATCTGCTGCAGTTGTATTCCTGTGGATTTTAAATACTGATACCGGTATTTTAAATTATATTCTTTCTGTTTTTGGAATTGCTCCGGTAGATTGGTTAGGAGACAGCGATACAGCACTGCTTTCTGTATTAATGGTAACCGGCTGGAGATGTATCGGCTACGGCATGATGGTATATCTGGCTGCAATGATGGGCATTTCCACAGATTATTATGAGGCGGCATCTCTGGATGGAGCCAACAGTGTGCAGAGATTTTTCAAGATTACTTTGCCCATGCTGTCTCCGACTACACTGTTTTTGTTTGTAACGACCTTCCTGTCTTCTATGAAGGTATTCCAGTCTGTAGATATTCTGACTCAGGGCGGACCGTACCGTTCTACAGAAGTATTTGTGTATAATATTTACCGGTATGCGATGGAAGATTTCCGTATGGACCGGGCGTCTACGGTTGCAGTATTCTTCTTCCTGCTTCTGTTAGTCATAACAGCAGCTACGATGAAGATTTCCAATAAGAAAGTAACATACGATTCATAAGGAGGGCCGTCATGAGCAGAACAAAAAGTCAAACTGAGCGCAATGAGGCGGCAAAGAGAAAAAGAAAGATTCTGGCGGCAGTACAGTGGGTTCTGGCTATCATTATAACCATTATTATTGTATTTCCGATATACTGGATGCTTATATCTTCTGTAAAATCTCAGGAAGAGATTCTTCTTGCAGTGCCCACCTTATGGCCAAAGGAATTTCATTTTGAAAACTATATTAATGTATTAAAACGCGGAAACTTTGCCAAGTATTATTACAATACCATTGTAATGACTGCGGGTATTTTGATTTGTCAGGTTACCACCGGTGTTTTTGCAGCCTATGGTTTTTCAAAGGGTAAATTTAAAGGGCAGAACATCGTGTTTCTGATTGTTCTTGGAGCGCTGATGATTCCGATTCAGGTTACCTTTATCCCGATTTACATTGTCATGGCAAACAGAGGATTTTCTGATACCTTCTTAGGACTGATCCTTCCGGTAGCGGTATCTCCATACTTTATCTTCATGCTGAGACAGAACTTCATGGCGATTGACGACAGTTACGTGGAAGCTGCAAGAATTGATGGCTTGGGACGTGTGGGAATCATCACCAAGGTGCTGGCGCCAATGTGTAAATCTGCATTATTTACCGTTATTCTGGTTACCTTTACCGATGGCTGGAACTCCTACTTCTGGCCGAAGATTATTGCAAGAGGCGAGCCGAGAAGAGTTTTAACCATTGGACTTGCCCAGCTTCAGAATACCTTTGCAGGCCAGGAGACCATGAATAACCACGAAGTTATGGCGGGTGCGGTTCTGGCGGTTATGCCGGTGATTATCCTGTTCTTTATCTTCCAGAAATATATGCTGACCGGTTATTCTAAAGCAGCAATGAAATAATGTATCAGAAAAGAGGATTGCACATGAAGGTATATGCTCACAGAGGTTACAGCGGAAAGTATCCGGAAAATACCATGCTGTCTTTTAAAAAAGCGGCAGAAACCGGATGCGATGGAATCGAACTGGATGTTCAGACCACAAAAGACGGAGTTTTAGTAGTAATTCACGACGAAGCCATTGACCGTACCACAGACGGCACCGGTCTGGTAAAAGATTATACTTATGAAGAACTGGTAAAGTTCAATGCAGGAAAGGCATTCCATGATAAGTATGGTTTTCAGCCTGTTCCCACATTTGAGGAATACTGTCAGTGGGTAAAGCAGACCAATCTGGTTACCAATGTAGAGTTAAAGAGCAGCATTTATTATTACCCGGAACTGGAAGAAAAGACCCTGGCCATGGTACGAAAATACGATTTGACCGATCGGGTCCTGTATTCTTCTTTCAACCACATGTCCCTGGTTCAGATAAAAAAACTGGACCCGGCCCGCTACTGCGGTGCGCTTCTTCTCCATGAGGGAATAGGAAATGCCGGATATTACTGTGAAAAATGCGGGTTTGAAGCGTACCATCCAGGCGTTAAAGGACTGACTGAGGAAACGGTAAAAGGCTGCAAGGAACATGGCATTGATGTGAATGTATGGACCATTAATGATATGGGAGCGTTGGAACGGCTGTATGAGTGGGGATGCGACGGTATTTTTACCAATTATCCTACTGTCTGCAAAAGCTGGCTGGACAGCCGGAACTAATTTATCAACAATCAAACCATGCGAAGATGCAAGGCTGGACGGTTACATAATTTATAAAAAGCGGTGGCGCAGGTGAATACATCTGCGCCTTTTTCTGCCTGATAGAAAACTTTACTTCTTTTAGTCTTTCTTTTCCGGCGGAATTAGAGTAAAATAGGGAGGACAACGAGGAGGACAGAATATGAAGGTGATAGAACTATTAGAGGCATCTCCGGTGATAGCAGCAGTAAAAGATGAAAAAAGTTTTAAGCGGTGTTTCGAGTCAGAATGTCAGATTGTGTTTATTCTGTGCGGAAGTATCTGCAATATCAGCAGACTGGTAAAACAGGTAAAAGATCATGGAAAAACAGCCATTGTCCATGTGGATTTAATTGCAGGACTAAACGCAAAAGAAGTGGCAGTGGATTTTATTAAACAGAACACAGAAGCGGATGGGATTATCAGCACCAAGCCTCTTTTGGTAAAACGGGCAGTAGAACTGGGACTGATTGGAATCCAGAGAACCTTTGTTATTGACTCTATGGCAATGGATACTACCAAAAAACAGATCAACACCTTTCATCCGGATCTGGTGGAAATTATGCCCGGAATCATGCCCAAGGTTTTGAAAAAAGTCAGAGAATACACAGACATTCCGATTATTGCAGGCGGATTGATTTCGGATAAAAAGGATATTATGGCAGCATTTTCAGCAGGAGCAGATGCTGTCTCTACAACAAGAGAAGAACTTTGGTTTGCGTAGGATACCATTTATTTGCAGGGAAGCTGCCGCTTCACGATTTTTTAATCGTTGCGGCGCTTTCCTTTTCTGTATGAGGGAGGCGGCTGCGGAAGAACCGCTTTTTTAATTCTGACCAGCTAAAGGGGATGATGGGGTAAATATAACTTTTTCCGGCAATGGTCCGGTTAAAAATGACAGCGCACACAGAAAAAATGGTGCCTGCTGCAAATCCCCAGTAGTTAAACAGAGCAGTGAGAATCAGAATCAGGATACGCATGAATTTGACCGCATATCCTAACTCAAAACTGGACTGGGAATAATTGGCAACAGTGACAAAAGCCATGTACAGCATGGTTTCACTGTTAAACCAGCCGGATTTTACAGCATATTCACCCATGACGATACCGGCAATAATACTTAAAGGGGTAGTCAGCATACTGGGAGTGTTGACGGCTGCCAGCCGGAGCCCGTCAATGGCAAATTCCAGAATTAAAAGCTGGAAAATTAAAGGCACAAACAGCTCGTCGGATAGTTGGATAAATTCCAGCCATGGAGGGATAATCTGGGGATTTTGCATGAGCAGAAGCCACAGAGGCGTCAAAAATAATGACAACAGGGTAATAATCATCCGGGACAGCCGGAGGTAAGTTCCGGTGAGAGGAGGAAAGTAATAATCGTCTGCTTCTTCGATAATGTCAAAAACAGAAGATGGAAGGACCATAGCAGCAGGAGAAGTATCCACCAAAATGACGATGTTTCCTTCTAAAATAGAAGCCGCTGCTGTATCCGGACGTTCAGAAAACTTGAATTTTGGGAAAGGATTATACCACTTGTGTGGATAAATACATTCGGCAAGACTTTCCTGGTTCATAGTCAGGGCGTCTACATGAAGCTTTTCAATCCGGCTTTTAATTAAATCCAGTAAATGAGAGTCAACCCGGTCTTTCATATAACAGATGGCAATATCAGTGTGGGAACTTTCACCGGCATTCATGATTTCCATGGTCAGCTTTGGGTCCCGAATCCGGCGGCGGATCAGGGCGGTATTAAAAATCAGCGTTTCCACAAATCCGTCTCTGGACCCCCGCAGTACCTTATCTTTATCCGGTTCGGATACGCTTCTGGCCGGGTATGTGCGGCAGTCGATGGTGATACACGCATCATAGCCATCAATAAACAAACAGGAAATACCGGCTAAAAGCTGGACGATCATGGTGTCTGAATAGCGGAGAAGCCCGATTTCCCCATAAGGAACATATTGTTTGGAAAAGCTGTGAGCGTCCTCCGGCATGTCTTCCGGCTTAATCGCAGAAAAGACCTGCAGAACTTTTAAAAGAACATCATCTTTCGTGAGACCGTCAATACAATATAAACAGGCATTTCGGCCGCCAATCTTCACCACCCGGTAAACCACATCAAAATTATCTTTGGTGTGCAGGGCATCTGTCAGAAATTCCATATTATCCGATAATTTTTTTGAAAATTCCATAAAATCCTGTTTTCCTTCCATAATGTCGCTAGGACAAGTATGCCCGGAAATAAGGAAAGTATACCAAATGGAAACAGAAGGCTGGATGGGAAGTGTGTCTGGCTAACAGGAAGAAGCTGCCTGACTGGCGCCAATATTCATCCGGTATCCCCAGTTGCCCAGAGTATAGCCGTTAATAACAAATTCCTCACTGGAAAATTCTTCAAATCCGTTTTTCTGATAAAAATATCTGTTTTTTTCAGAGTTGGTAATGAGCATCAGCAGTCCTCCGCCATGAGACTGAATATACGGACGGATGCAGTCATTCAGCATTTTGCTTCCGACTCCCTGTCCCTTTGCCTTTAAAGAGACTGCAAGAGAATTCAGATACCAGTGGGGTTCCTTAAATTCATGGCATACCCTTCCGGTCTGTTCAAACATATTCAGCCAGTCAAATGTATTTTTCAGGCCGCCTGCCGCAATTACCTTGAGGCCGCCTGCTTTTATATAGTCCCAGAAGCAGGCGTCTTTGTCATGAGGGGATTTCAACTGTGCGACCGCCACAATATCTCCGTCTTCTTCTGCAACCAGCATAGCAGTCTTGTCAAAATACGCTTTGACATTTACTTCCTGAATCGCATGTTCAAATTGATAACGCTTTTGGGGATTTTTTACAAATGGTTCAAAATATTCATATCCCCAGAATGAACTGGCAAGGAGTCCGATGCATGTATCGAAATCCTGTTTTTTGGCCTTGCGGAATGTTATCATAATCTTCACCTTTGCTTTTTGCTCTTATCATAGATGAAAAAACAGGAAAGTCAATTCCGCGCCGGAAAGTTTTATTAAATGTTTTGAAAGATTTATCAGAAGTTTTGGCTTTTTATCGAAAGTTTATAAACAACAGAATCTGTTTTTTGAATAAACCAGTATAAGATAAGACAAAAAACGTCAAATATTGATGAAAATCTCTAAAAAACGTATTTGTCATATTAAGTTTTTGTAAAAAACACACAACAAAAGATTGACTTGCGAGAAAAATAATGGTATATTTATTACGTAAAAGACAAGGGGATGTCTGATACACTGACTTGGTTTTGGTATGGGGATGCCAGACAAGGGAAACTATTTTAATGTGACGGTTGTTGATCGTGACCTGGGAACTGCTTTCTGTGGGGGAAAAGCAGTTCTTTTTTTGATTGTTATCCTGGGTATTCCGGCTGCGTACTCCTATTTTCTATACCGCAAAGGGAGCGGATGACTTTTCCGGCAATCATAAGTCCGGCTGAGGAGGGGACAAAGGAAATGCTTCCAGGAATGGCTCTTCGGCTGGATCCGGGATCGGGGACTGAGTCTGGATCCGGAATGGGTTTTAAAGGTTCTTCTTTAGAATACAGTACATCTAAGCGGGGGATTCCCCGCTTTTTTAACTCTTTTCGCATTACTTTGCACAGGGGGCAGACAGAGGTCTTGTAAATATCTGCAAACTCAAACCGTTCCGGATAAAGTTTGTTTCCGGTTCCCATAGAAGAGATAAGAGGGATGTTTTGTTTCCAGGCATATTCGGCCAGGGCCAGTTTTGCGCTGATTGTATCAATGGCATCGACCAGGTAGTCGATGGAAGAAACCTGAGAGAACACTTTTTGGAAAAAGGCGTCCAGATTATCCGGCAGAATAAATTCTTCAAATAAAAGTACCTGACAGCAGGGGTTGATGTCTAAAATCCGGTTTTTCATCACCTGGGTTTTGGGAAGCCCCAAGGTGCTGTGACAGGCAATCAGCTGGCGGTTAATGTTGGAGATATCAACCGTATCATTGTCAACTAAAATAAGGCATCCGATACCGCTTCTGGCCAGAGCTTCCGCCACATAAGAGCCCACGCCCCCAATCCCGAATACGGCAGCGCAGGACTGCCTTAACCGTTCTGTTCCATTGGCTCCGATCAGCATTTCTGTACGGGCAAATTCCCGCTGTTTCTTGTGATTCATAAAAATTCCTCGCATTATAACAGATTTTCTTCCGGCTTCTCTTTCTGCTCGTTTAATAAGTCGGCTAACGTAACATGATCGACTACCTGGTTGATGGCGTTTGCCAGTTCCTTCCACACAGAAAGAGCAGCGCATCCGCCGGCGCGGCCGCACTGGTTGGGGCTGTCGTCCAGACAGGGAACCGGCGCCAGACTGCCCTCCATGACACGCAGGATCTCCCCTACGGTATAATCTTTTGGATCGCGGGCCAGCCGGTAGCCGCCCTGAGCGCCTCTCATACTTTTAATAAAACCTGCCCTTGACAGAGACATGGCAATCTGTTCCAGATATTTTACAGAAATCTGCTGGCGCTCTGCCACCTGGTTTAACTTGGTGCATTCCTGATCGGCCATGGCAAATTCCAACATCATTCGGATGGCATAACGCCCCTTTGTAGAAATTTTCATGGAGAAAGACTCCTTTCCGATTATTCTTATCAGTTTACTATGATAACAAAATTGTACATGATTTGGCAGAGAAAGTAAAGCGGTATCTGCCTTTCCTTTTTTTTCAAATTGTGATATTATGATGCTGTGGGGAGGAGAAGAGAATGGAAAATGGAGAAAAAACAGTACCATGCTTATGACAGAAGGAGGAATCTGGAAACAGCTCCTTCTGTTTTCATTCCCGCTTTTGATTGGAACTTTATTTCAGCAGCTTTCCAATACAGTCGATTCCATTGCAGCAGGCAATTTTATCGACAGCGCTGGCATGTTTCGCATTCATGCGTACAAAAGACAGTTATCGGGCAGAATTAAATTTGGAAGGGAAATGGATGCCTTTAGGGAAAGAATGACCAAGAAAGAGAGGAAATTTAGATGAAAGACGGATTTATCCGGGTAGCGGCTGCTACTCCTGAGGGAAGGGTTGCAGATACCAGGTGGAACAGAGAGCAGATAGAAACGATTATGAGGGAATGCAAAAAAGAAGGGGTAAAAATTCTTGTGTTTCCGGAACTTTCCATTACAGGCTATACATGCGGAGATTTATTTTTGCAGTTTTCGTTAATTGAAGAAGCAAAAAGAGAACTGAAGATCTTGAGAGAAGTTTCCAAAGGATTGGATATGCTGGTATTTGTGGGGCTTCCCTGGGAGCATAAAGGAAAACTGTATAATACGGCAGCTGCGCTTTTTGAGGGGGAAGTTTTAGGGCTGGTTCCCAAAACCTATATTCCCAATTATTCTGAATTTTATGAGAGACGGTATTTTGAACCGGCAGGAAAAGAACCGGACTTAACTGATTTTTACGGGGAAAAGGTTTTGTTGGGAGCAGATGTGCTGTTTCATTGTAAAAATGTGCCTGGGCTTACGGTTGCAGCGGAAATCTGCGAGGATGTATGGGCGCCTGTGTCACCCAGTACCAGCCATAGTCTGGCAGGGGCCAGTGTGATTGTCAACTGTTCGGCCAGCGACGAGACGGCAGGAAAAGACCGTTACCGGAGAAACTTAATCTGCGGCCAGTCAGCCAGACTTCTTAGCGGTTATATCTATGCCAATGCAGGAGAGGGAGAATCTACGCAGGATCTGGTGTTTGGAGGTCAGAATATCATTGCAGAGGACGGGTGCTGCCTGGCAGAGTCCGGCCGGTTTGTCAATGAGATCATAATTGCCGATTTGGATTTGGAAAAACTCCAGGCGGAAAGACGGAGAATAACTACCTTTTCAGGAAAAGACATAAACGAGCATCTGACAGTAGAATTTGCATTTAGAAAGACAAAAGAGGATAAAGATACAGAACCTGTCAGACGATTTATCGATCCTTCTCCATTTGTACCGAAGGAGGAGAGAGAAAGAGAGCACCGCTGTGAAGAGATTTTCATGATTCAGGCAATGGGATTAAAAAAGCGGCTTTGTCATACAGGAAGTACCCATGCCGTAATCGGATTGTCCGGCGGACTGGATTCAACTCTGGCGCTGTTGGTCTGCGCAAAGGCTTTTGATATGCTGGGACTTTCCCGGCATCAGATTCACTGCATTACGATGCCTTGTTTTGGAACGACAGACAGGACGTACAAAAATGCATGTACGATGGCAAAAGCAGTAGGAGCCGATCTTCGGGAAGTAGTGATCAAGGAGGCAGTTTCCCTGCATTTTCGCGATATCGGCCATGATCCCGGGAAACATGATGTTACCTATGAAAACAGTCAGGCGAGAGAAAGAACCCAGGTGCTGATGGACATTGCCAATGACATAAACGCCATGGTAATTGGTACTGGAGATATGTCAGAACTGGCGCTTGGCTGGGCTACCTATAATGGAGATCATATGTCTATGTATGGAGTAAATGCTTCTGTGCCCAAAACGCTGGTTCGTCATCTGGTCCGCTATTATGCAGATACCTGCGGACAGGAACAACTTTCAGAAGTGCTGCTGGATGTACTGGATACACCGGTCAGTCCGGAACTGCTTCCGCCAAAAGAGGGGGAAATCGCCCAGAAAACAGAAGATCTGGTAGGTCCTTATGAACTCCATGACTTCTTTCTGTATTATGTGCTGCGGTTTGGCTACCGGCCGTCTAAGATTTACCGCATGGCCTGTCAGGCATTTGCGGGGCAATATGAGAGGATAATTATATTAAAATGGCTGAAGACATTTTACAGAAGATTTTTCAGTCAGCAGTTTAAACGCTCCTGCCTGCCCGATGGTCCAAAAGTAGGCTCCGCAGGATTGTCTCCCAGAGGCGATCTGCGGATGCCCAGCGATGCGTCCGCAAGGATTTGGCTGGAGGATTTAGAGAGGATTACAGAATAAGATGATTGTCAGTACAAAAAACGATCAGGTAAAATACGTCCAGAATCTGGTGAAAAAGGGAAAGGCCAGAAGGGAAGAAGATAAATATGTGGCAGAGGGGCTTCGGATCTGCCGGGAGTTAAATCCCAGAGAAGTCTGTGCTCTCTATGTTACAGACAGGTTTCTGAATGAATTTGGCAGAGACAGCCTGGGGCCGCTTGCGTCATGCCGCCTGGAAACAGTGACAGACAGCGTGATGAAAGCCATGGCAGATACCCAGACTCCTCAGGGGGTTCTGGCTGTGGCAAAACAACGCCATTACAGCCTGGAAGAAGTGCTGCAAAAAGGCCCGGCCTGTCTGATGATATTAGAAACCATTCAGGACCCGGGCAATCTGGGAACCATACTCCGCGCAGGAGAAGGTGCCGGGGTGACAGGGATGGTGATGGATAGTCATACTGTAGATATTTATAATCCGAAAGTGATTCGCTCCACCATGGGCTCTGCGTTTCGGATGCCCTTTGTCTATGCAGAAGATTTTCATGGAGTGTTGAAGAAAATAAAACAGGAGGGGGTCCGCCTATTTGCTGCTCATTTAAAAGGAACCAATGATTACGATCAGGAAGATTTTACAAGTCCCTGCGGTTTTTTAATCGGCAATGAAGCCAATGGCTTAACGGATGAAACCGCAGAACTTGCAGATGCCTATATCCGAATCCCCATGCTTGGAAAAGTAGAATCTTTAAATGCAGCAGTCGCCTCTTCTGTCCTTATGTTTGAGGCAGCCAGACAGCGCCGGAATTCCGGCGGTTCAGGCGTTTGAATATAGTTTATAGTAACTGGTTCAGCCATGCATCTTCTTGCGCACTTACAGTGCGCAAGAAGCGCAGGGCGTCTGCCCTATGAAGATTTAAACAGGAACATTCTTATGAAAACAAGTTTTCAACGTCTGTTCCTGTTTAAATCTTCGCATGGCTGAACTGTTGCTGAAATTTATGAAAATGTAAGAATCTGGAGGTGTCTGTGCAGTTGTATTGATGGCTGCGGTATGGTATAATACATTCTAAAATAAGCCATGCGTCAAGTGCAGTCATTTCTGTGCGCAAGCTGGCTTGCAGGCACAGGAATGACTGCACTGACATAGGGCGCATGCGCCCGCTTCCAGAACATCCATTTTGGATGTTCTGGAAGATGCATGGCCAGATATATGTGCCAAAAGTGCATGGTACGTAAATGTTCTGGAAACAGGCATGGTTAAGAGAAGAGGAGGGAAAGTTATGTCACCGGTTATGTGGTTGGTTATATTTGTTATTTTACTTGGGATTGAGATAGTAACCATGGCTTTGACCACGATTTGGTTTGCGGTAGGTGCTCTGGCTGCCTTTGCTCTGAGTTTTACCAGTGTCAGTACAGAAGTCCAGCTGGCAGTCTTTGTAGTGGTTTCCTTTGCGGCGCTGATTTTAGTCAGGCCGTTTGCAAAAAAGTATGTCAATAGAGATATTACCAAAACAAATGCAGACAGTCTGATAGGAAAGCAGGCCAGAGTGACGGTACAGGTGGACAACTTAAATGCTACCGGCGCAGCAGTAATTAATGGTCAGGAGTGGATGGCCAGAAGTGCTCAGGATGATTTGATTATCCGGGAGGGAACGATTGTAACTATTAAAAACATTCAGGGGGTTAAGCTGATCGTAGAGGCGAAATCCTGACAGGAGGAGATGAAGTATGGGATTTTTTTTAGTAGTAATTGTTTTGCTGATTATTTTGGTGGTGCTGGCTTCATGTGTAAAGATGGTACCCCAGGCACAGGCTGTAATTGTAGAACGCTTAGGCGCATATCAGGCAACCTGGTCTACAGGTGTTCATTTTAAAGCGCCGATTATTGAGCGGGTAGCCAAGAGAGTAAATTTAAAAGAGCAGGTGGCAGATTTCCCGCCACAGCCGGTAATCACCAAAGACAATGTTACCATGAGAATTGACACAGTAGTATTTTTCCAGATTACGGACCCAAAACTGTATGCATATGGTGTGGAAAATCCCATTATGGCAATCGAAAACCTGACTGCTACTACGCTCAGAAATATTATCGGTGAGATGGAACTGGATCAGACCCTGACTTCCAGAGAGATAGTCAACGCCAAAATGAGAACGTCTCTGGACATGGCAACCGATCCCTGGGGCATCAAGGTAAACCGCGTAGAGTTAAAGAACATCATTCCTCCGGCTGCAATTCAGGAGTCCATGGAGAAAGAGATGAAGGCAGAGCGCGAACGGCGTGCGGAAATTCTTCGTGCAGAAGGTGAAAAGACATCTACGATTCTGGTATCAGAAGGTAAGAAAGCATCCGCGATTTTGGATGCAGAAGCAGATAAGCAGGCAGCGATTCTCCGCGCAGAAGCAGAAAAGGAAAAGCGGATTAAAGAGGCAGAAGGTCAGGCAGAGGCGATTCTGAAGATTCAGCAGGCACAGGCGGATGGTATCCGGTTTATCAAGGAAGCAGGTGCAGACAGTTCCGTTCTTCAGATAAAGAGTCTGGAAGCATTCCAGGCAGCTGCCAACGGACGGGCTACGAAGATTATTATTCCATCTGAGATTCAGGGATTGGCAGGGTTAGTTACCTCCATATCTGAGATTGCGAAGAAAACAGATGGAGAGGGAGTAAGGTAACAGTCCAGATATAATTGAGGATGGCATCAACTGCCGCAAAATGAAATAAGGCGGACATTTCAGCAAAAATATCCGGCAATTTCGTTTTGCGGCAGCTTTCTTTTTTCAAAACCGCAGGTGGAGGACGAATGGAACTTCAGATTGACACTTCAAAAGAATATGGCATTGTTTTAGAAGGCGGAGGAGCCAGAGGCGCATATCAGATTGGGGCATGGAAAGCTCTGCAGGAGAATAAAGTCAGGATAAAGGGGATTTCCGGCGCTTCGGTAGGGGCATTGAATGGTGCGCTGATGTGTATGGACGATTTGGAAAAGGCAGAGCATATCTGGGAAAATATTACCTACTCCCAGGTCATGGATGTAGATGATGCACAGATGGAAAAAATAATGTCTTCCAGTTTTAAATCCCGGAATCTTCAGGAGATTTTAGGCGCTATGAAGAGGATTCTCACAGAGGGAGGATTAGATATTACCCCGTTGCGGAATCTGATTATGGAGACAGTGGATGAAGAAAAGATACGCAGTTCCCGGCGGGATCTGTTTGTGGTTACGTACTCCATTTCCGATCGTAAGAAAATAGTGGCAGATGTAAAAAAACTTCCGCAGGGACAGATTGGAGAGATGCTTCTTGCCAGCGCATACTTCCTTGCTTTTAAAAATGAAAAACTGGGAGGAAAACGGTATGTGGACGGAGGGAGTGTGGACAATGTGCCCATCGATCCACTGCTGGAGGCAGGATATAAGGATATTCTGGTTCTTCGTATTTACGGGCTTGGAAGGGACAGCGAGCGATTTTTGGAGATTCCGGAGGGTGTAAGGCTGTACCGGATAGCTCCGAGACAGGACCTGGGAGGAATCCTGGATTTCAGCAAAAAGAAAGCGCAAAAAAATATGCTTTTAGGATATTACGACGCCATGAGACTGCTGTATGGACTTTGGGGAAAACATTATTATATTGATGCGCCTGGCACAGAAGCCTATTATTTTGACAGGATGCTGTCAGAACTGGAATTGCTGAAGCTGTATATCCGTCCGGTTTTAAAGGAAGAGGACTGGGAAAATCTGGAAGGATACCGTCCGTTTACAGAACAGATTTTTCCACACCTGGCTGTAAAACTGAAGTTAAAAGAGGACTGGAATTATAAAGAACTGTATCTGGCAGTTCTGGAGGATATGGCAAAAAAATTAAGACTGAAAAGACTTCATATTTATACATCGGAGGAACTGATAAAAGAAATTCAAAAAAGGCTGGGTATACTTGACAGTCGTTTGCTGGTATAGTAATTTAATAACAAAAGCAGAGATATAAGGGGAGAATAACAATGGACTTAAAAGGAAGACATTTTCTAACGCTGAAAGATTATACAGAAGAAGAGATTACTTATTTACTGGATCTGGCTGCGGAACTGAAAGATAAAAAGAAGCGGGGACTTCCCATGGATACATTGAGAGGGAAAAATGTAGCCCTGATCTTTGAAAAGACCAGTACCAGAACCAGATGTTCCTTTGAAGTGGCTGCGCATGATTTGGGAATGGGTTCTACCTATTTGGACCCAAAGGCCAGCCAGATTGGAAAAAAAGAAAGCATTGCGGATACGGCCAGAGTATTGGGGCGTATGTACGAGGGGATCGAATACCGGGGATATGGACAGGAGATTGTGGAAGAACTGGCAAAATATGCAGGTGTTCCGGTCTGGAACGGACTGACCAACGAATACCATCCCACTCAGATGCTGGCAGATTTTTTAACCATTCGGGAACAGTTTGGAACATTAAAAGGACTCCGGCTGGTATATATGGGAGATGCCCGCTATAATATGGGAAATTCTCTGATGATTGCCTGCAGTAAAATGGGGATGGAGTTTGTTGCCTGCGCGCCCAAAGAGTATTTTCCCAATGAGCAGTTGGTAAATGAATGCCGGAAATATGCAGAAATATCAGGAGGAAGCATTACCCTGACAGAAGATGTGACAGAGGGAACCAGAGGCGCAGACGTTGTGTATACAGATGTCTGGGTATCCATGGGAGAGCCGGATGAAGTCTGGGAAAAACGGATTCGGGAGTTGTCCCCCTACAAGGTTACAATGGATGTGATGAACAATGCAGGAGAAAACGCGATTTTCCTTCACTGTCTGCCGGCTTTCCATGATTTAAAGACCGGAATTGGAAAAGAGATGGGAGACCGGTTTGGCATCCGGGATATGGAAGTGACAGATGAGGTATTTGAGAGCAGCCGTTCTAAAGTATTTGAAGAAGCAGAGAACCGTATGCATACGATTAAAGCGGTGATGGCTGCAACGTTAGGAGGCGTATAAATGCACAGTCAGTCAGGGAAAAAGCTGTCCAGAAACAGCAGCTTCATTTTGGATTTGATACATATTGTGATTGGCCTTGCAGTGGTAGTGCTGGCAGTAATTTCCTTTTTAAATCCCAACGGACATTTGGCCCTGTTTCCCATTATTTTTGTATTGGCGGCGATTTTAAATTATGTCAATGGTTATTTCCGGATCAGTCAGAGCGGACGGGATAAGAAGAAAAAAGTAAGCGGGATGCTTCTGTTTCTTTTAGGAACTGCTTTGACTCTGCTGGCAGTAATCAGCGCAGTGAGTTTGTGGAGGTAATCAAAAACATGGAAAAGCTGACCAGAGAGCAGATTTTAGAAAGGCTGACAGGAAACTGGGGAAAACCGGTCAGGATATTTGAGGAGACAGATTCCACAAATATTCAGTGTGCAGACCTGGCGTTAAAAGGGTGGCCGGAAGGAACTCTTGTAACTGCCGAGAGTCAGACAGCCGGAAAGGGCAGAAGAGGAAGAAACTGGGAATCTCCGGCAGGTACGGGCATCTGGATGAGTCTGCTTCTTCGTCCTCAAATTCCGGCAGAGAAAGCTTCTATGCTGACTCTGGTGGCTGCACTGGCTGTTCAGAAGGGGATTGAAACAGAAACAGGAATTCATTCTATGATTAAATGGCCAAATGATCTGGTAATTGGTTCCAAAAAAATATGCGGTATTTTGACAGAGATGCGAAGCAGAGAGAAGGAACCGGAATATGTGATAGTCGGGATAGGAATCAATGCCAATATGACAGAATTTCCGGATGAAATACAGGACAGAGCCACTTCTTTGTGCCTGGAAACAGGCAGGAAAGCAGATCGGGCAGGAGTGATTGCCGGGATTATGGCTGCCTTTGAAGAAGATTATAAGCGCTTTTTAAGAACCTGTGATTTAAGCCTTTTAAAAGATGAATATGATGCCGGGCTGATTAATAAAGGGCGGCAGGTAAAGGTCCTTGCGCCTTCCGGCACGTACACCGGGATTTGTCAGGGCATTGAGAAAGAAGGAGGACTGATGGTGGAACTTCCGGACGGGAGGAAAGAGACTGTTGTTTCCGGAGAAGTATCAGTAAGAGGTGTGTATGGATATGTCTGAGAACTGGTTAAATGGTCTTTACGGCAGTCTCAAGACGCTGGAAAGGTGCCGGGAAGGAGAAGAGGAACTTTCCGCAGAAGGTCGGATGCTGGCTTTGAGGGAACCGCTTTTGGAATGGTACAGAGAAAATGCCAGAACACTTCCCTGGCGAAAGAGCAGAGACCCTTACCGGATCTGGATTTCAGAAATTATGCTTCAGCAGACCAGGGTGGAGGCAGTAAAGCCTTACTTTTATCGGTTTTTGGAAGAACTCCCGGATATTAAAAGTCTGGCAGAAGTACCGGAAGAAAAACTATTAAAACTGTGGGAAGGTCTTGGGTATTACAGCAGGGCAAAAAACCTGCAGAAATGTGCCAGGAAACTGATGGAACAGTACAACGGCAGGATGCCGGAAGACTTTGAAGCAATTTTAAAACTTCCGGGGATTGGAAGTTATACGGCAGGCGCGATTGCTTCTATTGCATTTTCTGTTCCGATGCCGGCAGTAGACGGCAATGTTTTAAGGGTTATTTCCAGAGTTTTGGGAGACAGGGGGGACATTACCAAACCGGCCTTTAAAAAACAGATAGAGTCCCTTTTAAAAGAAACCATGGCAAGGGAGTGTCCGGGAGACTTTAATCAGGCGCTTATTGAAGTCGGGGCGCTGGTCTGTGTACCTGGAGGAGAACCCAAATGTCTGGTATGCCCGTTAGCATTTCTGTGTAAGACGAAGAGGGATGGATTATGGAAAGAGATTCCTTATAAACCGCCGAAAAAACAACGGAAAATCGAGGAGCGGACAGTGGTCATTCTGGAAAAAGGGGGGAAAACAGCTTTGAGAAAACGTCCTCCGATTGGACTGCTGGCTTCTCTGTATGAACTTCCCAATGCAGAGGGACGGCTCGGGGAAGAAAAAATTCTAAAACTGTTTAAGCTGAAAAAGAAAGAGATCCTTTCCATAGAAAAACTGCCGCAGGCCAGGCATATTTTTTCCCATGTAGAGTGGGATATGTCCGGATACCGGATTCAGATAGATCCGGATGCAGGAGAAGATGGAGAACTGATTTTTGCAGATAAAAGAGAGTTAAAAGAAAAATATCCTCTTCCCAATGCATTTTCGGCGTATAAGAAACTAATCATGTGAAACAATGAGAAAGGAGAGAAAAAATGGAGAAGCTCCTTTTTATCGTAAATCCCTGTTCCGGACGGGAGCAGATACGGAGTAAGCTGATTGATATTCTGGATATTTTCACAAAAGCAGGGTTTCAGGTTCAAACCTACATTACCCAGTGTCAGGGAGATGCAAAAAGCGCCGCAGAGCATTTTGGAAAGGATGTATCTGTGGTAGTGTGCAGCGGAGGGGACGGAACCTTAAACGAAACTGTTTCGGGACTGTTGGCTCTGGAACAGCAGCCGCTTTTGGGATATATTCCGGCCGGCTCCACCAACGATTTTGCATCCAGCCTGATGCTTCCCAAAAAGATGCTGGAAGCGGCAAGGGGAGTTACAGAGGGAACTCCTTTTGCGATTGATATTGGCCAGTTTGGAGAGGAACGGTACTTTATATATATTGCAGCATTCGGAGCATTTACAGAGATCTCTTATCAGACGCCTCAGGATAAGAAAAATCTTCTGGGTCATCAGGCTTATATGCTGGAGGGAGTTAAGAGTCTGGCCTCTTTAAAAAGTTATTTTTGCAGGATTGAGTGCGATGAAATGATTCTGGAAGATGAGTTTATATTCGGAATGGTAACCAATACCATCAGCGTAGGCGGTTTTAAGGGATTAGTAACCCAGTCGGTCGCATTAAACGACGGGCTGTTTGAAGTCCTTTTAATCCGCACTCCCAAAACCCCAAAAGATTTAAGCAACATTATCTCGTATATGTTTCTGAAAGAAGAACCCAATGACTATGTTTACAAGTTTAAAACCAGGAAGATACGTGTGTTGTCCCAAACCCCCATCGACTGGGTACTGGACGGAGAATTTGGCGGCAGCAAAACAGATATTTCGATGAAAAACCTGGAAAAACGACTGGAAATTTTGATTTCCGGACAAAATGAGTCATAATTCTTTATAAAGTTACATAAAATACAAAATAGATGTTGAAAAATAAAGATTTTTCCTATATACTAAAAAGTTGTTTAGAACAATTAGTTTACAGCTAACTGAAAGGACGTTACCAGGTGGAGAAAAAAGATTTTTTACAAAAACTGGAAAAACTTCTGGAGTATGCAAAGTCCAGGCATAATACTTTGGATGCCGGAGAAATCAATGATTTCTTTGCCGGAGACAGCCTGAATCCAGAGCAGATGGATCAGATTTATTCGTACCTTGAGGGCCGCGGAGTGGATGTGGTCCCGGTAATTGATGATGTGATGCTAAATGATGATTCCCTTCTGCTTGACGATTTGGACGACAGTTTTATGAAAGACGGCGAGGAAGATGATATTGACATTGACGCCGTTGATCTGTTGGAGGGCATTGGGACAGAGGACCCGGTCCGGATGTACTTAAAAGAGATTGGTACGGTTCCCCTATTAAGCGCGGATGAAGAACTGCGTCTGGCAAAGAGAAAAGCAGAGGGCGATGAATACGCAAAAGAGCGCTTGATTGAGGCCAACTTACGTCTCGTAGTCAGCATTGCAAAACGTTATACAGGCAGAGGAATGAGTTTCCTTGATCTGGTTCAGGAGGGCAATCTGGGACTGATCAAGGGAGTGGAAAAATTTGATTATACAAAAGGTTATAAGCTAAGTACATATGCGACCTGGTGGATTCGCCAGTCCGTTACCAGGGCTCTGGCGGATCAGGCCAGAACCATTCGGGTTCCGGTGCATATGGTAGAGACAATAAACAAGATGTCCAAGATGCAGAGAAAGCTGACTCTGGAACTGGGCTATGAGCCGTCTGTGACAGAACTTGCAGATGCGTTGGAGATGTCAGAGGATAAGGTAATGGAGATTATGCAGATTGCCAGAGAACCGGCATCCTTAGAGACTCCTATCGGCGAGGAAGACGATTCAAACCTGGGGGATTTCGTGGCGGATTCCAATGTAGTCACTCCAGAGGGCAATGTAGAGTCTGTTATGTTGAGAGAACATATTGACGCGCTGCTTGGAGATCTGAAGGAAAGAGAACGTCAGGTAATTGTACTGCGCTTTGGTCTGGAAGACGGCCATCCCAGAACTCTTGAGGAAGTGGGCAAAGAATTTAATGTAACCCGCGAACGTATCCGTCAGATTGAGGCCAAGGCTCTGCGCAAATTGAGAAATCCGGTCCGCAGTAAGCGTATTCGGGATTTCCTGTAAGAAAGGGCAGCGGTTTGGATTAAATTATGAATCAGAGAAACTATCAGAAAGAACTGGATAGGATTCTGGCAGAATTTCAGGCGGAGGAGAAAGTGCCCCGCCTGTTTTTGCATAGCTGCTGTGCTCCATGCAGCAGTTATGTACTGGAATATTTGTCCAGGTATTTTGAAATTACGGTATATTACTATAATCCCAATATTTTTCCGGCAGAGGAGTATGAAAAACGGGTGGAGGAAGAGAGGCATCTGATTGATGCCATGAAGTTTTCTCATCCGGTGGATCTGCTTGCAGCGTCCTATGAGCCGGAACGGTTTTATCAGATTGCCAAAGGATATGAAAAAGAACCGGAAGGCGGAGAACGATGTTTGCGCTGTTATGAACTGAGGCTTAGAGAAGCGGCAATGCTGGCAGCAAAATTGGGATATGATTATTTTACCACGACGCTGACCATCAGTCCTCTAAAGCGGGCAGACAAGCTAAACGAGATAGGAGAGCGGTTAGAGCAGGAGTACGGTGTGGCTTTTCTGCCATCAGATTTCAAAAAAAAGAATGGTTATAAACGTTCCATTGAGCTGTCGAAAGAGTACGGACTGTACCGGCAGGACTACTGCGGGTGCGTGTATTCCATACGGGATAATGCTTGACAGTTTTGGTGAGATGTACTAAAATTTAACTAGAATGTTCAGAGAAAGAGGTTCTGAATTTCAATAGAATAAAGAGACGAGGAGAGAGCAGGTATGTTAAGTAAGACTTTAACTGTAGTGAACCCATCCGGATTACATTTGAGACCGGCAGGCGTATTATCTCAGACTGCTATGAAGTTCAAATGTGATGTTATTATTGAGTGCGGAGAGAAGAGAATTGTTGCCAAGAGTGTTTTAAATGTTATGGCAGCAGGTATTAAGTGCGGTACCGAGATTAACCTGATCTGTGACGGCGAGGATGAAGCAGAGGCTATGGATACGCTGACCAAGGCGATTGAGTCTGGTCTGGGTGAGATGTAATCCTGCTTTCCAAAATCAGAACACAGGTAACAGTTCGACCATGCGAAGATTCAGGCAGAAAAACGCGTCGAAAGCTTGTTTTCATAAGAGTTTTTCTGTCTGAATCTTCATAGGGCGGACGCCAGACGCTTCTTGTCCGCTGCAAGCGGGCAAGAAGATGCATGGCTGAACTGTTACGAACACAGAGATGAGAGTCAGCGTTTAGACGCTGGCTCTTTTTGACAGTTACCAGGCATCTGCAAAAGCAGTCCGGCTTTGCTGCCTTTTGAATAGGAATGAGTATGTTAAGTTGTTATTATGCGGATATTTCGGCTCTCTGTCCCCCCTGGGAAGAGTATCCGATTTCCATGGAGAGGAAGAAACGCCTGGAGCGGTATGTTCATACGCTGGATAAAGCCCGTTCTGCAGGGGCGGAACTGCTGCTCAATTATGGCTTGCAGCGCCGGTTTAAGGAGTTTGTTCCCCCGGCGGAATTTGGGATTGGAGAACATGGAAAACCATTTTTAAAGCCCAATCAGACCGGGATCGTACTGCGGGAAGGAGAAGAACTCCACTGCAATTTGTCCCATTCCGCCGATTATGTGGCCTGCGTGTTAAGCGATCGCCCGGCAGGCATTGATATAGAAAAAGAGAGAAGCACGATCCGCCCCGGTGTAATGCGCTTTTTTTCAGAAGAGGAAAGGCGGATAATAGAAGAGTCCAAACAGCCGGACAGGGTATTTTTCGATTTCTGGGTGTTAAAAGAAAGTTATATGAAAGCAGTGGGAACCGGATTTGCAAAATCGCCTTCCAGCTTTTTTGTATGCCCGGAAGATGGAATTTATCGGATCTATGAGCAGGGCGTGCGTCAGAGATATGAATGTTTCTTATTTCATCCAAAAGACGGATACCATCTGGCAGTCTGCACAGAAGTTTCTGTCAGCAGAGAAGAACCTGTTTTGGAAGAAGTATTGTGGAAATAAAATGTACAGGAGGCTATCAGATGGAGTTTCAATTTTTGTATTGGATGCAGCAGTTTAGAACCCCTGCGCTGGACGAATTTATGACAGCGATCACGTTTCTGGGAGACGGCGGCTGGTTTTGGATTGCTTTGGGTGCAGTTCTTTTTATGGTTCCGAAAACCAGAAGGACAGGAGCAGCAGTTCTTATTTCCCTGGCAGCCGGCTTTATTTTAGGAAATCTGATTTTGAAAAACGTGGTGGCCAGACAGCGTCCATGCTGGCTGGACCAGGCAGTGCCCCTGCTAATCGAAAGTCCAACCGATTATTCCTTCCCTTCCGGACACAGCCTGGCCAGTTTTGAGGGGGCGGTCAGCATTTTCTTATATCATAAAAAATGGGGAATTGCTGCTGTGATTCTGGCAGCGCTGATTGCCTGTTCCAGGATGTATTTGTTTGTCCATTTTCCTACAGATGTGCTGGCGGGAAGTCTGCTTGGAATACTGATTGCGGTTTTGGTGCATAAATGGCTGGAGCACCGGACAGAAAGGCGAAACCAAAAGGCAGAGGCAGGCTGAACGGTTACAAAGAATGTGCTTGCAAATTTTGGGGAACGCGGTATAATATAGCGGTAGCCGGAGCAAATGCTCCATAAAATTTTATAAAAAAGCAGAGTAGGTTTGTGTGCGTTAAGTGCCGGATGGACGGGGAGTTGCCAGCCGGACGAAAAGAGTATCTTGCGGTACACAATCCGCATCCCGCTGCAATACGAGAGATGATTATCTCCTTATTGTAGTCAGAGATCTGCAAAGGAGGTAATTTTTTTATGAAGAGATTAGCAACTTTGTTTTCTGATTCTTACCATGAATTATTTCATGCAAGAACCCTTACCCTGTGTGCCATGTTTGGCGCCCTGGCGGTGATTCTGGAACAGTTCACTATCAGGGTTGGGACGTTTAAGCTGGGGATATCCGGACTTCCCAATGAACTGGTTCATTTTTTGTTCGGCCCTGTAGTGGGCGGAACATTCGGCGGAGTGATGGATCTGCTGAAATTCCTCATAAAGCCGGACGGAGGTTTCTTTTTCGGATATACTTTGACTGCGATTACTGCCGGTGTGATTTACGGTGCATTCTGGTATAAGAGGCCCTTAAGTCTACCCAGGGTTTTAGCAGCCCGCCTGGCAGTGATTCTGGTATGTAATCTGTGCATGAATACATTATGGCTCTCCATGACAACCGGAAAAGCGTTTTTGGTTCTGCTGCCTGCCAGAATAACAAAAAATCTGATTATGTGGCCGATAGATTCCCTGCTGTTTTTTGCAGTAGCCGGCGCGTTAGAAAAAGCCGGAGTTTTTAGAGGACTTAGAGGCAGTGTACCAAGCCGATCTCGGATAAAAGCATAGACATTTTGACGAATCAGGGATATAATCAAAGGAGCATATTTCTGATTTCAGAGTTTGCAGATATGCAGTTGAAAGGAGATTCGTCAAATGAGTGCAGAAACTTGTAACCATGATTGCGGTTCATGCGGAGAAAGCTGCAGCAGCCGTACCGCAGAGCGCACCAGTTTTTTAGAAAATTTAGCTCCGGAGAGCAGTGTAAAAAAGGTAATTGGTATTGTCAGCGGAAAAGGCGGGGTTGGAAAGTCTTTAATCACGTCACTTATGGCAGCCCGTATGAATAAAAAAGGATATCATGCAGCCGTACTGGACGCGGATATTACAGGTCCGTCTATTCCAAAGGCATTTGGCATTGCCAATGACGGAGTTGCCACCACTCCGGATGGACGCCTGATGATTCCGGCAAAATCATTAGAAGGCGTGGAAGTGATGTCCGCCAACCTTCTCCTGGATAAGGATACAGATCCGATTATCTGGAGAGGTCCGGTGATTGCAGGGGCAGTAAAGCAGTTCTGGTCTGAGACGCTGTGGCAGGATATTGATTACATGTTTGTGGATATGCCTCCGGGAACAGGGGATGTGCCCCTTACCGTATTCCAGTCTCTTCCGGTAGCGGGCATTATTATTGTAACGTCCCCTCAGGAACTGGTATCCATGATTGTAACCAAGGCAGTCAATATGGCAAAGAAAATGGATATTCCGATTTTAGGCGTTGTTGAAAATATGAGTTATCTGGTTTGTCCGGACTGCGGCAAAAAGATTCATGTATTTGGAGAAAGCCATCTGGAAGAAGTGGCAGAAAAAGAGGGAGTTTCTATTTTGGCCCGGATTCCCATTGATCCAATGGTTGCAGAGATGGTGGACGGAGGCCGCATTGAATATGTGGATGCTCCCTGGCTGGATGATGCAGTAGAAGCAGTAGAAACGTTATAGCAGGATACACTGTGAGGTGTTGTAATGAATATCAGTATGAACCCCAACAGTGAGTTGGAGCAGTCCATTGTGCAGGTGCCGGACATTGTGCAGGTGCCGGATATGCTGATCAGCCAGGCCCGCCAGTTTCAGCAGGTGATGATGATGTACACCTGTGCGATCCGCGAGGTTAAGACGAAGCTGGAGGTTTTAAATGACGAACTTTCGGTGCGAAATCAGCGCAACCCGATAGAGATGATCAAGTCCCGCGTAAAAAAGCCTATGAGCATTGTGGAAAAGCTCCAGAGAAAAGGGCTGCCCATCTCTCTGGAGGCCATGGTGGACAACCTGGATGACGTTGCCGGTATCCGGGTAATCTGTTCGTTTGTGGATGACATTTATGAAGTGGCGGACATGCTGATTCGCCAGGATGACATTAAAGTAATTGCTATTAAAGACTATATTAAAAATCCAAAGCAAAATGGCTACCGCAGCTATCACATGATTGTGGAGATTCCGGTATTTTTCTCTGACAGAAAAAAGCCGATGCGGGTAGAGGTGCAGATCCGGACCATAGCCATGGACTTTTGGGCCAGTCTGGATCATCAGCTGAAGTATAAAAAAGAAGTAATCAATGAGGCGGAAATCAGTGAAGAACTCCGCCAGTGTGCAGAAGTAATTGCCAAGACGGATCAGAAGATGTATGAGATCCGGCAGAAGATCGAGTCCCAGGGCGTTCATCTGACCAGATAATGATTAGTACAGGTAATAGGACAGGGTTTCAGTAATTTGGAATCCTGTCTTTTTATATAGGGAAAGGGCAGGCTGATTGTCCCCGGATACCTGAAGAAGGAAAGAGGAAACGCCCTGCTTTTTTAATGCGGGAAGGAGTGCGCCAAGAAAACGGGTTCCCCACCCCTGTCCGCGAAGAGATTCGGGCACAAGAACGTGATGGAGACAGCAGGTGGTCCGGCTTTCATTGGCAGAGATGGCAAGAGAGCAGGAGGCAATGCAGATTCCCTCAAAAAATCCGTATACGGTCTGATTACAGTCTGCTGTCGCTGAACGGTCTGATTCCGTCTGCATCTGCAGGGAGAGAGGACAATCCGGGCGCTCCGGGAAAAAAACGTTCCAGTATGGATCATTGGCCTTCAGTTCCATCAGATGCTCCCGGTACCAAAATTCGGCCCCCATAGCGGCAAGGGCAGCTTTTGCAGGAAGAGAGGTTTCTAAATCCGGAACAGGAAAAGAAAATTCATAGTCAGGATACGCGCGTTCTGCTGCTTCTAACAGTTCAGAAAAGTATCCGTTTTGCCGTTTGTCCGGGAGAGTAAAGGCAGAACACTCCCACAGGCCGTCTTCTGCCAGATAAAGGGCTAAAAGAGCATAAAGGTCAGAGGGGGATGCTGTTTTTTCCTGCTCCCAAAAGAAGAACACATCCCCGTCTGTGGGAACCGACAGCGGAGCCGGAAAAGCCGTCAGGCATGAAGTTACCAGGCCGGTTATCTGCTGTTTTCTGGCAGGTGATAAAACAGTTTCTATTTTGACAGACATTTTAGTATACCTCCTGTATGTGGATACGATATTTTATTTTACCTCATAATTAAGTGAAAATCCAGATAATCTCTTGAAACTGCAGATTTCCGGTGGTAAAATGCAAAAGGTTCCTTTTGGGAAATTCTTTATGGAAAAGAGGAGATAAAGGAAAATGAAATTAGTAAAAGAAGCGGCAATTATTTTTGGTGTTACTATGGCAGGAGAACTTTTGTACACACTGCTTCCGTTTCCGGTTCCGGCAGGTGTTTATGGACTGTTTTTATTGCTGTTTTTGCTTCTTGGCGGCATAGTAAAGCTTAATCAGGTGGAGACAGCAGGGATGTTTCTTTTAGATATGATGGCAATGATGTTTATTCCGGCTACAGTGGGGATTATTGAGTCCAAAGATACTCTGCTGGAAGTAATACTGCCGTATATAGTGATTATAGCTGCAACAACGGTGTTTGTTATGGCGGTTACGGGAAAGACTGCACAGTTTTTAATTGGGAAAATGGCAGAAAAGGAGGAAGAAGCAGATGAATGAGATATTGGGAACATCCCTGTATTTTGGGATGACAATCAGTCTGGGAAGCTATCTGGCCGCGTCCTGGCTAAAGAAAAAGACAGGATGGGCAATTTTAAATCCGCTTTTGATTTCATCTCTGATGGTACTGGCGTTTTTAGCCCTATTCCGGATTGATTACCAGGTTTATAATAATGGCGCCAAATATTTAAGCTATCTTTTGACACCGGCTACGGTCTGCCTGGCAATCCCGCTGTATAAGCAGTTGGAACTGTTAAAAAAGTATTTTCCGGCAGTGATCGGGGCTATTTGCTCCGGAGTGGCTGCCAGTGCTGTCAGTGTATTTTTGCTGGTAAAATTGATGGGACTGGGGCATGAACATTATGTAACACTTTTGCCAAAGTCCATTACAACCGCAATCGGTATGGGGGTCAGCGAGGAAGCCGGAGGGATTGTAACCCTTACAGTAATTGCGATTATCATTACCGGCGTACTGGGAAGCGTAGTGGCGGAAACGGTGTTTCAGATAATGGGGATTCGGCACCCGGTTGCAAAAGGGCTGGCACTTGGAACCAGCGCCCATGCGATTGGAACGTCAAAAGCACTGGAACTTGGAGAAATAGAAGGGGCCATGAGCAGCCTTTCCATTGCAGTGGCAGGACTGATGACAGTGGTTTTAGTCCCTCTCATCTCCGGATTGATTTGAACGGTTGCATCTGCTGGAATAAAAAGGAGTCCGGTTCTATTGACTTTCTGACAAGATCCGATATAATGAAAAAAGCTTGAAGAATTGTTCATTTGATTGTATGATAAAAAAGAGAGGTTGGAAGGGAATCATATGCTGGAAGAAGAGGAATTATATGAACTGGCAGATTTATTTAAAATATTTGGTGATCCTACCAGAATTAAGATTTTATATGTGCTGTCAGAGTCAGAGATGTGTGTATGCGACATTGCGAGGGAGCTTAATATGACTCAGTCGGCAATTTCTCACCAGTTAAAGATTCTAAAACAGTCCAAATTAGTGAAAAACCGGAGAGAGGGAAAGACAGTATTTTATTCTCTGGCTGACGGTCATGTAAAAACTATTATGCGTCAGGGACTGGATCATGTTCAGGAATAAGGAAAAGACAGGAGAGACAGATAATGAAGAAAAAATTTAAAATGGAAGATTTAGACTGTGCAAACTGCGCAGCAAAGATGGAAGACGGAATCAGAAAGATTGACGGGGTAACAAGTGCCAGTGTAAGTTTTATGACACAGAAACTGGTGATTGAAGCCGATGATGACCGGTTTGACGAGATTATGAAAAAAGTAGTGGATGTCTGCGCAAAGGTAGATTCAGACTGCAGGATCCTGCTGTAACAGATTTCTGCAAGAGAAAAGAAAAAAATAAAACTTGCCGGTGGGAGATTACTCTCCTCCGGCAAGTTTTTTTATTGCCTCAAAGGTTTCTGTGCTGATAACGTGTTCCATACGGCAGGCGTCTTCCTGGGCAATGGTTTCGTCTACGCCAAGGCTGATAAGCCACTGGGAGATCAGGGTATGGCGTTCATATATTTTTTCTGCAATCGCAAGCCCGTCCGGAGTTAAAGTGATAAATCCATTGCTGTCCATGCGGATGTAGCCGTTTTCCCGAAGATTTTTCATGGCTACACTGACACTGGGTTTGGAAAAATTCAGTTCGTTTACAATATCAATGGAACGCACATTGGGCTTTTGCTGACTGAGAGTTAAAATGGTTTCTAAATAATTTTCTGCTGATTCTTGTATTTTCAATTTGACATTCTCCTTCATACATCATGGGAGAGACTGGTTTGTCTCCGGCATCATAAAAACAGTATACTATAAAGCTTAAATTATTTCAAATAAAACTATTGACATACGAGTTAGTCTGTGCTAATCTTACAGAGGTTAGACAAAACTAACTTTGAGAAGGAGTGTGAGAAGGATGCCTTTGGCATTTGCAAAACAAGGAGAAGAAAATGCTATTATTAAAGTAGGAGGCAAAGAGGAAACCCGCCGTTTTCTGGAAAATCTGGGATTTGTGGCTGGAGCCAGCGTGACCGTTGTTTCTGCCATGTGCGGCAGTGTGATTGTAAATATTAAAGATTCCAGAGTGGCTATCAGCAGAGAAATGGCATGTAAAATTATGGTTTAGTCCAGGCAAAACCACTGCCGGAGAGAAAGGATTAAAAAGAGATGAATACATTAAAGGATATTAGATGCGGCCAAGTTGTTTCTGTGGTAAAACTTCATGGAGAGGGCGCAGTAAAACGTCGGATTATGGATATGGGAATTACCAGAGGAACAAAGATATTGGTGCGAAAAACAGCGCCGTTGGGAGATCCGATAGAAGTGACAGTTCGGGGATATGAACTGTCACTGCGCAAGGCGGATGCTCAGATGATAGAGGTAGGCTGATTTTTATACAATGGTTAGAATAGACTAACTAAAAGGAATGGCGACAGGAGGAAAAAATATGTCTGTGAAAATAGCGCTTGCCGGGAATCCCAACTGCGGGAAAACCACATTGTTTAATGCGCTGACCGGCTCGAATCAATTTGTGGGCAACTGGCCTGGAGTAACGGTTGAAAAGAAAGAGGGAAAGCTTAAATGGAATCAGGAAGCAGTGATTATGGATCTTCCGGGAATTTATTCTCTTTCACCGTATACATTAGAAGAAGTGGTAGCCAGAAATTACCTGATAGACGAAAAGCCGGATGCGATTTTAAATATTGTAGACGGCACAAATCTGGAGAGGAATCTGTATCTGTCTACACAGTTGTTAGAACTGGGAATTCCTGTGGTGGTGGCAGTAAATATGATGGACATTGTAAAGAAAAATGGCGATGTCATCCGCCTGGATGAACTTTCTAAAAAGCTGGGCTGTCAGGTGGCAGAGATTTCCGCATTAAAGGGGACCGGCATTAAAGAAGTTGCAAATTTAGCTGTCCAGGCTGCCAAAAGACAGGAAGCTCCAAAGATAGTGCACAAATTCAGTTCAGTGGTGGAAAATGTACTGGAGGAAATTCAGATAAAAATCGGAGACGGGATTTCGGAAAGCCAAAGACGCTTTTATGCAGTAAAGCTGCTGGAGCGGGATGACAAAATCAAAGAGCAGATAAAAGAAGTTCCCAATGTGGAGGAGATCATCGTTCAGCTCGAAAAAGAACTGGATGATGATGCAGAGAGCATTATTACTAATGAGCGGTATGCCTATATTACTTCTATAATAGATTCCTGCTGCCAGAAGGCAAAGAAAGGAAAATTAACGGTTTCTGATAAGATTGATAGAATTGTAACCAATCGTTTCCTGGCCCTTCCAATTTTTGCAGCAGTAATGTGGCTGGTGTATTATATTTCTGTCACTACAGTTGGAACCTGGGCAACAGACTGGGCCAATGACGGAGTTTTTGGAGAAGGCTGGAGTTTATTTGGTGTGGAAATTCCAGGAGCACCTGTGCTGGCAGAAGGATTTTTAACTTCTATCGGATGTGTGGATTGGCTCCAGAGTTTAATTTTGGATGGAATCATAGCAGGCGTAGGCGCAGTTTTGGGATTTGTTCCTCAGATGCTGGTATTATTTATGTTTCTGGCATTTTTAGAGGCGTGCGGATATATGGCGCGGATTGCGTTTATTATGGATCGGATTTTCCGCAAATTCGGATTATCCGGAAAGTCTTTTATTCCTATGTTAATCGGAAGCGGATGCGGAGTTCCGGGCGTTATGGCATCCCGTACCATCGAAAATGACAGAGACCGGAAAATGACTATTATGACCACTACGTTTATTCCCTGCGGAGCAAAGCTTCCAATTATTGCGCTGATTGCAGGAGCAATGTTTAACGGTGCGTCTTGGGTTGCTCCCAGTGCATATTTTGTGGGAATTGCTGCAATTATCTGTTCTGGTATTATCTTAAAGAAAACCAGGATGTTTGCAGGAGATCCGGCGCCTTTTGTAATGGAACTTCCTGCATACCATATGCCGACAGCATCCAATGTATTCCGGAGTATGTGGGAAAGAGGTTCTTCCTTTATTAAAAAGGCAGGTACTGTGATTCTTCTTTCTACGCTCTTTATCTGGTTTACGTCCAACTTTGGTTTTACAGACGGATCTTTCGGCATGGTAGAAGATTTAAGTGATGGGATACTGGCGTCCATTGGCAGAGGGATTGCCTGGATCTTTGCACCTCTCGGATGGGGCGACTGGAAGGCAGCAGTTGCGGCAATTACCGGTCTGGTTGCCAAAGAAAATGTAGTAGGTACGTTTGGAATCCTTTACGGATTTGCAGAAGTATCAGAAGAAGGAAATGAAATTTGGGGAACGTTATCCAGCAGCTATACACCGGCAGCAGCATACTCGTTCCTGGTGTTCAATCTGCTTTGCGCTCCCTGCTTTGCAGCAATCGGCGCAATTAAGAGAGAAATGAACAGTCCCAAGTGGACCTGGTTTGCCATTGGATATCAGACGGGTCTGGCATATGCAGTTTCCTTGTGTATTTATCAGGTGTGGACCTATGTGACAACTGGTAACGGCGGAATCTTTCTGGCAGCAGCAGGGATGCTGATAATCGGATTTTTATATTTGCTGCTTAGCCCTGACAGGAAGAATCATGCATTAAAAATTACAGATATCTGCCGCCAGTCATAACAGGGGAAACCTTGATCTTTATAGAAAACTGTGTTAGCATCAGTGTGTGCGGGGCGGCAATGTGCAGCCGCCCTGCATGGCTATGGGGAATATTGAGAGAAGGGAGAATCCTATATGAATTTGCCGACATGGATTGTACTTTTGATGGTTCTTGCTGCTGTATTTTTTGCAGCCAGAAGTATTTATAAAAATAAAAAAGAAGGTAAGTGCTGTTCGGGATGCAGCGGCTGCTCCGGCAGTTGTCATGGTTCCTGCAGTTGTGGAAAAACTGATTTATAGTATAAGTATCATTGGAAAATTGGTTGATTTCTGATTGGAATTTCAGTATAATAAAGCTGTAATCAAAACAATTCTGATAGATTTGTGTTCGGAATCCATTTAGCCTGAATACAGAAAAGAGGGTGCCTATGGAAAGCAGCATTATTACAATCAGCAGAGAGTACGGAAGCGGCGGAAGAGAGATTGCCAAAAAAGCAGCCAAACGTCTGCAGATCCCATTTTATGATCGGGACTTAATTGACAAGACGGCAAAAGAAAGCGGCTTTACGCCGGAGTTTGTTGCAGAACGTGAACAGAGACTGGGAAGCAATTTTCTGTACAGTTTCACATTAGGAGGAATTTACGGCCTGGCCTATCCAAGAAAGCCTGAGATGAAAGAACTGCCGGTAGCAGAGCAGATCTTTTTGGCGCAGAAAAAGGTGATTGAGGAGTTGGCAGAGCAAGGACCATGTATTTTCGTAGGACGATGCGCTGATTATATTTTGCGCGGCAGGCCAAAGCTTTTGAAGACCTTTATTTATGCAGACAGAAAGGTGCGGGAATGCCGCGCTGTGGAGCAGTATGGACAGGTAGAGGAACATACAGAGGAACTGGTGCGCCATATTGACAAGCAGCGTCGTCTTCATTATGAGGCTTATACCGTTCAGGACTGGGGAGCCAGAAGCAACTATCATTTAATGCTAGACAGCGGACTGTTTGGCATAGACGGATGCGTAGACCTTATCTGTCAGGCAGCAATTTCCCTTGATAAGAGGCCCTCTCTTTAAAACGGCGGGTCAGAGTATTTAATACATTTCGTTTATTGGCGCTCCACATGGGCGCGATTAAAAGAGATTTAGGGCCGTCACCTGTGATTCTGTGGACAACGGTTTCGGGAGGCAGCAGTTCAATACAATCAATGACAAGATCGATATATTCTTCCATGGAGAAGAGAGGAAAGGGATTTTCCTGGTACATTTGGGCCAGAAAAGTCCCTTTTAGTATATGAAGAAGCTGGAGTTTGATGCCGTCCGGGCAGGGGGACAGACCAGAAAGGTAGGAAACCGTAGAAAGCATCATCTCTTTTGTCTCACCTGGCAGGCCTAAAATTACATGGACAATGACGGTAAGCCCCAGCTTTTTTAATTTTTGAAAAGACTTTTCAAAACAGCTTAAAGGGTATCCTCTTCGGATCAACCGGGCTGTCTGTGGATGAATGGTTTGAAGTCCCAGTTCGATCCAGACCGGTTTTATGCAGTTCAATCGGGGCAGGAGTTTTAAGACCTCATCAGGAAGACAGTCCGGCCGGGTTGCAATGGACAGAGCAGCGATGTCCGGGTGGGAAATCGCTTCCATGAATAAAGGCTCTAAATAAGAAACAGGAGCATAGGTGTTGGTGTAAGACTGAAAATAGGCAATATATTTGCCGGTAAATTTGTGCTCCAGTTTTTTCTTGGCATCCTCGATCTGCCGGCTGACAGAGGACAGACGTTTTTGGGCAAAATCACCGGAACCGCCCTCGCTGCAGAAAATGCAGCCGCCGTAGCCAATGGTACCGTCCCGGTTTGGACAGGTCATTCCCCCGTCCAACGCCAGTTTATATAATTTTTCCCCAAACTGTTCCCGGACATAAAAATCCAGAGAATGATAAGGTTTTCCATTCCAGTTCATAGACTTGTCCTCCAAATCATAAGAAAATCGCAACTGTAATCCAGTATACAATAAAATCGTAAAAAATTATATTGTATTTGATAAAAAATTGGATTGTCCCACTATCAGACTGCGTGGTATAATAGGAACACTTGACGAGGTATTTCACGAGTCTAGTGAGAATATATACCTGCCCACTTAGCGAGGTCTTGTCGAGCTTAGAGGGCAGGGTATAATAACTCCAAAATACAGATGTGCTTTGCACATCTGCCGCTGCCGTTGGCAGCTAAACGATTTTGTCGTTACCATATCAGGTGAAAACAAATGTCTGCTTCGCAGCCGCTTGTTTTCCTGCTGATATGGGATAATTGATAATCCATCACAACAAAAGGGGAGGAAAACATGAACGCAAAGGAAACGCTTCAGGTATTAGGACAGGATAAGGCAGCAGTATTAATGACAGAACTTTATGGAAGTTCCAAAGCAGCCGAAAACAGAAAGAGATATGAAAATTTAGTGGACCAGTATGTAAAGACATTTGGGGATGGCGATATAAAGCTGTTTTCTTCTCCAGGGCGGACTGAAATCAGTGGAAATCATACGGATCACAATCATGGAAAAGTCCTGGCAGGCAGCATTAATCTGGACTGCGCAGGTGTTGCAGCAAAGAATCATTCCGATCAGATTCGCATTGTCAGCGAAACCTATAATCAGGATTTTACTATTGATCTGAACCAGCTGGAGGTAAGTTCCAAAGCAGCAGGAACCATTGATTTAGTAAAGGGCATGTTAAAGGGATTTACAGAGTTCGGATATGAAATCGGCGGTTTTAACGCATACATTACCAGCAATGTAATCAGCGCAGCAGGGGTCAGTTCTTCTGCCGCATTTGAGATGCTGATTTGCTCTATGCTGAATACCTTTTTCAATGATGGAAAGATGAATACAGTTGCCTATGCCCATATTGGAAAATACGCAGAAAATCATTACTGGAACAAAGGGTCCGGACTTTTAGACCAGATGGCATGTGCAGTAGGCGGTCTGATTACCATTGATTTTGTAAATCCGGCAGAGCCGGCAGTGGAAAAAATTGACTTTGATTTTGCATCTCAGGATCATAGTCTGATTATTGTTCAGACTGGCAAAGGGCATGCGGATTTAAGTGCAGATTACTCTTCTGTTCCAAATGAAATGAAAAAAGTGGCAGAGTATTTTGGAAAAGAAGTATTGGCAGAAGTTACAGAGGATATGGTTATTGACAAGTTCCAGGCAGTGCGGGAGTATGCCGGCGATCGTTCCGTACTTCGCGCCCTTCACTTCTTTGAGGAAAATAAGAGAGTGGAGAACATGGTAGCAGCGTTAAAGGCGGGAGACTTTAACAGTTTTCTGGCAGACATTACTGCATCCGGCAATTCTTCCTGGAAGTGGCTGCAAAACTGCTACACCACTGCGGATGTTCAGGAACAGGGCATTACCACAACACTGGCACTGACCGAATTGTTTATTGCTGAAAAGGGACGGGGCGCATGCAGAGTCCATGGAGGCGGATTTGCAGGTGTGATTATGGCAATGTTGCCAAATGATCTGGTAGATGAGTACATTGCCTATATCGAAAAGGCAGTAGGCGAAGGCAGCGCATACCGGATGAGCATTCGGCCTTATGGAGCCATCTGCGTCAGTGAGATGATTGAATAGAATATTGAGAGTAAAACGGTCAAAATTCTCTTGCAGGCAGATTTGCATCAGATTTTTGACCTTTTTTCCATTTAGTATCAGTGTTTCAAATAAAAAATAAAAACTCTAAATCTGATTGCAGCTATTTGGTGCAGGTATATGACAATATGTATAAAAATAATAGGAATAAATTGTAAATATTGGTCAAAAATAAAAAAGATACTTGACTTTCTATGTAAAAATAAGTATCATAAAAGTAGAAAGCATAGAAAACGTTTTCTATAAAATTTAAAGTTGAATCGAAAATGAAGAAAGGATAGGTATTTCTATGGGAGAGGCAACGATTAAGGATATTGCAAAAGCTTCTGGGGTGTCTATTTCCACTGTATCCAGAGTGATAAATGGCAATTATCCGGTGAGCAGAGAAGCCAGGGAAAGAGTGGAAGAAGCCATGCAAAAACTGGATTATCGGCCCAATGCCATAGCAAGGAGTTTAAGAAACCAGAAAACCAATCTGGCTGCTTTAGTGGTAGCAGATTTATCTAACCCATTTTTTATGGAAATTGCGAAAGGGTTAGAAGAAGAGATGGCTGGTATTGGCTGTCAGCTAGTGATTGCAAGTTCTGGAGGAAGTGTACAAAAGGAAAGGGAACTCTTAGATACATTAATTGAAAAACGGATCGATGGGTTGGTAATTGCAAGTTCTGATAATGAAGGAGGACATATTAAAACATGTATTGAAGCAGGCATACCAGTAGTTCTGGTAGATAGAAGCATAGAAGGGATACATACCAGCCAGATTCTTTGGGATGATGAGAAATATTCTTATCAGTTGACAAAGCTTTTTATAGATAATGGCCATAAAGATATTGGGATTGTCAATGTAACTTTGACGAACCCTAATGGTAAGTGGCGCCTTGAAGGATTCAGAAGAGCGCTCAGGGAGGCTGGGATACCAGAAAAGCCAGAGTTTATTAGTTCTTCTAACTTCAGCAGTGATGAAGCCTGTTATTTTGTAACCCAGATGATGGCTGCAAAGAATCGGCCGACTGCCATTTTTTGTGCAAATAATATTATGCTTCAGGGAACTTTGCAGGCATTAAGAAATCTGGGGCTCCGTATTTATGATGATGTTTCTGTAGCTGTATTCGGCAACCCGGAATGCAATCGGTATATTAGTCCTGCGGTTACAGCAGCGGGGCAGGATACGCTTAAAATGGGACAGATGGCAGGAGAACTCCTAAAAAATTTGATATCAAAAGAAGAAAACAGAGAAAAAACGATGATTTTAAAGTCGGAGATTTTGATGGGCGGCTCTATCAGGAGGATAGGATAATTTATTTTTTCCCTCAATGGATCAGATATAGGTGTTATGATACATTGAGGATAACTTTTCATCCGATAGAAAACGTTTTCTATATATATTATAAAAAAAATTAAGATTATAAATAAGGAGAAGAGCAGCATGAACAAATTGAAGATGTATCACAGGAGGGTTTATAACAGTATTTGTCTGATTATTTCTTTATCTGCAGCTATGATTTTATGGTGTGTGGTTTCTTCTATACCGGATATTCAAAATGTGATTGTAGGGCCGGATCAGGTTTGGAAGGCGCTGATAACCAATATGGAATCAGGGTATCTCCTGATTCAGATTAGGGACAGTTTGATTCGGGTAATTGGGGGATTTCTATTAGGATTAGTTTGTGCAGTTCCGATTGCATTTTTATTAGGGTGGTATGAGGGGTTTCGGATTATTGTAGAGCCATGGATTCAATTTCTGCGGACAATTCCACCAATCGCGTTGATTCCCATTGTGATTGCGACCTTTGGTATTGGCACCAGTGCAAAAATCGTGATTATCTTTTTTGCAGTATTTTTAACAATGGTAATTACCATTTATCAGGGAGTTAAAAATGTAGACGTTACTTTAATTAAAGCAGCCAAAGTATTTGATGCCAGCGATGCCCAGATCTTTTTTTACGTGGTTGTTCCGGCGGCAGTACCTTACATTTTAACGGGGATTCGTCTGGGACTTGCATCAGCGCTGACAACATTAGTGGCTGCGGAACTTACAGGAGCGGCAACTGGACTGGGAACAATGATCCAACAGGCTGGCATGTACTTTAAAATGGATGTAGTGCTTCTTGGAATTATTGTGATTGGGCTTATTGGTTTTCTTTTTGATAAACTGGTGCAGTTTTTAGAGAAAAAGCTGACATCATGGCAGGAGGTAAAATAGATGGCAGTTGAAATTGTAATCTCTGGGGTGACAAAAAAATACGAAAGGAGAGATGGAGAGTTCCTGGCTCTGGACAGAGTGGATTTGGAAATCGAAAAAAATGAATTTGTGTGTGTAGTAGGGCCTTCTGGTTGTGGTAAGACAACTCTTTTGAACATGATAGCCGGTTTATTTCCGCCTACTACCGGGAGTATTCAAGTAAGGGGGGAAGAAGTACAGGGACCGGGAAAAGGGAAAGGTGTAGTATTTCAGCAGTATGCCCTTTATCCATGGTTGACAGTGGAAAAGAATGTGGAATTTGGATTGAAGATGAAAGGAAAGCCTGAAAAAGAGCGAAAGGAGATTGCTAAAAGATATATTAAGACTGTAGGGTTAGAGGATTTTTCCAGCGCTTACCCAAAAGAACTTTCTGGAGGAATGAAGCAGAGAGTAGCAATAGCAAGAGCATATGCTGCAAATCCAGATGTACTGCTGATGGATGAGCCCTTTGGCGCATTAGATGCTCAAACCAGAGCGCAGCTTCAGGAAAACTTGTTGAATACCTGGCAAAAGGAACGAAAAACATGCTTTTTTATTACCCATGATGTAGAGGAAGCAGTTTTGCTGGCTACCAAGATTATTATTATGAGCGCCGGGCCGGGAAGAATCAGGGAAATTGTAGAAGTAAATCTTCCTTATCCCAGAAATCAGGAAACGAAATTAACGAAAGAGTTTAATGAATTAAAAAATAATATATGGAACAAAGTATACAAAGAATATCTGGAAACATCCAGATAATCAGGAAATTTTGATATGACTATAAAAATCAGGAGGAAATTAGAATGAGAAAATCAAGACTTTTGGCGGCAATGCTGGGCATGCTTATGTTATCAGGCTGCACAAGGGAAAGCACTGTAAAAGAGACACAGGAAATAGTACAAACAGATACCAAAACAGAAACGGAAACAGAGACGGAAAGCAGGGAGGCAGATTCTCAGGAAAAAGTAAAAATCAAAGTAGCCTATCATCCTCATATAACAGGAGTAGGCGGTATTTTAAATGCAATAGATAACGGCTATTTTGAGGAAGAGAATATTGAAGTTGAATTAGTCCAGTTTACGTCAGGCTCAACAGAATTGGCAGCTATGGCATCGGGGGACATAGATTTAGGCTACCTGGGGGTAGGCGCCCATGTTTTTGCGCCTCAGGGCCAATGCACGATTCTGGCATTAGACAGCACAGATATAAGTGGTGAAATTATGGTGCGGGGAGATAGCGGTATTGAGTCTGTAGAGGACTTAAAAGGGAAAAATGTGGCTATTTCTGCAGGAACAACGTCAGAATTAATGCTTTCCATGGCTCTTTCACTAAACGGGATGGAAAAGACAGATGTCAATACGATCAATATGGATGCATCAGGAAAGGTTACGGCATTTATGACGGGACAGATAGATGCAATTTCCATAGAAGCTCCTTATACGGATCAGATTCGGAGCGATATGGGGGAGGAAAATGTAAAAACAGTGATTAGTTCTCAGGACTTTCTTCCAGAGGCCGTATTTACCAATAGTTGGGTAACTACTAATAAGTTTCTGGAGGAGAATGAAGAGGTAGTCGTACGCTTTTTAAAGGCATGGCTGAAAGGAACAGAAGACAGATATAATAATATGGAACAGACTGTTCAGAAAGTAGCGGATTACATTAATACAGATTATGAAACAGCATATATGACAGTAGAGAAAACCAACTGGATCAATAATTCACAGCTAAAAGAACTGGTAGATGACGGAACCATTTTAGAGTGGTATCAAACTATGAATCAGATGTTTTTAGATGCAGGGCTTTTGGATCCTAAGTATGATGTAGCGCCTGACAACTACGTAAAGCTGGACTATTTAAAACAGGCAATGGAGAAAACAGGTGTAAAGTAGAATGGAAATGAAGACGGAAACAGGGGAGATTGAGCGGGGATACAGGATTAGAGGGCTGGACGAAACGGAAATCTTATGTGATTTCTATGGATTAAGATCCCGAAAACAGAAAAGAGCAGCAGCAATATTCGTACATGGGGGAGGATTTGTTGGAGGAAGTAAGGATCAGTTTTTGGCGTTTGCTTCGTATCTGGCTTTGAAAAATAATGTGCTGGGTATTACAGTTGAATACAGGACAGCCAATAAAAAACCTTACCCTGCTCCGGTTTTGGACTTATTCAGTATTTTTAAGTGGCTCCAGGAGCATGCAGACTTTTTAAATGTAGATTTAGAACAAGTATATTTAATTGGCGGTTCTCCTGGAGCGAATATTGCAGCATGCGCTATGCTTGCAGATAAGGAATGGAAAATACAGCAGGGTGTCCCATTGTCAATATTTCAGCCGAAAAATGGCATATTTTTAAATGGAATTTATGATATGAAGGACTTTTACTGGAGAAATTTAGAGGAGCAGCATCGAGTAGAGAAGTATTTAGAACTTTCAGATTCCGGTTCCCAAAACGATGGGAAATTTTTTCAGACATCACCTGTAAAAAAGGCCAGAGGAGGTCTGCGTGTAGCCCTTTTGCATGGAAGTATGGATGACGTGGTTCCTGTGGAACAATGTTGGAAGATGGAACAGGCCATGCAAAAAAAGGGGAGTATTGTTAAAACCATCATATTTTTTGGAGAAAAGCATGGATGGTTTAACGATCCGATCAAGATGTATCCGGTAATTGATGAGATAGAACGATTTATGATGAAACCAGATAAATGAGCATAGTATGATTAGGAGGGAGAGTTGTGGCATTAACAGATCCGGCAGATTTGTATCGTGATGCGATTTTGCATAATTATGGATTAGGAGCGTTTAATACATTTTCCATAGAAAGTGTTTTAGCGGTTTTGGAAGGAGCCAAAGAGCAGGAATCCCCGGTAATTTTACAGGTTTCCATGGGGGCAAGAACTTATGTGAAACATTTAAAAACTTATATAGATATGATGAAGAGGTTTGCGGGGGAATACCAGATCCCGGTGTTTATCCAACATGATCACTGCTCGACTATAGAGGCAAGCATAGAGGCGATAAATGCAGGAGTGCAGGCTGTGATGTTTGATGGGTCCCACCTTTCCTATGAACAAAATGTAGAGAGTACAAAAAAGGTAGTGGAGTACGCACATGATAAAAACGTGTGGGTAGAAGCAGAATTAGGCTGTTTGCCAGGCTTTGAGGATCTGGTATTTGCAGAGTCCACAGTCTATACAGATCCGGAACAGGCACAGGAATTTATTGAGAAAACAGGTTGTGATGCTCTGGCAGTCGCGGTAGGGACTTCTCATGGAGGGGTCAAAGGGGAACACTATCTGAATCTGGACTTTGAACGTTTAAAAGAGATCGTAAAGAGAAGGCCGGATTATCCATATGTACTTCATGGTGCGGCTTCTTTGCCTCCGGAATTAATTGAAAACTGCAATCAGCAGGGAGGAGAAGTAGAGTTTTTACGAAATTGCAGTGAAGAGAGCATTGCGAAGGCTGTAAAAATGGGGATTCGGAAAGTAAATATGGATGTGGATAATTTTTTGGCCTGTACTGCCCAGGTCAGGAAGTTTTTAAATCAGAAACCTCATATTTATGATCCGAGAAAATACCTTCTTGAAGGACGAAATGGATTTCAAAAGGAAGTAGAGCATAAACTAAAAAATGTGACAGATAGTGCAGGAAGATGTAAAAAAGACAGTGGGAAAGGGACGATATGATTCGGATACTATGCCTGAATCCGGTTATCGACCGGGTGTATTACATAAATAATTTCCAGACTGGGAGACAGTTTCATGGAATAAACCCGAAGTGTTACTCAGGAGGAAAGGGGGTCAATATTGCCAGGGTTTTAGGGTGTCTGGGAGAACCATGTGTATTGTATGCTTTTTTGGGAGGAACAAATGGACGCAGGATTGAAACCGATATGGCATCTTACGGCGTGCAGCTTCGGGCATTCTGGAAAGAGGAGGAAACCAGAAGTACAATTAATATTATTGACAAACAGGGTGGTGGGGAGACAGAGATTACAGAGCCAGGGCCAACTGTTTCCCTAAAAGAGGAAAGGGATTTTTTAAAACTTTTGGAGGATGAAATTTGTCAGGGAGACATGATAATATGTTCCGGTCTTCCGGCAAATGGAATGAGTCAGAATATTTACAAACAGGTGAGTCAGATGTGTGAAGAGAAAGATGCATCTTGTGTTTTAGATGCAAATCGCCAATATTTAAAGGGGGCCTTTCCAGGAAAGTATTATTTTTCAAAACCGAATTTTGAAGAAATGGCAAAGCTGTTTGGCTATGCAGGAGAAGAATCAGAGACGGCGATTTACAGGATGGGAATAAAACTCCTGAACTTAGGTGTAGAAAATCTTCTGGTATCAATGGGAGCCAAAGGAGGACTGTTTTTTAATCAAAGGGAAATTTTGAGAATTAAAGTCCCCAAAACAAATGTAATTTCTACTATTGGAAGCGGAGATGCTGCGGTTGCGGGCTTTTGTTTAGGAGCGGTACAAAAAAGAGAGATAGAAGATTGTATCCGTTTAGCTATGGCATGCGGAATATGCAATACAAGGTATTCACAAGTAGGATATGTGGAAAGAGAGGAGGTTGAGTCATTGCTAAAAGAGATAGTGATAGAAAAAATTGAATAAAACTAAGTAATGAAAATCAATCATTAGAAAAACAAAAGTGTGTAAGTAATGAAAAAATAAATTCAAAACTTACACACTTTATTTTATACGTTCTTGTTTATAGCCCTTTACTCCGGAATGCTTGCGTGGTATTCCTGGAGAGATTTTAATTCATCGTGCTCGCCCTTTATTACAGCCGCAATACCCTTAGCAGCAGCTTTGGCAGCGTACATGGTTGTAATATAAGGAATCTTTTTATTGATTGCAGTCTTGCGCAGGTAAGAATCGTCATATTTACTCTGCTTTCCGGCAGGAGAGTTGATAATCAAATCAATCTCGCCGTTTACCATGGCATCGTAGATATTTGGACGGCCTTCCTGAATCTTCTTTAAGATGCGGCAGGAAACGCCATGCTCTTCCAGGTAGCGGCCGGTTCCTTCTGTAGCCACAATCTGAAATCCCAGTTCAAATAACTGCTGGGCAGCTTCCAGAGCCAGTTCCTTATCTGCATGGTTGACACTGACTAAAGCGGTACCGGATAATGGAAGCTTTGTACCAGTTGCTTCTTCTGCTTTGTAGTATGCCAATGGGAAGGTGCGGCTCATACCTAATACTTCTCCGGTAGAACGCATTTCCGGTCCAAGTAACGGGTCAACTTCAGGGAACATATTAAATGGCAGGACAGCTTCCTTTACGCCATAATAAGGATGTTCTTTTTCTTTAAACTGAGTTACGTCCGGACGTACGCCGGTCAGCTCATATGCCATCAGCTGGGTTGCAATATTGGCCATATTGATGTTGCATACCTTAGATACCAGCGGAACCGTACGGGAAGCTCTTGGGTTTGCCTCCAGAACGTAAACCTCGTCTTTATAAATGGCATACTGCATATTCATCAGACCAACAACGCCCATTTCGCAGGCAATGTCAGTGGTGTATTTACGGATAATTTCTTTATTCTTTTCAGAAATCTTAACAGAAGGAATCACGCAGGCAGAGTCGCCGGAGTGAATGCCGGCCTGTTCAATATGCTGCATAACCGTTGGAACAAATGCGTGGGTACCATCAGAAATCGCATCTGTTTCGCATTCCATAGCATCCTGCAGGAACATATCCATCAGGATTGGACGTTCCGGAGTAACGTCAATGGCAGCAGCCATGTAGTCTCTCAGCATATCATCGTCATAGACAACTTCCATGCCCCGTCCGCCTAATACATAGGAAGGACGAACCATCATCGGGTAGCCGATGCGGTGAGCAATCTCTAAGGCGTCTTCGACGGTAACAGCCATTCCGGACTTTGGCATTGGAATGTTTAACTTATGCATCATAGCGTTAAATAAGTCGCGATCCTCAGCCATATCAATTACCTTAGGAGAGGTTCCCAGAATATGGGCTCCCCGGCGCTCTAATTCAGCAGCAATATTTAATGGGGTCTGGCCGCCGAACTGTACGATAACGCCTTCTGGTTTTTCCTTATTGTAAATACTCATAACATCCTCAACGGTCAGAGGCTCAAAATACAGCTTATCGGAGGTGTCATAGTCCGTAGATACGGTCTCAGGATTGCAGTTTACCATAATGGTCTCGAATCCTAATTCACGAAGAGTTAGAGCAGCGTGTACGCAGCAGTAGTCAAATTCAATACCCTGGCCGATACGGTTAGGACCGCCGCCTAAAACCATGACCTTTCTGCGGCTGGAAACAGGAGCCTTGTCCTCGCCATTGTAGGTGGAATAGTAGTAAGCTGCCGGATCTTTTACGCCGCTTACCGGAACTGCATCCCAGCATTCCTTCATGCCAAGTGCTTCCCTGCGCTTAAACAGTTCCCACTCGTCAATGTCTAAAAGTTTTGCAAGATACTTATCAGAGAAACCGTCCTTCTTTGCCTGAATTAACAGGTTGTCAGGAAGTTCTTTGCCCTTACAGGAGATGATTTCTTCTTCCAGGTCTACTAATTCCTTCATCTGCTCCAAAAACCACATCTTAATATGGGTCATTTCATGAAGCTTTTCCAACGGAGCGCCTTTGCGGATGGCTTCGTACATAATAAACTGACGCTCACTGGAAGGTTCAGCCAGCTTTACATATAACTGGTCTAAGGTCAGTTCGTGGAAATTCTTTGCAAAGCCCAGACCGTAGCGTCCGGTCTCCAGGGAACGGATAGCCTTCTGAAGGGCTTCTTTATAGTTTTTACCAATGGACATAACTTCGCCCACTGCCTTCATCTGGGTGCCCAGCTTGTCCTGGGAACCTTTGAATTTTTCAAATGCCCAGCGTGCAAATTTGATAACTACATAGTCGCCGGATGGCTTGTAATTGTCCAGGGTGCCCTCTTTCCAGTAAGGAATTTCATCTAAAGTCAGACCGCAGGCTAACAGAGCAGATACATAGGCAATGGGGAAACCGGTAGCCTTGGAAGCCAGGGCAGAAGAACGGGAAGTTCTTGGGTTAATTTCAATAATGATAATACGATCGGTTTTTGGATCATGGGCAAACTGTACGTTGGTTCCGCCGATTACCCCGATGGACTCTACAATCGCATGAGCCTGTTTTTCCAGACGATCCTGAAGTTCTTTTGAGATGGTCAGCATTGGAGCGCTGCAGAAGGAGTCGCCGGTATGAACGCCCATAGGATCAATATTTTCAATAAAGCAGATAGAAATCTTCTTGCCGGTAGCGTCGCGGACTACTTCGACCTCTAACTCTTCCCAGCCGATTACAGACTCTTCTACCAGAATCTGATGAACCATGGAAGCAGCCAGACCGCGGGCAGCTACTTTCTTTAATTCTTCTTCATTATAAACAATACCGCCGCCAGTGCCGCCCATGGTATAAGCCGGACGGATAACAACCGGATAACTTAACTCGGCGGCAATTTTTAAAGCCTCGTCAACGCTGTAAGCCGGAGAACTCTTTGCCATCTCGATTCCCAGCTCGTTCATAGCTTCTTTAAAAGCGATGCGATCCTCGCCGCGGTTGATAGCGTCTACCTGAACGCCGATAACCTGAACGTTGTATTTGTCCAATACACCGGCATTATAAAGCTCCTCACAAAGGTTTAAGCCGGATTGGCCGCCTAAGTTGGGGAGCAGGGCATCGGGCCGCTCCTTTGCAATAATTTCAGTAAGACGGTCCACATTTAATGGTTCGATATAAGTAGCGTCAGCAGTAGCAGGATCAGTCATAATAGTCGCCGGATTGGAATTAACCAGGACGATTTTGTATCCCAGATTTCTGAGAGCCTTGCAGGCCTGGGTGCCGGAATAATCGAACTCGCAAGCCTGACCGATAATGATAGGGCCGGAGCCGATGATCAAAATTTTGTTGATGTCATTGCGTTTTGGCATAATGGACCTCCATAATGATTGTGTTTCGTAGTTAAAAGATCTCTAATCTTATTGATTATATCACAAAATTTCTTCTTGAATAGAGGAAAATGTAAAAAAATATGATTTCTGTCAAATATGCCCGGATCTGGCGTTGACAAACCTGGTCCTGCCTGCTATTTTTTATTTCATAGGAAAATGGAGGAAACAGAAAATGAAATATAGCAAAGAAGATATATTCCGTATGGTAGAAGAAGAGGATGTGGAGTTTATCCGGCTCCAGTTTACAGATATTTTCGGAGTGCTGAAAAATATGGCTGTAACCGTAAGCCAGCTGGAAAAAGTTCTGGACAATCAGTGCATGTTTGATGGTTCCTCAATTGATGGATTTCTTCATATTGAAGAATCTGATATGTATCTGCATCCGGATCTGGATACCTTTGAGATTTTTCCATGGCGTCCTCAGCAGGGAAAGGTGGCCAGGCTGATCTGTGATGTGTATTTGCCGGACGGACGGCCTTTTACCGGAGATCCCAGATACATTTTAAAGCAGGTCCTTCAGGAAGCGCAGGATATGGGGTACTCTTTTTTCGTAGGTCCGGAATGTGAATTTTTTCTGTTCCACACAGATGAGGAAGGACAGCCGATTGCAAAAACCCGGGAAACAGGCAGCTATTTTGATATTTCACCGTTAGACATGGGGGAAAATGTCCGTCGGGATATTGTGCTGAATCTGGAAGATATGGGATTTTGCATAGAGGCATCTCACCACGAACTGGCTCCGGCACAGCATGAGATTGATCTGGAATATGAAGAAGCCCTTAGGACAGCCGATGATATTATGACATTCCGGATGGCAGTAAAGACCATTGCAAAGCGCCATGGGTTTCATGCTACCTTTATGCCCAAGCCCAAAGAAGGGGTAAACGGTTCGGGAATGCACATCAACATGTCTCTGGCAGATGTGGAGGGAAACAATGTATTTGCAGATCGGACAGATCCATTAGGTTTGAGCCGGACGGCAAGACAGTTTATGGCAGGTCTGCTCTGCCACATGGAGGGGATGGCAATTTTGACCAATCCTCTGGTTAATTCCTACAAAAGACTGATTCCGGGATACGATGCTCCTGTGACCATCTCCTGGTCTCAAAAATCAAACCGGAGTTCTCTTCTTCGGATTCCTTCTGCCAGGGGGAGCAAAACCAGAATCGAACTGCGTTGTCCGGATTCTGCGGCTAATCCGTATCTGGTGCTGGCTGCGTGTCTGGCAGCCGGACTGGACGGAATCAGGAATGAAATGGAAGTGCAGGAAAGCCTGGAAGGCAATGTATTTTGCATGGATGAAGAAAGCCTGAGAGAAAAAGAGGTAAGGTTTTTGCCGAAAACCCTTGGAGAAGCTATTGCTGCTTTTGAGAAGGACACATTTTTAAAAGAGATTTTGGGTTCACATATCTTTGAAGAGTACCTGGAAGCCAAAAAGAAGGAGTGGAGAAAATACTGCGCAGCAGTAACAGATTGGGAACTGGGCGAATACCTGTACCGCTATTAGCCGGCAGACATCCCTGAAAAGCTGCTGCGACAGATTTTCCCGGCAAGAGGGCATTCACATCCAGAGGGGGAGGTGAGAGATTGGCGGAAGTAATTGTGGCATTTTCAAAACCGGAAAACAGCAGACAGATAAAAACAATTTTGGCCAGGAATGGATTTCACATAGCGGCAGTCTGCCAGACTGCGGCCCAGATTTTGACAGCGGCAGAAGCGTTAGAGGGAGGCATTGTTGTCTGCGGCAGCCGGTTTGCGGATATGGTATATGGAGATTTAAGAGAATGTCTGCCGGTTTATCTGGACATGCTGGTGATTGCGCCGCCGTCTCATATGACAGAAGGCCAGAGCGCCAATATGGTATTTTTGCCCATGCCTTTAAAAGTCAATGAATTAATCGGGACATTGGAGATGATGGTCCATACTCAGGACAGACGCCGCAGGAAGAAGCAGAGAATGCCGAAAACAAGAAGCCGGGAGGAGCTGGAAATTCTAAAGTATGCAAAAGAAATTTTAATGTCCAGAAACCATATGGATGAAAATGAGGCTCATCGGTATTTACAGAAATGCAGTATGGAAAACGGATCAAATTTAATCGAGACCGCTCAGATGGTAATTAGCCTGGCAGAACGATAGGGGACTGGCAGCGGGAATATAAAAGGATAAAAAACAGGAGAAAACGAGTATGAAATTCACAAAAATGCAGGGAATAGGAAATGATTATGTATACATTAACTGTTTTGAAGAGCAGGTAAAAGAACCGGAAAAACTGGCAGCCGCAGTGAGTGATCGGCATTTTGGAATTGGATCAGACGGGCTGATTCTGATTGGGCCGTCTGTCAGTGCAGACTGCCGGATGCAGATGTTTAATGCAGACGGAAGTGAAGGCGCTATGTGCGGAAACGCTATCCGTTGTGTGGGCAAATACGTTTACGACCATAAAATTGTGGACAAGACCAGTATTACGGTAGAGACAAAAAGCGGAATCAAATATCTGGACATGAGTGTATCGGACGGCAAAGTGTCTCAGGTGACAGTGGACATGGGCGAGCCGGCTCTTACTTCCCGGCTTCCGGAACAAATTACGGTTTCCGGAACAGATATGGAGTTTGTGGGAATTTCCGTAGGAAATCCCCATGCAGTTTATTTTATGGACGAGATTGACAGTCTGGATTTGGAAAAAATTGGTCCGGCTTTTGAAAATCACCATCGTTTTCCAGACAGGGTAAACACAGAGTTTGTTCGGATTATTGACAGAGAACACATTCAGATGCGGGTGTGGGAAAGAGGAAGCGGCGAAACCTGGGCCTGCGGCACCGGAGCCACAGCCAGCGCAGTGGCGGCAATTCTTTTGGGGTACACAGAAAACAAAACAGATGTAAAATTAAAGGGCGGCCATCTCCTGATAGAGTGGGATCGAAATACCAACCACGTTTTTATGACAGGACCTGCAGCGGAGGTATTTCATGGAGAATATGAGATGGAGTAGCAGGCATGTTTCTTTAAAAACTGTCTATTACCGCAGCTTTTCCTGTTTGATTGTAATACCAATTCTTCTGATATTTCTGGCTTCTCTGAGTATTACCAGATATACCATTCGGAAAAATGCAGTAAACAATATTGAAAATTCCCAGGAGGCGCTCTCGTCTTCTCTTTGCGAGGCAGTGGAAAAGACGGCTCTGCAATTATCTCATCTGGTGTTTGTTAATAATAACGAACTGCTGTCTCTGGCTGCCTCTGCCAGCGCAGAGACAACAGATAAACGGTATGAATTAAATAACCGGATGGATGAGATGTTTCAGCTGGCTGCTGCACCTTCCCAGAATACAGTTTCCGCCATGTTTTATATGAAAGATGGGCAGAGTCTCTACCTGAAGGACGATATTCGGATTTTGAAAGAAGAGATGGAAAAAGAGGAATGGTATCAGTTGGCATTGGAAAAACCGGATGTGGTGAGCATGGGGATTTTTGATACATCTGTGCATTCTCTGACGTATTCCAGGATGAAAAAGGGAGAATGTGTTCTTGTAGCAGCCCTTTCTCCCAGCCGCCTGTTAGATCGGTCAAAGACTATCGAAATGGTGATGCTGTTCGATGTAATTCCAATCGGAGATCTGCTTAGAAAATACAACAGCGATCCAATGATGGGAACTACCTTTCTGGCAGACAGCAAAGGAAATCTTTTGTTTGCAGGGGAAGACTATGACAGGGCAAAGGTGCTTCTTTCGGGACTTTTGCAGAGTGATTTGGAAAATGGAAGGGAAGGGCAGGTTCTTCAAAAGAAGCTGACGGATTCGATTTCAGGTAAAAATGGAAATTACAGAGTTGTGGTATCAGAAGCAGGGTATCGGGACTGGCTGTTAGTAACCTGTGTTCAGACCAAAATACTGACCGAGGACTATAATAAGATTGCAGGCGCTTTGATTTTAACGGCAGGAGTCCTGATGTTTCTGTTTTATCTCTACTCAAAATTTTTCCTTCGCTCCATTATTGCACCCGTTCATACTATGGTAGAAGGACTTCAGGAATTGGAAGGCGGTAATTTAGAGATTCATCTTGGGCCTGCGGGAAATACAGAAATCCGTACAATGATGCACTCCTTTAATCGTATGGTGCGCCAGTTAAAAGCATCCATTTCAGAAAATGAACAGGTGCAGCAGAAAAAACATGAAGCGGAGGTCCGGGCCCTTCAATCTCAGATCAATCCCCATTTTCTGGTAAATACTTTAAATTCTATCCGTTTTATGGCTCAGGTTGCCAGATTTGAGGGAATACAGAAGATGGCGGAGGCTCTGATAAAGATTTTATCCTGTTCCTTTCGGGGTAATATCAGTTTCTACACAGTGAAAGAGGAACTGGAAGTATTGGACAGCTATATCTACCTGATGAAAATCCGCTATTCAGACGGATTTGACGTTTCTTATGAAATTGATGAGGGATGTCTGGAGTATCGGGTGCCTCGTCTGATTTTGCAGCCAATCGTGGAAAATTCCATTGTTCATGGGCTGGCTGAAAAGGAAGATGATATTGGCCATCTGGTGATCAAGGCAGTTCAGACCGAAACACATCTGGTATTTTCCATAAGAGATGACGGAAGAGGAATGAGTGAAGAGGAGATTCGCAGTCTTTTAACGCCAAAAGAAAGGCAGCCGGGAAACAATACCAGCATTGGAGTGGAAAATGTTTATTCCAGAATGAAACTGTATTTTGGAGAAACGTGTTCTCTTTCCATAAAAAGCAGTCTGGGAAATTATACAGAGACAACAATGAAACTACCAAAGGTATCGGGGGAAATGAATCGTGAACAGAGTCCTGATTGTAGATGATGAAACCATTGTCCGCGTTACACTCCGGTCATTGATTGACTGGGAGAACTGCGGGTATACCATTGTAAAAGACTGCATGAGCGGCCAGCAGGCATTGGAATATCTGCGGGAAAATCCGGTGGACTTGCTGATTACAGACATGAAAATGCCGGGGATGGATGGCCTGGAATTAATAGAAGCGGCAGCAAAAGAAGGAAAAAATCCAGTCACACTGGTACTTTCCGGATATAACGAATTTGAACTGGTAAGAGAAGCATTTCGCAGGGGCGCCTATGATTATCTGCTGAAAAGCGATTTAAACGGAGACAAGTTACAGACGATTTTAAAAAAGCTGAATCAGGATGTTTTTAAAGAAGAAAATTTAGAGGGCGACAGGTTTCATCAGGGAAAAATTGAGATACCAAAAGATGGAATTTATGGGATTGTCCTGTTTGAAGTGAAAGATTTTAAGCGGCAGTCTGCCAGATTCGGGGATGACTGGAAAGAGGGCATGGCAAAACCCATGCTGGAACTGGTCAGGCAGATTCCAAGAGTAGCTGCAAAGGGCGGAATTATGAACGTATATCCGTCACAGTTTTTGTTGTATTATAAAGTGACAGATGAAAGTCAGTACCAGGGATCGATATTGACTCTGGTACGGCAGATTCAGGCGGTTTGGCGGGATTATATGAATCTGGAAGTGCTGGCTGCAGTCAGCAGTCCGGTACCTTACGATCAGATAGATGAGGCGCTGGGACAGGATATCCATCTGCTAAAATGGAGCGCCCTGTACAGTTCCTATGGAACAGCTGTTTATTGGGATATGAAAGACCTGATTTTGCAGATGGCTCTGGAAAAAGAAAGGTGCTCGGCTCTGCTGACGGCTCTTTTTTCCGGGGATACAGTGGGAATCGAAGAAGGAAGGCAAAACGTGTTTGCAGGCATGGATCAGCTTTCTGTAAAACAGGCAAAAAATAGAATTTTACAGTTTGTATGCCAGTTGGTGGACAGATTTCGGGAGTATGAACTGGATTTTTCCGGGATATTTCCGGAACAGGTGGATTACTACCAGAAGATTGGGCGTCTGGAAACAGTTGGAGAACTAAGCCTTTGGCTGAATAATTATATTAGCTGGGTGACCAATCATCTGGAACTCATCAGGGAAAACCGCCAAAGTGATGTGATCAGCAGAGCACAGCGGTTTCTGGCAGATAATTTTGCCAGCCAGGAATTGACTCTAAAAAGCGCAGCGGACTATGTGGGACTGAACGAAAAGTATTTTAGCTCCAGATTTACTAAAGAGACAGGAATGACATTCAGTACCTATCTGACCAGACTGCGGATTCAGAAAGCCAGGCAGCTGATGGACACTACGGATTTGAAGATGTATGAGATAAGCGCGCAGGTAGGATACCATAGTGTGGAACACTTTAACCGGACATTTAAAAAGTATCTGGGAGTCAGTCCTGGAGATTACAAAAAGGCAGGAAAGGAAATACAGACAGACTCGTTTTTAAAGATCTGACAAAACATCAAGAAATCGAACCTTTTTTCATAGAATAATACCTCGTTTGTTGATAAAATATGGACATAATCAACAAGGGAGGTATTTTTTATGAAAAAGAGATTTTTAGCGCTTACCATGTGTGCGGCGTTGGCGGCAGGAGCATTAACCGGATGTGCGCCGGAAGATCCGGCAGATACAACAACATCCGCAGCTGCATCAGCAGAGACCACAGCGGCAGAAACATCGAACGATACAGAGGCCGCAGAGACTGCGCCGGTCGAAGTAAATGAGGAACTGAGCGGCGATCTGGTATTTGCAATCTGGGACAATAACTTAATGGATTATATTGACGCCAATGATATGGTGGGAAAATTCCAGCAGCAGTATCCAAACGCCAATATTGAAATAGAAAAAATCAAGGATGACTCAGAATACTGGAATGCAATGAAGATGAGGGCATCTGCCAATCAGCTTCTGGACGTAATGTTTAACAAACCATTTACCCTGTCCAGATTCCAGGATTACCTGCTGGATCTGTCTGATTTGGAAGCTGCGAAAAATAATGAACTGGCTGCCGGATATGCCCTGGACGGCAAGATTTTAGGCGTTCCCATGACAGCGGGATATGAGTATGTATACTATTGGAAAGACATGTTTGCCGAAGCAGGAGTGGAAGTTCCCACCACCTGGGGAGAACTGGAAGAGACATCCTTAAAGCTTCAGGAACATTTCGGAAAAGACAATCCTGACTTTATGGCGATTGCCATGGGCGCAAAAGACGAGTGGCCGGATTATCCGTTTATGGAATTTATGCCTGCTCTGCAGGGCGGAAACGGCCAGAACTGGAACGATATGGCAAAGGTGGATGAGCCTTTTGCAGAAGGAACTGATATTAGCAAAGCATACCATAAGATATACAATCTGTTTACGTCAGGCGTATTTGGCAAAGACCCGTTAGGTCTTGGAAATGACCAGGCAGTTTCCCTGTTCTCACAGAAACAGGCGGCAATTATTGCGCTGGGAGACTGGGGACTTCAGGATATTAAAGAAGGTACGGAGGATTATTCACAGCTGGGATGCTTTTATCTGCCGGTAAGGGATTCTGCAGAAGATCCATTCCGGGTAGTAGTACAGGGCGATTCCTTTATGGGCGTTACCACTCACAGCGAGAATCCGGAACTGGCAAAGGCTTTTGTAGAGTGGTTCTATAGTGACGCGTGGTATCCCGGATATATCAACTATGTAACCAGCGCATCTTCCATGACCAATTTCCCAAAGGAAAAGGACCCGATTTTAGCAGAGGCAGACGCTGCTCAGCCTGACAGCGAACTGGTAATGTATGACGGAGGCGGAGACGACTTCCAGGCAATCCAGAATGAGATTGCATTTGACTACAAGAAACTGGGAGCAGAAATGTTTACAGAAGGCTTTGATTTGGAAGCCAGACTGACTGAATTAAACGGAAAGTGGAAAGAAGCCAGAGCGAAACTTGGCATTCAGTAACAGTCAGAATTAAAAAAGATGTGAAAAACAGCTAAAAGTCAGAGGGCTGCTGCGCATTTACCGGCAGCGGCCCTTTAAAAGTTATAGGAGGAAGGACATGAACTCTCTTGCCAAAAAGAAACAGCGTTTCATTCTGCTGTCTTTAATTGTGCCCAGCATTTTGCTGATCTGTTTCGTAGTATTTCCGGCCATTGATTTGATTCGGATGAGTTTTACAAACTGGGATGGGTATTCAGAAACCAGCCAGTTTATTGGATTTGAAAACTACAAAGCCATGTTTCAAAATAAAGATTTATGGCAGTCTTTGAAGAACAATGCAGTATACTTTTTTATGCATCTTTTGATGATTCCGGTAGAACTGGCATTTGCTGTTCTGCTGACTTCAAAGCTGCGGGCAGCCAAATTTTATAAGACCATGGTCTTTATGCCCTACATCATCAACGGAGTTGCAATTTCTTACGCATTTTCTTATTTTTTCTCCCCTATTAACGGCGCTTTTGATGAAATTTTAAATGTGCTTCATTTAGAAATGCTGTCTCAGAACTGGCTGTCGGACCCAAAGATTGTAAACTTTGTGTTGGCATTTGTGTCATTGTGGAGATTTTCCGGCTATCATGTAATCCTGTTTATGGCTGCCCTTCAGTCTCTTCCCCAGGATATTCAGGAGGCGGCCAGAGTAGACGGGGCGAATGCCTGGCAGATGTTTAAATATATTCAGATTCCGGCGATTATGCTGATGGTAGACTTTATCCTGTTTGACAATATCAGGGGCTCCCTGCAGGTATTTGACATTCCCTTTGTAATGACAGCAGGAGGACCCGGATACGCATCCTCCACCTTTACCCTGTATACCATTAAAACTGCCTTTACGTTCAGCAATTTTGGCCTGGCCGCTACTATGGCAGTGGCAATCATGGTAATGATTGTTGTGATTTATGTGATACAAAATAAAATTATTCATGGAATCATCCTGAAAGGAGACAAGTAATTATGAAGACCAAAAAAATCTTGTCCCAGGTATTAAAACAGCTCATCTGTCTTGCCATGGTAGCAGTGGTACTGGCGCCGATCATTCTGGTTTTGTTTGCATCATTTAAAACAAAAGCGGATATGGTAAAAATCTCCCCCTTGCTGCTGCCGCCTAAAAGCCGGTTTACTCTGGAAAACTACCAGAAAGTGCTCAGCGATAAGTATCTGCTGGTTGGATTTAAGAATACAGGAATTATCCTGGCAGTCAGCATTTTTTTCAACGTGCTGTTCGGAACCATTACGGCGTATATTATTGAACGATTTGATTTCCGGTTTAAAAAGGCAATCGTAGCACTGTTTTTTGCCGGAATGCTGATTCCTACGTTTGTTACAGAGATTGCCAGATTTAAAATTATTAACGGACTTCATCTTTACAATACTCTGGGAGCGCCAATTATTATTTATGTAGCGTCCGATTTGATGCAGCTTTACATTTACCGGCAATTTATCTCAACCCTTCCGGTTTCCCTGGATGAAAGCGCTCTGCTGGACGGATGCAGTTATTTCGGACTGTTTGCCCGCATTATTTTCCCTCTTCTGGCGCCGGCAACCGCAACAGTTGTGATTATTAAGGCCATTAATATTATCAATGATATGTACATCCCCTATTTGTATATGCCCAAAAACGGACTGAGGACATTGACTACCTTCCTGATGAATTACGCCAATGCCCAGCAGGGGTCCTGGCAGAGCCTTGCAGCCGGAATTATTATCATTATGCTTCCTACCATTTTGATTTATCTGTTCTTCCAAAAATATATTCTGGCAGGTATTGCCGCAGGAGCAGTTAAGGAGTAAAATAGTTGCATATTATGTTAGAGAGAAAGGATACTGCTGTTATGACAGAAAACATTACTCAGCCTCAGCTTGCCTGGCTGGAGAATCCTGAGATATTTGAGGTAAACCGCCTTAAGGCTCATTCTGACCATATATATTACCAAAACGAAGAAGACAAACGGTCAGGAGAAAACCGCCTGCGTCAGTCGCTAAACGGACAGTGGAAGTTTTTCTGGAGCCGCCGTCCGGCAGACAGGCCGGAACATTTTTATGAGGAAGGGTATGATGATTCCGGTTTCGGAGAGATTACGGTACCTGGACATATCGAACTTCAGGGCTGGGATCAGATTCACTATATCAATACCATGTATCCCTGGGATGGAAAAGCATTTCTGCGTCCGCCTCATATTGACTGGGACTATAATCCGGTAGGCTCCTATGTAAAAGAATTTGATCTGGAGCAGGACCTTGCGAAAAAACGGGTCTGCATCTCCTTTCAGGGTGTGGAACAGGCGTGTTTTGTCTGGCTGAACGGTCAGTTTATCGGATACAGTGAGGATACATTTACTCCATCCGAATTTGATTTGACCCAGGCAATAAAGGAAAAAAATAACCGTCTCTGCGTAGAGGTATATAAGCGCAGCAGCGCGGCCTGGCTGGAAGATCAGGACTTTTTCCGGTTTTCCGGGATTTTCAGAGACGTATATTTATTTGCAAAACCGGAGTGCCATATAGAGGATCTGTGGGTAAAGGCAGGATTAAAAGATGATTATGTGACAGGCCTGTTTTCTTTGCAGGCAAAGATTTCAGGACAGGGATTTACAGTTTCCTGGACTTTAAAGGACAAAGAGCAGAACCTGATTTTATCTGGAGAGAAAAAAGAGGCAGGCGCAGGCCCGGATGGTTACCTGGAGATTGCCGGGGATGAAATTCCCAATGTGCATATCTGGGACTGCGAGACGCCGTATCTGTATGAACTGGAGCTTACACTCCGGGATGCAGAAGGGAATATCGCAGAAATCGTACTCTGTCAGGTTGGATTCCGCCGTTTTGAAATCAAAGACAAAATCATGCTGTTAAATGGCAAACGGCTGATTATAAACGGAGTAAACCGCCACGAGTGGAATCCCCGCAGGGGCCGTTCCATTACAGAAGAAGACATGAGAAAAGATATGGCGGTCTTAAAGAAAAATCATATTAATGCAGTGCGTACCTGCCATTACCCAAACCAGAGTTTGTGGTACCAATTATGCGATGAAAACGGGATCTGCGTTATGGACGAAGCCAATCTGGAAAGCCATGGTTCCTGGCAGAAAATGGGGAACTGTGAGCCGTCCTGGAATGTTCCGGGAAGCCTTCCGGAGTGGCGGGAATGTGTGTTAGATCGGGCAAAATCCATGCTGGAACGGGACAAAAACCATGTATCCATTTTGTGGTGGTCCTGCGGCAATGAATCTTATGCGGGAGAATGTATTCGGGCAATGAGCCGGTATTTCCGGGAGACCGATCCTTCCCGTCTCGTCCATTATGAAGGAGTATTCTGGAATCGGGAGTTTAATGACATCAGCGATGTGGAAAGCCGGATGTATGCGCCGCCAAAGGAAGTAAGGGCATACCTGGAAAATGATCCCCAAAAGCCGTATCTTCTGTGCGAATATATGCATGACATGGGCAACTCAATCGGAGGCATGGAAAGCTATGTCCGTCTGCTGGACGAATATCCTATGTATCAGGGCGGATTTATCTGGGATTTTAAAGATCAGGCCATTTACAAAAAAGATGTGGACGGAACCGAGGTACTGGGATATGGCGGCGACTTTAACGACAGGCCGACGGACTATGCCTTCAGCGGAAACGGGATCGTGTTTGCTGATGGTTCTGAAAAGCCGGCTATGCAGGAAGTCCGCTACTGGTACAGCAAAAAAGAAGAGCGGGAAGCTCAGGATGCGTTAAATGCGGAAAAACGCACAGAGGCCAGACGGAAGGCAGCAGAGTTTGTCCAGAGCGTGACCGATAGAGGGACCAACTCTGACAGCACGCTTACAGTGGTTCATGGAGATGTGAATTTAGGAGTAAAAGGTTCTGATTTTCAGGTTATTTTCTCTTATGCCGAACATGGAATTGTATCCCTGGTTTACGGACAGACAGAGTGGATCTATCGCCCGGCCTTTCCCGCATTTTGGAGAGGGACCACAGAGAATGACAAAGGAAATGGATTCCCCCAAAAGAGCGCTGTATGGCTGGGAGCGGATCAGTTTATCCAATGTACAGGCTGGAAAACAGAAGAGCAGGAAAACCAGGTGTCTATCACCTACCAATACGAGACCTGTACCAGTCCGGCAGCAAGAGTGGAGGTATGCTATACCGTATACCAGACAGGTGCAATTCGGGTACATACCCACTACTTTGGCCAGAAGGGTCTGCCGGAACTTCCGTTGTTTGGACTGCGTTTTTGCGTTCCTTTTCCGGCAGAACACGTAGAATGGCAGGGATTAAGCGGAGAGACCTATCCGGACAGAAAAAAAGGCGGCGTATTTGGAGTCTGGGAGAGTCCTTTAGAAAGGCCGGATTACCTGGTGCCCCAGGAGTACGGCTGCCATATGGATACAGTGTGGATGAAATTAAAGGCATGGGAAGGTAAAGAGGAGGCTCTGCAGATTACCATGTCAGGAGACAAAGAATTTCATTTCAGCGCAATTCCCTACACGCCCCAGGAACTGGAAAGCGCCCGTCACAAAGAAGAACTGCCTCTTCCAAGGCGGACGGTAGTCTCTGTTCTTGCAGCAATGCGGGGAGTAGGCGGAATTGACAGCTGGGGAAGCGAGGTCGAAGAAGCGTACCACATATCTGCAGAAACGGACATGGATTATGAGTTTATAATCAGCAGACAGCAGAGAGGGGACTTATGATTGTACGCTATCCCAGGTACTTTTCTGAATTTTCCTGTCTGGCATCCCGGTGCCCGGACACATGTTGTCAGGGCTGGGCAATTCAGATAGATAAAAGGACCCTCAAACGTTATAAAAGTGAATCAGGCTCTCTGAAAAAGAAATTAAGCCAATGGGTTGACTTTCAGACAGGAAACTTGAAATTTCAGGATGGGGTCTGTCCGTTTCTGGAACAGGGGCTTTGCAGCCTGCAAAGGGAATGCGGGGAGCAGATGCTTTGCAGGACGTGCCGCACCTATCCCCGCCATGCAGAGGAATATGGAGCGAGAAGGGAATATTCCCTGTCTCTTTCGTGTCCGGAAGCAGCCAGGCTGCTGCTTTGCCGGACCGCTCCCATTGAGTTTGCAGAAAAAGAGACGTCCGGCAGGGCCAGGCCGGAAGAAGAAGTAGAAGAACCGTTCCTTCATATGCTGACAGAGATTCGCCGGACAGCGCTGAAAATCAGTCAAAACAGAGAGGTGGCATTTGAGTACCGCATATGCGCGGTGCTGGCCATGTGCCGGGATATTCAGTCAAGGACAGGAAGATTTGAATGCCGCCTCAGACTCTTTGAGATTCCGGATATACTGGACAAATATGAGTCCGGTCTGACAAATCAAACATCCATTCTTTTAAAAAAGATGGCACAATGCCGTCTGACAAAGAAGGAAAAGCAAAGGCAAATAAGCAAATGGATGGATATTTTATTTGAATTTCGGCCGGCAGAGCGCCATTGGGACGGGATGCTGCTGCAAATGCTGGAAAAGATAAGACAGACAGGATGGGAAGAGGATACCGGATGGACAATCGAGTATGAGCATGTGCTGGTATCCTATCTGGATTTGTATCTGCCGGGAGCAGTGTATGACGATGATCTTTTGACAAAAGCAGAACTGGCGGTGTTTCATTGCCTGGTACTCCGGAATCTGGAGACATGTCTGGAAAAAACGTTGCCGGAGATTCTTTTCATATATGCCAGAGAACTGGAACACTCACAGGAAAACCTGGAGCATTTGGAGAAACGGCTGGCTATGGAAGGAAAAAGGGGATTTTTGGACTTGATGGGCTGTGTGCTGCCGCCGGTACACGGATGCTAATATCAGATGCAGAAAAAGGAGACAGATCATATGAAACGGCTGCAGAGATTAAAAAACATTCGATTTTTTACAGTGTGTGTACTTCTGATTCTTTTAGGCGCTGCACTTAACCTTTGGGGCGGAGAGAAGAATCCGCTGTTAGACAAAGGCGGAACCCGGACCCTTTATATCACCATTGCGTCAGGGGAAGAGCTAAATCTTCAGGCTTCCCAATATTTTGAGGAAGGCTTGCTGGACGAGACGCGTATTACCTATGATACAAGCAAATGCGACACAGAAAATCCTGGGATATATCAGGTGCCGGTTCTGTATGATGGAAAAGCGACAAACTGCGTATTTGAGGTAACAGTAGAAGAAAGCAGTGAGACGTTATATTTGGATTTACAGGCATCAGAAGGGGATAAAAACACAGAAAAAATGTAACAGTTCAGCCATCAATGTCATTTAGTTAATTTTAGCAAAAACAAAAATT
>CAUWCT010000007.1:0-62992 GCA_963557065.1 uncultured Lachnospiraceae bacterium | reverse complement strand
ATTTTTGTTTTTGCTAAAATTAACTAAATGACATTGATGGCTGAACTGTTACAAATGATTCTGTTAAAATTTTCTCCATGTATCTCTTGTAAACAATAACAGCAGCGGGAATAGCTCTAGCCGTCCAGCTAACATATCAAATATCAAAACCAGTTTGTCTCCATTTGAAAATATGGAAAAATTGGCAGACGGCCCCACCAGTTCCAGCCCTGGACCAATGTTATTTAATGTTGCGGCAACTGCAGTAAAATTGGTTACCAAATCCAGATTGTCAAATGCCAGAAGCAGTACGGAAAAAGCAAATATCAGCACATAAGTAATCATAAAAACATTGGTAGAGCGCACCACCTCATGCTCAATGCTTTTTCCATCCATCTTAATCTTTTTTACGCTCTTTGGATGGGCGTACTGGAGCAGTTCTTTTCTCACCGTCTTTACCAAAATCAAAAATCTGGAGACCTTAATTCCTCCTCCTGTGCTGCCTGCACAGGCGCCCACAAACATAAGCATTACCAAAATAGTCCTGGATACCTGGGGCCACAAGTCAAAGTTGGTTGTCGCATATCCAGTTGTCGTAATAATGGATGCTACCTGGAAAGCCGCCTGCTGAAAAGCCACAGCCACATTCTCATACAAATGCCAGATGTTGACCGTAATCACCAGGATCGCAGCGCCGATAATCAGCAGGTACCCTTTTACCTCTTCAATCTGAAAAGCCTGTTTTGCTTTTCCCAGCAGGATAAAAAAGTATGCGTTAAAATTAATTCCAAACAAAATCATAAAAATGGTAATAACCACCTGATGGTAAACAGAGTAGCTGGCAACGCTGTCATTGCGGATGCCGAATCCGCCGGTTCCAGCTGTTCCGAAAGACAGCGTCAGCGCATCGAATAAAGGCATCCGGCCAATCAGCAAAAGCACGATTTCCAAAATGGTCATGCCAATGTAAATCCCGTATAAAATCTTGGCAGTCGAGCGGACTTTTGGCACCAGGCGGCTGACAGAAGGACCGGGGCTTTCCGCCTTCATAATATTCATGTGAAATCCGCCGGTCATTGGAAGGAGCGTCAACAGAAAAACCAGCACGCCCATACCGCCAATCCAGTGGGTAAAACTTCTCCAGAATAAAATGCTTTTGGGAAGTTCTTCTACAGAGGGAAGAATACTGGCTCCTGTCGTAGTAAATCCGGAAACCGTCTCAAATAATGCGTCAATCGGATTGGTGATACAGCCGCTAAACAGGAAAGGAAGACCTCCCATAATGCTTAATGCAATCCAGCTTAATGCAACGCTTACGAATCCTTCTCTTGCAAAAAACACCTGACTGGCAGGTTTTTCCAGGTAAGAATGCGGCCAAAAAGAAGGCATAAAACCATAGTGGCAGCAAATGACCAAACCGCACTTTCCCTGTAAACAAGGGCTGCAACAGCAGACGGAGCCATAAGCGCCGCCTCTAAAATCAATGTCCAGCCAACGATTGTTCTAATAATTCCATAATTCATGGCTTATACCTGTTTTCTGAGAATATCGTTAATATCCTGAAGACCTTTCTGCGTTGTTACAATGATTACCGTATCGCCCACCTGAATCTGGTCATGCCCTCTTGGGATAATGATTCGTCCTTTGTGGTTAATGCAGGCCACCAGAAGATTCTTTTTTAAAGACAGTTCCATGAGAGGAACTCCCACTACAGGCCCTTCCTCCCGGATGGAAAACTCCAGCGCCTCTGCCTGATTGTCCAAAATCTGGTACAGAGTCTCCACATTACTGCCAATAGAGTTCTGCATGGCCCGGACATACTGGAGAATATAGTCTGCTGTAATATATTTGGGATACACAACGCTTCCCAAGTCCAGTTTCTCGATAATATTGTCAAAGGCAAACCGGTTTACCTTGGTGATCAATTTAGCATTGCTCTGATCCTTTGCATAAAGGGCCAGGAAAATGTTTTCTTCATCAATATTGGTCAGGGTGATAAATGCCTCTGCTGATGGAAGGCCAGACTGAAGAAGAAGTTTTTTATCTGTTCCGTCTCCGTTGATAATCACCGCATCCGGCAGAAGTTCGCTTAACTCCTCGCACCGTTTCGGGTCTTTTTCCACAATGCGCACTCTTATTTTCATGTTTAAAAGCTGCTTGGCAAGATAGTATCCCAGCGTGCCTCCGCCTACAATCAGAGCATTTTTTACCTGGTTGGTAGCCAGTCCAATCTTTTTGAAAAAAGCTGCTGAATTATTGGGCGATGCCACGATGGAAACCAGGTCGTGATTCTTTAAGATAAAATTTCCTCCTGGAATTGTGACCTGCCCGTCTCTTTCGACGTCGCAAATCAGAATATCGCATTTAAACTTGTCCGCCAGGCCGGATACTGCAAGGCCATCCATGTCAAATTCCGGCTTTACTTTAAATTTCAGCAATTCCACCCGGCCTTTTGCAAATGTATCAATCTGAATGGCAGACGGAAAACGCAGAAGCCTTGCCATCTCTGTAGCAGTGGCAAATTCAGGATTCAAACTCATGGAAACGCCCAAACGCTCTTTGATAAAGTTGATCTCTTCGCTGTAAATAGGATTTCTCACGCGGGCAATCGTCTCACATTTGCTGACCTTTTTGGCAATCAGACAGCACAAAAGGTTTAATTCGTCGGAGTTAGTTACGGCTATGAGCATGTCTGCATTTTCTACTCCTGCTTCTTTCTGCACTCCAATACTGGCCCCGTTGCCGGTCAGAGTCATTGCATCAATTTCCTCTGTCACTTCCTGAAGTTTTTCCGAATTGGTATCTACCAATACAATATCGTGCCGTTCCTCACTCAGCTGCTGAGCCAGTGTCTTTCCCACTTTCCCGCATCCGATGATAATAATATTCATAATATCCTCCAAAACCAGTTCTTATATCTGCACCATCATTATACCATCTTAATATCTTTTGGGAATAGAAAATTTTTATCTTTTCCAGTACAGAAAAAATTGCAGCAGGTTTGCCCGCTGCAATTTTTTCGCAAACAATTTTTATCCCTTTTTATCTTTTAAAATCTTTTCCGAATCCGGCTTAAAAAATGCCTCTTGCTGGTAGACTCTTCGCCCATAGGCATGTGCGGTTTCTTCTTTGTCTGGTCTTTGGTAAAAAACAGGTTCCTGTTTCTCTCCTAAAACAGCACCTTCCTCTGGAACAGGTTTCTCCTCCGGATCGAGTGTCTCTTCTGGAATGGAGCTGTCTTCCGGAACCGGTTTCTCATCCGCAACCGGTTTATCCTCTTTTGCATTTTCACTCTCTTCCGGAAGTTTCTCGTAAGCCAGGCTGTCTTTAAACTTTAAGGTCATTTCTGCAATGGCTTTTGTTTTGGCATTTTCGTACATTAACAGTTCCATTTTTTTGCTTTTGGGAATATTGGGATTGTTGGCAATCGCATTGGCAGATGCCAGACGCACACCAAGTCTTGTGGTCTGCAGACGTTCTACCTCTTCTTTTGTCTTGCAGCGCTTTAAAGCCTTTTCATAGCTTTCCTTTTCCGCCTGCACTTCCTTATATTGCTGGTAGGAAGCTGCATCATGCTCTTGTAAGTATTCCTCTTCTTCTGCTGTCAGCTTTTTCCCTGTGGAAAGTTTCTGATAAATCGCTGCTTTCTCTGGATCCCCGGATTCCCTCGCCTGTTCTATCTGCTGAAGGCTCACCCCGTATTTGCGAAATATATCCTCTGACTTTTCTGTATAATTTTTGCTCTCCTGTTTCTGTTTCCACATCGCCGACATCTTCATAGTCCGGGTATAGGCATTGACAGAGCCTATCATCATAACTCCCATACTCTTTCACTCCTTTTGCAGTGCCAAACCTTTTTGGTATCTTCTATATTATTATATCGGCGATTAAAGGATATCTTATAAGGATCGTCCCGATCGGATTACATAATTCCGTATTTATCAAAGGACGCTTTTGCCGCCATCCCGGCCTTAATCCCTTCTGCAACCATTTTTTCTCCAGTAGCTTTTTCGTAGGCAGCCTGAATCACCTCGGTCTCAATCTCTCTCGGAATTACGAGAACCCCGTCCAAATCTCCAAAAATAATATCTCCCGGACGAATTCTTACTCCCTCCATCTCTATCGGAACGCGAAAATCAATAACCTTGCCGCGCGGAGCCTGATCCTGCGCATAACGCCCATATGAAAAGCATGGAAATCCCAGTTCCTTGATTCCTTTTGTATCCCTGTGAAAACCATTTACTACAGCGCCTGCTGCCTTAAGGATCTGCATTCTGGTACACATCAGCTCACCCACCAGCGCATAAACGGGTGATGCCCCAGTACAGATATAGACTTCATTTTCCTTCAGATCGTCCAGCGCCTCCAGCATAAGTCCAAAGGGCTTTTTCATAATCGGATTCTGTCCGTCTGATAATTCTTCAAACGCATCTGCTTCCAGTACCGGCATAGCCCTTCCGGCCACTACCATATCTTCTGTAATAGGCTGAATCTGCTGAGGCAGAAATTGATGAGTGTAATGCATTTTGTCCAGAATATCTCCGATAACAGACGAGTACAGTTCTTTCTTCATAATTTCAAATAATTCTGTATCATTTTTCCATGTCAGCATGTTATTTCCTCCTGCTTATCTTGTATCTTTCTACTCTACAACTGCTCCCTGTGCGGCTGATCTGCTGGTTCGTTTGTACACATTTAAGTATCCAGGCATCAGCGTTTTTTCCACAGGTTTCCAATTTTCACGCCGTTTTTCTAACACTGCATCCTCCACATGCAGTGTAATACTGCGCTTTTCCACATCAATGGTAATCTCATCTCCATTTTCCACCAGACCAATACAGCCCCCCTCATAAGCTTCCGGTGAAATGTGCCCCACAAAGCATCCTCTGTTTGATCCAGAAAACCGGCCGTCCGTTACAAGCGCGCAGTTTCCGGAAAGTTCCATTCCTTCCAGGCATTTCATGGGACGGTACATTTCCGGCATTCCAGGCCCTCCTTTCGGCCCTTCATACGCCAGTACCAGCACTGTATGTTCTTTTACGCCGCCTTCCAGGATGGCACTGCACGCTTCCTGCTCACTCTGAAATACCATGGCCTTTCCAGTGAATTTCATCAGCTGTGACGGAATGGCTGCCGGTTTTACAACTGCTCCATAAGGCGCCAGATTTCCCTTTAAGACTGCAACACCTCCATTCGCGTGGAAAGGATCTGCTGCTGTGCGGATCACTTCTCTTCTCTTGGTAAAAGGCTGTTCCTTCAGGTTCTCTCCAATGGTACATCCGGTTACTGTCATACAGTCAGTATGCAGGCTGTCTTCTATTTCTTTCATTACCGCAGGCACTCCCCCTGCTTCATAAAAGTCCACCATATCATAGGGAGAAGCAGGATAAACGGATGCCACCTGTGGAATCTTTCTGCTCCATACATCAAACGTTTCCAGAGACAAATCTCCCAGACCAGCCTCTCTGCTAATGGCCTGAAGATGCATAATTCCGTTGGTAGAGCCGCCCATAGCCATTAAAAGAGCAATGGCGTTTTCCACAGACTCTTTTGTAATAATCTGACGGGCGCTGATATGTTTCTCTACCAGTCCCATTACAGCACGCCCTGTTTCATAAGCGACCTGCATCCGTTTTGCATAAATCGCCGGAATCACTGCACTTCCTGTAAGACTCATTCCCATTGCCTCTGCCAGACACCCCATTGTATTGGCTGTTCCCAGCATTGCACAGGAGCCCGCGCAGGGTTCTGCCAGATTTTCAATTTCAGCAAATTCTTCCTGGGTAATCTCCCCCCGCTTTTTCCATCCTACTGCCTCGGTAACAATATTTCCGTCATAATGCTTTCCTTTATAGACAGCCGGCATCATCGGCCCTCCGTTGCAGAAAATTGCCGGAATATCCAGCCTTGCTGCCGCCATCAAAAGTCCCGGAACTATTTTGTCACAGGATCCTAACAACACTATCCCGTCAAATTTGTGAGCCCGCACCATGCATTCCACAGACGATGTAATCAGATCTCTAGAAGGCAGGATATATCGCATGCCGTCATGTCCTTCCGCGATTCCGTCGCAGGGAGCAATGGTACCAAAGGTCATTGCAGTTCCTCCGGCTGACTCAATTCCCTTTTGCACCTGCCCGCAAAGTTCCTGGATATTGTAATGGCCTGGAGTTGCATTGGTGTATGTATTTACAATGGCAATCAGAGGTTTTGAAAGCGCTTCATCGGTAAAACCCATGGATTTGTACAGCGCCCTTTTCAGCGCTCCGCCATCTCCCTGCAAAAGCTGGTTATAATACTTTTTCTCTTCCATATGTTTTCCTCTTTCATTCTCACACAAAGTCATTGGCAGCAACTACCGGAAGGGTTGCCCCGCCGTCAATGGTCAGTGTGCTTCCAAGCATATAGGCTGCATCTTCAGAAGCCAGATAAACGACTCCTCTGGCAATCTCCTTTGTGCTGGCAAACCGGCGCAGAGGAAGTCTTTGTGCAGCTTCCAGCCTGATATCGCCCGGCTCCCATCCCACATCTGTATATCCAGGTGCAATGGCTACCATGCGGACTCCTGTTCCGGCCAGTTCCATCGCCGCATTTTTAGTAAATTTTGTAACTGCCGCCTTCGTGGGAGCATAAATTGTGGCTCTGGGCCAGCACCCATCTACCTGGTTGGAAGAAACATTGATAATCACGCCCTCTGTCTTCCGTTTCATCATTTCTTTTGCCGCAATCTGACTGCTGAAAAATACTCCTTTCCAGTCTACGGCAGTCATATGGTCAAACATTTCCTCTGTAGCATCTAAAAAATAGACTTCACTGCTGATGCCGGCATTATTTACCACCACATCTATGGTATCAAATGCCTCATAAGCTTTCTGATACATGGTTCTGATATCTTCTATAACAGACATGTCGCCATAAATAATCTCACATCTGCGTCCCATTTCTTCAATCTGCCTTTGAAGTGTTCTGGCTGCATCCTCATCCGTTCTGTAATTAGCGATTACATTGTAGCCTTCCTCTGCCATTGTCAGGCAAACTTGCCTTCCAATCCCTTTTGCTCCGCCGGTAACTAAAACTGTTTTTTTACCTGCCTCCATATCGGTATCCTGCCTTTCCATAATGATTTGTTAATAATGTAGTATAAACTTCTCCTTTGCTATACTCATCTTCTGCAGTGGTAATAAAAAGACGGTTTCCTTCTTTTCCTCCCAGAATGCAGCAGCTTACATTTTTAGCCGGAACCGGAATACGTTCAAATATCTCCTTTTTTTCCGGATCGTATCCAATCACCTGAGCACCGCCCCACATGGCAATCCACAGATTTCCGTCCCGATCGATGCACATTCCATCTGGCGCCCCCATTTCCTCTGAAAGGTCGATCTCTGATACCTTTTTGCCTATGTCGCCTCTGACACTCTCTTCCTGACAATAAACGGATATTTTCTTTTCACTGGTTTCTGTATGGAAAAAGTATCCATCCTTCCAATCCAGACCGTTTGGAATCGTATAAGAAGGATACCGGGCTGCCACTGCACCATCTCTGATGCAGAACAGGCTGCCACCTTCCTTTGCTCCCGCCTCATTCTGATCCACATACATACTTCCTGCCCAAAAGTCTCCATACTGGTCACATTTCCCGTCATTATAGCGGATGTTTGCAGGAAATCCACTGTCCATCCTTTTGCTGTATGTTCTTTTCTCGAAATCCACCTGGTACAGTCCATCCTGAAGCGCGGCTGCCAATGTGCCATCTTCTCTTAAAACAATGGCGCTGACGTATGTATGCATCGGAAGACAGGCCAGTTCTTCCCCTTCTTTCCAGCAATAGATCCGAAATTTCTCGATATCCACAAAGTACAGGCAGCAGCGTCTCTCATCCCAAATGCAGTCTTCCAGCAGACTTCCGCCAATCTCTGTAAGTCTCTCCACAATCCTTCTCCTTTCCGGCAATGTTCTGTATAGTTTTATTGTAACTCGCCCGTCTTCTGCCATCATTTCCATTTCGGAATCCGCTCCTGATTTTTTTATACTTTTCGGAAATAAAAAAGGTTCCATAAAATAAAGACTGCCCTGTCGGACAGTCTTTATCTACCTTTTTTCAGTCTCAGCAAACCTGAGGATTGATCTCCTGATCCAGATTATAAAAAACGGATTCTACTTCCAGATTTTCTGTAATCTTTACACTTGCTTCTTCACTCAGAGCTAAAACCTGATGCCAGATATTTTTCTTTAAACATACCGGACGGTCTAACAGGAAAATCCGATACTGTTCAGGCTTTTCTGTCTCTGCTGTCAAAAGCAGTGTAACACCGGACAGAGGCTCAAAACTTTCTTTTGAGGAAGGATGACGCTCAATGGTTTTAATAGTGCGGTTACGGTACCGGAACACTGCGATTCTCCAGGGTTTTAGTTCCTCCGTATCCACAATATAAAAGTTCTCCTTATTTCCTTCCGGAAATTCAATAACTGTTCCAAAAGGCGCAAAGCTTTCTTTTGTGATCCTTTCAATTTTTGCCATACTAATACACCTCTTTGCATCCTGTCATGCGCAGATACAGGGCTGCATTCTGATGGGACGGATCCAGACCGACAGCCTTTTCAAAATTCTCTTTTGCCTCTTCATCTTTCTTTAGTCCCAGCATGCCCAGTCCCATTAGATAATAGCAATGAGCCTGATTGCGCTTGTTTAAATCCTCATCAAAAATAAGGAAATCCGGAAGAGATACTGCAAAATAATCCAGTTTCACATCATCTCTGATATGCTTCTCCCCATAATCCACCAGTTTGTAAAATCTTGTATTGGCTTCTATCTGTCTTCCCAGTTTTTCCCCGGCAAGTCCCTGGTACAAAATCATGTCCGCCGGCTGGTCATAATAATAAAGCATACCTGCCGGTTCCATAGCGCCCAAGGTAGCCTTTTCATAGCACTCTCCAGCCTTTTCCTTTTCTCCCAGACGCTCCATCACAAGTCCCAGAGTATAATACAGATGATTATCCTTGGTGCCTTCCAGCCTTCCTTCTCCCAGATTTTCCGGGTAAGAAAGGGCTTTTTCCAAATACTCTTTTGCCTCTTCATAACTGCTCTGGCGCATCGCGTCTTTTGCCAGTTCCAAAAGCGCAGTCTTGTACTGAGCAGTAATTCTTCCTTCTGCTCCCTCCCATGCCCTAAACTGATGGGACATAACTGCATCGTAAGCCTCTTTGTAATGTTGACATAAGTTAAGCACTGTCACATACTCTGTATACAGATCATCTCTCTCTTCAATCAAGTCCAGGTGTTCTTTATAATAACCAAGACGTTCTTGGGCCGAAACGCCAAGTTTTCTGCGCAGCTGATCCAGTTCTAAGAATACCCTTGCATCCGACGGATCCAGAGCAAATGCCCGCTCCAGCCTCTCTTTGGCTTTTTGAGGTGCTGACTGCTTATTATAATAAGCAACTGCAAGATTTCTCAAAAGAGTGGGGTAGGTATTGTCCAGTCTCTCGGACTCTTCCCAAAGAGCAATTGCCTTTGCATGCTGCAGTTTATCGTAATACAAACAGCCCAGATAATAGTATGCTTTTGCGCCTTCTGGATTCCTTTTTATTGCTGTCTCAAGCGCTCTAATATCTTCCAGTTTATTGGGGAAACAGTATACAGGAGAAAGCTCTTCTCCTTCTTTGGTTTTTTCCAGCGCTTCCTTTCCTTTTTCTAAAAATTCCAGATAGTGGGCCTGATAATAACGAATCATCGGTTTTGCCCCTTCATAAGCATCCAAAACTCTGCAGGCTTCTTCATAAAATCCGCATTCGGCAAAATCTCTGGCAGTCTGCAGGAAGGTCTCATGGAAATTTCTGGAACGCAGACGGATTAATTCCATCTGTTTAGCATCTCCTGCAAATACCATCTCAAACAGAGTCCAATAATCAAAGGGATCCAGCTCTAAATTGGCCTTTGCCCACTCGCCAGTATCTTCCTTTCTTCCCAAATACCGTAAAATAGTGGCCTTCAGTCCTCTTGCCTTAACATTGTGCATGTTCTTGACAAGGGATTTCTCCACAAATCCAAGAGCCATTTCCCATTCTTTTTTTCTGGCGGCAAGTGCAGCCAGGTAATAGAAGGACATTTCCTGCTGCTCATTGGTCCATGTTGCCTTAAAAAATGCATCATAAGCTTCGTCATATTTTTCCTGATAAAAGAGCGCCAGTCCCAGATTATAGTATGCCTCGCTGTCGTAAGGATTGGGGTTCATGCAGGTCAGACGTTCAATCGCGTTTTGAAAGCATCTTTCCGCTTCCTCAAAGCAGCCTCTTCTTAACAGCAGCATTCCATATGCATTGTTAATGCGGATATCTTTTGCATCTCTCTTTAATCCTTCCAGATAATACGGATCCGGAAGATACGTTGCATGGCGGTACTGTTCAATGTGCTGTCCGGTCAGATACAATTCCTCATTAGTCATAATTTCCCCCGGATCCTTTGCCGCTTTCGCCGGTTCTGCCAACTTTGGAATTTCCTGTTTCTTAGGCTGATAAGAAACCAGTTCTTTTCCTTCCCACTCAACAGCAACTTTGACCTGTGTTTCTTCTGCCATTACCGGAAGAGTCTTTTCATAAATATCAACCGGAGACAGTTTTACCGTTTCCCGGTAAACCTCTTCGCCTTCTTTATACACGCAGATCTGTGCATTCTCATAAGCCCCTGAAGCATAGACGCAGATATACAGTCCGTCCTGACCCATTTCCATATTCAGCATTGCTTCTGTTGTGGCGTTCTTTACCTGTCCTACTGCCTTATAAGGCATAAAATACTGTTTAAATGTCTTTTCCTCAAATGGTTTCAGCCAGGTAAAATCAGGCTGGTTATCTGTATAAACTCCGGTCATCAGTTCAATATATGGTCCATCCTCATCGGTCAGATTTCTGTCCCACGCTTTTCCAAAATCTCCGCATCCCCAGGTCCACTGTTTCTTTCCCGGAGAAACATGGTGATCCGCTACATGAAGAATTCCCGCCTGTTTTCCGTAATCGTAGCCGCCTACAAAATCATACTCCGATTTTTCCGCCATATAGGATGTGGGAACCGGAATATTTTTATATCTGGAAATATCGACTCCCCGGCTGTAATCATACTTATAGTAAACCCCTGTAGCAATCGGGAACCTGGACACATCCCTTTTTCCATGGTCGTAAACGCTGTGAACATCCGGAGGAAAAATAGACTGGGTATTGTCATTTACTGCCACTGCCGGATTGGCCCACCACAGAAATGTCTGAGGAAGGGGAGTCCGGTTATAAAGCTGTCCGGTAATCTCAATATAAGCTTTGTCCGGATATAAGGTAAATGCTGCAATCCCCTTTGTCCCGTACATCTGATCCACATCATTGACTAAAAGAGTCTTACTGCCGTCTTCATTTTCCCGAATCACATGATCGACTGGCAGGAACGTAGTCGGTCTGTGATGCTGCGGCCAGTTAAACTCAATTCCTCCTGAAATCCATGGCCCTGTAAGTCCCACCAGAGCCGGCTTAATAACATGATTATAGTATACAAAATCATATCCATTCGTTTTGTCATAAGCCCTCTGAATTCGGCCTCCTAATTCCGGAAGCACCATAACCTTCAGGTACTCATTTTCCAAAAATACCGCCTGATAAACCTTGTCTTTTTTTTCTCTGCTGATTGTCTCTGTTGTCGGATATGGATAAATCTTTCCAGAACTCCCCTGATACACTCTCTTCTCCAGAAACATGGGATTTTTATCTGCCTCTCCCACTTCATAGGTAGGGATCATTACCTGTTCCTCCCAGATTTTTACCTCTTCCATGCTGCCTCCTCCTTCATCATGTAATATGGATTTATTGCTTTTTTATACTTCTATTTTATTTATTTTTTCTACTACTTCAATCTTCGATTTTGCCTATTTATATAGAAAAATTGCGCTCCGTTTCCGCAGGTTTTTATTGCAATTCTCCTGCTTTTTCATTATACTGATGATACTTGCATCAAAGGCCATCAAATATTTAGGAGATATTTATGAAATCATGTGAAAAATTTGTTTCAAAAGATTCTGACTATTACTTTTATACTGCCAGTCAGACCGCCCAAAATCTGTTTTTTTATCCTACCTGCCTGGGCTTTTTTCATTATCTGCCTGGGTATTGTTTAAAGCGGACCAATTATGACAGTTTCCTGCTTATGTTGATCACTGACGGAGACTGCCAGATTACTGTAAACGGGACTACCAGCCATGCAGGCTGGGGAAATGCGGCCTTAATTGATTGTTACAGTCCCCATCAGTATGAAAGCGAAACCGGATGGAAATCTTTGTGGATCCATTTTGACGGTCCCTTAGCCAGAGCCTATTATGAGCAAATTACAGCAAATTTTGGTACTGTGTTTTTACATTCCAACTTTCATGGAATTTACCATATGCTAGAAAAAATTTACCAGGATTTTGCAAACGGCATTCCCGTCAATGAACCTCAGATATCTACCAGAATCACTGCTATCCTGAATGACATCCTAAACAGCAAGGAAAGTCCGGATATTTCCCCTTCTCTGTTAAAGGAAACCATCGCCTATATCAACGAACATTTTTGCGAAAAAATACATTTGCAGGATCTGGCTGCCATGACCTCGTTAAGTCCATTTTATTTCACCAGAGTGTTTACAAAAGAAACCGGTATGACTCCATACCAGTATCTGCTCTCTGCCCGGCTGTCTTTTTCTAAGCTTCTTTTAAAAAGCAGCGACTTCTCTGTAAAAGAGATCGCATTCCGATCCGGCTTTTCTGATGAAGGCCATTTTTGTTCCTGTTTCAAAAAACATGAACACATGACTCCTTCTCAGTATCGAAACAAGTAATCGTAAAATATCTTAGAAAAACTGCCATACTTTTGGTATCTTTCAACCAGAAATATGGCAGTCTGTCATTTCCAATTCTTATAAATGGTTCACATTTTCTCTTTATTCTGCGTAAGATCCCATGACTTCTTTGTAGTTTTCAGGAGTTACCACTACTGCGTCTACCGCTTTTTCCATCTCAACTTCATTGCCTGCAATCAGATCCAGAAGAACTTCTACAGAGCCTGCGCCTACAGAATCAGCAGAGAAATATGCAGATGCTTTTACACAGGTTCCGTCAGCGCCTTTTGTGTTCCACTCGTCTTTTGCCATGTATGCGCCCAGTCCTACTACACATGCATCCTTGTCCAGCCCTGCACTTTCAAGTGCTCTTGCCGCACCAATACATCCCTCTTCATTTGCTCCGGTAACCAGCCATTTCTTAATCTCCGGATGTGCGGTGATAACGGCTGCTGCTGCAGTATTGCCTTTATCTGTAGTTCCGTCATAATCTGCTTTAAAGATTTTGTTCTGGTCAAACTCAGGGCAAAGTTCAGTAAACTTATCAAATTCGCCTTCTGCACGAGGTACACAGCTGGAAACTGTATCCATGGTCATCAGTAAGAGTCCTACTTCCGGATCGGTTACCAGATTGTTCTCTTTTGCATAATTTGCCAGCCATTCGCCATTAGCCTCACCAATTACATATGCATTAATGCCTACCCATGGAGCAAGTTTATTGCCTTCTGCATCCTGAAGCGCGTCATCTGCTGCTACAATCGGCATTCCCGCTTCTTCGCACTTGGTAATTACAGCCTGAGACATGGTCTGATCCGGAATACAGGTAACAATTCCGCTTGCATTGTTGGCAATGGCATTGTCAATTGCCTTTAAGTATTCCTCCGGATTCATCTTCGCGTCTACAAACACAAATTCTCCGCCGGCTTCCTCAACTGCTTTTTGAGCTGCTGCGCCTTCATCAATGAACCATGTCTGGTCACCAGCTTTGTAAATACCATATACCAAAAGATCGCTGTCTGCTCCGCCTTTGGCTGCTGTGGTTTCTCCATCTGCCTTGCTTTCAGCTGCTGTTGTTTCTTCTGCTGCTGTTTCTGTCTTACTCTCTGCAGAGGTATCTGCCGGCGCTGCTGCGCTTTCTTCCTTTCCGCTGCTGCATCCTGCTAACAGAGTACCTGCCATTGCCGCTGCTGCCATAAGAGCCATTACCTTTTTTGCTTTCATAATATTGTCCTCCTTAATGATTTTTATTTTGCATTCTTCATGCTGGCTGCCAAAAGTTCTTTATTTCTTCTCTCTTTTCTGATATAGTCAAATGCCAGAGCAAAAAGAAGAAGACCGCCTCGTGCTACATACTGCCAGAATGAAGGAACGTTTACCATTGTAAGTCCTGTGTTGAAAGCCTGAATTAAAAGGATGCCAAGTACTGTTCCTCCCATGCTTCCAACTCCGCCTGCAAAAGACACACCGCCCAAAATAACGGCTGTAATTGCATCAAATTCCAGATTCACGTTTGCTGCCGGCTGCCCTGCGTTCATTCTTGCCGCAAACACAATACCGCCCAAAGAAGTCAGTACGCCGATCATGATAAAACAGAGTGTAATGATCTTCTGCGGATTTAGTCCAGCCAGTCTGGCTGCCTCACTGCTTCCGCCAATCGCATAAACGCTTCTTCCGAATTTGGTCTTAGATAAGATAAATCCAAAAATAATAAAGGAAATCACCATCAGCCATACTGCAATGGGAATATCCAAGATTCTTGCATTTCCCAGTTTAATAAAAGTCATATTGCTGATTGCAACCGGTTTTCCGCCGCAGGCAATATAGGCAAATCCCCGGACAATTGACTGGGTAACCAGCGTGGCAATAAATGCTTCCAGCTTAATCTTATTAACCATCCATGCATTAAACAGACCAACTGCTGCTCCCACTGTCAATGTCAGAATAACTGAAAGCCAAATCGGCAGTCCCCAGCCAAGTAAAAGCGCCACAATCACACCTGACAGAGCAGCCAGAGAGCCTGGAGACAAATCATTCTGACCTGCAATAATCAGATATGTATGTCCAATAGCCACCATCCCGATTAAAGATGCTGCAACTAAAATATTGACCATGTTTGTCCATGTTAAAAAGTTCTTATTCAGTGATGTAAACAGAGCGAACACTGCAATAATTGCACCCAGCAGCACCAGCTTGTCTCCGCCTACCATGTCCACAATCCGCTTTAAAATATTCTCTTTTTTCTGGTTTTCTGTATTCATAATGCTCACTCCCCTATCATTCCCATGCTCAAAAGTTTTGTCTCTGTCGCCTCTTTTGCATCTACTTCTCCTGCTATCTGCAAAGAACGCATAACGATGATCCGATCGGACAGGCCGATTACTTCCGGCAGCTCAGATGAAATCAGGATTACGCCCAACCCCTGTTTTGCAAAAGAACAAATCATCTCATAAAACTCTGATTTTGCCCCAATGTCGATTCCTTTTGTTGGCTCATCTAATATAAGCACCTTGGGATTCGTTGCAATTCCTCTTGAAACAATGCACTTCTGCTGATTTCCTCCAGATAGCTCCACAATCTTTTTATCTTTAGACGGCGTTTTAATTTTAAATTCCTGTATGCCTTTTTCAGCTTCTTCTCTTTCCTTCTTAGAACTGATTACTCCAAATTTATTAGAATTTTTATCCAATAGGGAAATATTGATGTTGCCCTCCACACTTAAATTAGAAAGGATTCCCTGCAGCTTTCTGTCTTCCGGAACCAGCACAATGCCATTGTCCATTGCCTCTTTTGGAGATCGGTTTTCAATCCTTTTTCCCTCCAGATATATCTCGCCGCTTTGCCTTTTATCTGCTCCGATAATGGCCCGCATAATTTCTGTTCGTCCTGCCCCGACCAACCCGGAAAATCCCAGTACTTCTCCTTTTCTAAGCTGAAATGATACATTTTTTACATAATCAGATGATACATCCCGAACATCTAACAGCACATCGCCAATGGTTTTGTTTTTGTCAAGGTTTTTATATACATCGCCCAGATCCCGTCCAACCATCATCCGGATCATTTCCTTTTCCGGAACCTCATGGGTATTCACAGTGGTTATGTACTGACCATCTTTAAAAATTGCTACCTTATCTGTAATCCTTTGTATCTCGCTCATTCTGTGGGATACATAGATAATAATCTTTTTCTGCTCTTTTAACTTGGCAATCACTTCAAACAGTGCATCAATCTCCGCATCACTTAAGCTTGCCGTAGGTTCATCAAAGCAGATGACCTTTAAGTTCTCCCTGCTGTATGCTTTCATGATTTCTACCATCTGCTGGTAGGCAATACTTAAATCCTTTACTTTAGCAGTTGGGGAAATTGGAAGGCCAAAATCGCGGATAATCTCTTCTGCCATCCGGTTTGCTTTTGCTGTATCAATCACACCAAACCGGTTTGCCGGCATCCGGCCAAGAAATATATTTTCTGCTACGCTAAGTTCCAACAGGATCTGACGTTCCTGATAGATTACACTAATTCCTTCTTCAATGGCTTCATGAGGTGACTGAAAGTGTTTTTGAACCCCATCCAGCAAGTATTCCCCTTCATCCGGCTGATAATCTCCATTCAGCACTTTTAAAAGTGTCGATTTGCCTGCACCGTTTTCACCAAGAAATGCCAGCACCTCTCCGCCATAAGCTTTAAAGCAGATATGATCTAACGCTTTTACTCCTGGAAAAAATTTGGAAATATTTTTAAATTCCAAAATACTGCCCACATCTATCCCTCGCTTTCCTAAAACTTTTTCCCATCATCCTCAATAGTTACAATATAACTAAGATTCTGTATATTTTCATTATAAAAAATCAACTTTCTATTGTAACTAATTGCCCTTTTGTCACATTTTTCTGTACATTTTTCTTCTTTTGTTTCATTTTTTATTATAGTTTTTGTGCAATTATATTTCGTTCACTAATTGGAATTCAGCCAAATTTTTATTATACTTTTCGGAACAAAGTTAACTAAAAAAAGCCGACCTTATGTCAGCTTTTTTCTCTCCACAGCATTCTGTACTTTTTTGGAGGAATCCCTTCCATTTTTTGAAAAACCCTGCTGAAATACTGGGCATTTTCATAACCGGTTTCCATCGCAATCTCCAGAATGGTTTTATTCGTTTCCCACAAAAGGTGTTTTGCCTTCTCCATTCGTAGTTCCGTAATATACTCAACGCAAGTTTTTCCCATGACTTCCGAAAAATATTTTCTCAAATATCTGGAACTAATCCCTGCGCTTTCTGCCACTTTTTCCAAATTAACAGGCTCGTCAAAATGTTCCTGTATCCAGGCAGTCGCCTGCTTTAATCCGGCCGTTCCCCGGAAGGAATGGCGGCTGCCCTTCTGGTTAATATAGTAATTCAGCGTGATCATCATCTCTACCGCAGTAATTTTCAGCAAAAATTCATTGTGCTCTGTCTCTTCTTTTCTGAAAAGCCTTGCAATCCGCTCAATGAGAGGCACAATTTCATCACAGTTCTTTATAATATAAAATCGGCAGACTTCTCCCTCTCTCTTAAAAAATTCTTCATCCTGTTTTTTCATTTCCAGACTCATTTCCAACTGGGTCAGTTTACATCCTGCTCTGGAATCTACCTGGAAAGAGTGTTTCTTTTGGGGAGGAATTACAACACACTGTCCCTGGTGTATGAGCACATCCTGGCCCTCAATCTGCATCATGGCCTGCCCTGCGCTGATATAATTAATCTCATATTCTTCATGGCTGTGCTGCCGGAAACGGTACTCCTCCAGAAAGCGGAATACACCCGCCTTTCGGATCTTCAGCCTATATTCGTCATTTTGAAGAAATTTCACCGCAAGTTCTTCCAGTTTTTTCATAAAAAAGCCCCTCAAAATCATAGTATTTACAGTTATCATACCATGATTTTAAGGGGTTTTCCAGAGTCAGATATCTAATTGCTTTCTGTTCCGTAAACTTCCATCTGGGTCAATGCCGGGAATGGAGACGGGTCATCTGCCTTAATAAGCTGTCCCAATTTTATCCAGGTAATGCCTTTTTTCTCAATGGCAAATGTATGGCTTTCCACACTCTTTTCCATTTCTACTGTCTGACTTGTACCGTCAGAGAAGGTTAAGGTTGCTTTCACCCACCAGTTATCATGTGGGAAATCTGCTCTTGTGTATAGTACAATCGTGTCAAAATCAACGGGGCGGCCAAACTCCAGGGTCATCTCTGCATCATCCTGACGGTTGATTCCCCAGGACTCATACGGCCAGTTGCCATGGCTTACGTTCGCCACTACGCCGTCAATGGCATTGCGGGCTGCAAATACTGCTTCTCCTCTGGTCTCCACATTGGCGCTTGCGTGGGGATAACACCCCGGATCGCCATGTTGATCCATCACATTTTTGGCCAGATTCTTATAGGCCCCAATCTCCCATGCTTTTGCCGGTCTCAAGCTTAAGTAGTGGCGATCACCGCTAAAGGATTTCTGATTGTAAGAAGTCTTTTTCTCCTCAAAAGGCACATCATAGATGATCTCTTCTTTGGTCACGTACACAAAAGACTCATCCATTGTATCATCAATCCGCACTACATAAAATGCATTGACGGCCGGAAAGGTACACACAATCTGATCTCCTGGCTCATACTCGCCCTCCCAGGCAAAAATCACTTCTCCGGTTTTCAGGGCTTTTGCTTCTGCCTTAATCACACCGTCCTTATTTCTTACTGCAATTGCTGCTTCCATGCAAAGTTCCTCCTAGTTTTATAATACCTCTATTGTACACCACAAAAGTTCCTATGCAAATAGACAATTTACCATTTTATTGTCATTTTTTGCACTTTAGGAGAAAAATCACCTTTGACAGCTGGGATTACCCCTTTACACCTGTTGCTGCAATGCCTTCTACAAAGTATTTCTGCAGCGCCAGAAATACGATAAGAACAGGAATTAGGGACAGAACAGAAGCTGCCATGATCAGACCGTATTCAGAAGAATTCTGGCCAATAAACATGCGCAGGCCAATCTGCAGGGTCTTCTTGGATTCGGTCTTTAAGTAGATCAATGGTCCTAAGAAGTCATTCCAGGTGTTTACAAATGTGAAAATCGTCAGGGTAGACAATGCCGGCTTTGCAAGAGGCAGCATGATCTTTCCATAAATCTGATACTCGCTCATACCGTCGATTCTTGCCGCCTCACACAATTCATCCGGAATTCCCTGATAGAACTGGCGCATCATAAATACGCCAAATGCGGAAAATGCCTGTAAGCAGATGATGGCCAGATGGGTATCGTTTAAGCCAAAGGAACGCATCATCATAAACTGGGGAACCATGTATACCTGCCATGGCACTGCAATGGTTGCCACATAAGCCAAAAACAGGACATTTTTATAGCGGAAATTTAATTTCGCAAATGCGTAAGCCGCAAAGCTGCTGGTAAACAACTGAAGCAGCGTTACAATTAAGGTCAGTTTGGCAGTGTTGACCACAAAGGTTGCTAACGGAATCTTTGTCCAGATTTTAATGTAATTTTCCCACTGAGGATCTTTTGGTATCCACTGAATCGGTACTACGAATACGTCTTTATCCAGTTTCAGGGAGGAAGACAGCATCCATGCAAACGGTACAAGCATCAAAAGGGAGACGAAAATCAGTACCGTATAGAGGATTACCTTGGTGATTTTTTCGTGTTGGCGTTTTCCTTTCATCTTTTCCCCTCCTTAGTTTGCGTATTTCTTCTCGCCTCTGAACTGGACAATGGTGACAACCAGTACCAGAAGGAAGAGAACCATGGCTACTGCACTTGCATATCCCAGGTTCCAGTTGCGGAACGCCTCTTCGTAGATGTGGTAAACCAGCACAATCGCAGATTCATTGATAACGCCGTTGGAGCCGCCTGCCAGCATATATACAATGTCGTATACCTTAAAGCAGTTGATGGTCAGAATAATGGTTACAAAGAAGGTAGTAGGCTGAAGCTGAGGCCAGGTAATATAGCGGAATTTCTGCCATGCTCCTGCGCCGTCCAGGCTGGCTGCCTCATAAAGTTCTGCATTGATTCCCTGAAGGCCGGCCAGATAGATGACCATATAATATCCCATGTTTTTCCACACAGAAAACAGCACAATGGTAAACATAACCCAGTCCGGACTGGCCGCCCATTTTGGAAGGTCTTTTGCCGCTACGCGAAATACTTTATATAACAGCATATTGACCGGACCGCTCTTTGCAGGAGAGAACAGCATGTTCCACACTGCTGCCACTGCTACCAAGGATGCAACATAAGGGAAGAAGCTGACTGTACGGAAAAAATTTCTGCCCTTTATTTTCTGATTCAGTACAACTGCCAGACCGATAGCAGCGGCCAGTGTCAGAGGAACTGTTGCAATACAGTAGACAATGGTATTTTTTAAAGATGCCAGGAAACGACTGTTTCCAATCATTGCGGCAAAATTTTCAAGACCTGCAAATTCAATAGGCGAGTTGCCGTCCCATTTTAAAAATGCCAGAACAAATGCAAAGATAACCGGCCCTAATGTAAATACTGCAAATCCAATAAAATTAGGTGCAATAAAGGAATATGCAATCAAATCCCGTTTCTGCTGTCTGGTCATACGCTCTCCGGTTTTTGCCTGTTTGATTTTTTCTTCAGCCGTAACGATCTTGGCAATCAATTTCTGCCGTTTTCTGGAATCCGTTGTAGTCTCTAACTGCGCTTCTAAAGCCTCAAGCTTTGGTGTAAGCTTAGCCAGTTTTGCTTCCACAACAGCAGGATCTGCTTTTTTTGCTTGTGCTGCCATACCCTTCCTCCTATTTTTTGTAATCAGTGTTGGGAATGTTCCCTTTATGTAAGGGAGCGGACTGTAATAAGTCCGCTCCTGTTTTCTGCATCTCGTATGATTTTTTAACCGTTTCGCCTGATGGATTATTCAGCCAGAAGCGTGCCGATCTTTTCGTTCATCTGAGCAATTCCCTCATCAATGGTAATGCTTTCTGTCATAATACCGTCATGTGCTTCGTTTAAGATCGTTTCCATCTCTGCACTCTTTGCATGTACCGGCATTTCCAGGTACAGGTTTGCAGTCTGAAGAGCTTCCTTGCTGGTCTCATCTGCCGGGAATCCGTCTACAGATGCTACCAGTTCTGCAATCTCGCTGTTCATGGTTGCAGGAATAGAACCAGTAGAAGCGATAATCTCAGCACCCTCTGCGCCAGTTACGAATTTTACAAACTCCCAGGCTAAATCCTTATGAGGAGCAGAAGTCGGGATAGCTAAAGAAGTAATGGTTGCTAAAGTGGAACCTGGCTCTACGCCTTCTGCATGAGGATATTTTGCAATGCCCCAGTTGGTACAGTCTGTATACTCGCCGGCTTTAATCTTGTCAATCAGGGTTGGGATAAACCAGGAACCCATGTTCATCATGGCTACATTGCCCTGAGAGAATGCGCCGGAGTAATGAAGACTGGAGGTCTTTAAGGTTGCGTAATCCTGACATACGCCGTCCTGCTGCTGTTTTAATACCATCTCATAGTATGGCTTTGTAAAATCATAGTTTCCGCCTACGATGGAGTTCTTGCCGTCCAGAATACCGAATAACTGAACTGCACTTCTCCAGGTATGGTAATGAGCGCCATAAACTTCCTGTCCTGGCTCAGTGTTGGTTACTTTTCTTGCCAGTTCGTCGTACTGCTCAAAGGTCATATCATTGGTTGGATATTCCACGCCTGCTGCATCAAAAATGTCTTTATTGTAGAACAGTACCCAAAAATCGCTTCTAAATGGCAGTTCATATAATTTTCCATCTACCGTTACCTGATCGGTAATTCCGCCGTACATGCTTAAATCAATACCGTCTTTTGCAATCAGATCATCCAATGGCTCTAATACACCTTTATTTACTAAGGTTGCATATCCAGGAACATCCTTTATGCAGACAACGTCAAAGTCGGATCCGGAACCGGTCAATTCGGTTGCCAGGACAGTCTGATAGTCAGAAGAACCCAGGTCTACCATCTCAACGGTTACGCCAGGATGAGCAGCTTCAAATGCCTCGATTAGCGGCTCATAATAGGTGGTCAGGCTGATATCCCATACAGACCATTTTAAGGTTACGTTTTCTCCTTCTGCTGCCTTGGCAGTGGTTTCTTCTGCCTTAGCATCCTCCCCTTCTGCGGCAGGTGCTGCCGTGGTATCGGCTGCAGCAGTTGTTGCATCAGCTGCGTCAGATCCCCCGCATCCGGCAAGGCTTACTGCTGCTAAAGATGCTGCTAAGGTAAGGCTTACTAATCTTTTCTTCATGTTACTTCCTCCTTGTCTTTTTAAGCTTTTTGTCACTCTTAACTATGGTTTTATTATATACGGTAAATGTCCTCTTCTGAATGGAATATTGTTTAGAAAAGATTCACTATTCTAATCGTTTTTTTATTTTCTTTTTCCGTTGCTTTTTAACGAATGTACTTTTCTACGAAAACCCGGTAAATTTTTACGATTTTCCTTTTCAAATATTTCCAAAACCATCAAAAGCCGTTATAATGAGGATGCATTATCTTTTGCAGCTTCAGGAGAACCCCTATGAAAATACGATTTCCAAAAACCATCCGAATGCAGCTTATGGCTGCAGCCGCAGGTATTACCCTGATTATTTCACTGATGACCCTGACTATATATTTTTCCTTATTTCAGTCCTTTCTTCGGAAAAATCAAATTCAGTCTTCTGAATTTAATCTTCAACTGGTGACTTCCCATGTATCTTCCAGCATGGCGGATATTATTTATTTCAGCAAGTGGACCTGCTCCAACAGCGAAATTTTAAATTATCTGGAACGCATGGAAACCGTATCCGGACCTGCTCCCTCCTCTGATGCAGACTCTGAAAATCTCCGGCTGCTGGCATTAAATTCTTTTGAACGGTTTAAGGAAGAATACCAGAATACACTGCCCAATGAGTATATTACCCATGCCCTGATTTCTACCAACAGCCGCAAACAGTTCCTTCATATTTTAGGGCCCTCCGAAAGCAGCCGGGCCAAAGCTGCTGAGATAATTTATCTGGCGCCTTATTTTGACACTTTGCTTCAGGCCCCTGATTTTAAGTGGATTGGGCTGCAGGATGATCTCTTTGTGCGGGTCAATCCTCCGAAAGTCCTTCCCATTATCCGCCCTGTGTATAATGAATTTAACTCGGATATTATCGGCTGGTCTTATTTGAGCATTAGCGAAGAACTGCTTACAGACTATCTTTCGTCTTATCCACTTGGAAATGATGGAATTTTGTTTTTTACAATGGGAGACTTAACCTATTATTTAAAGGACGGAAAATTTGAAATTGCTAAAGATTTCTATTCTCCTTTAAAAGACTTAACCTATTATGCCTTAAATGACACCACCCAGGTTGATTCTGTAAGAATGTCAGACGGCAGCAAACGGATTATGATTACGATTCCCGTTGATGGAGTCAGAGGATGGTCCTTTTCTCAGATTCTGTCCGAACAGCAATTCGCTCAGCAAAGAAACTTTCATTATATTCTGATAGCCGGAGTCTGCCTGATTATCTTCTGTCTGGGCATCCTTTTGATGGTTCTTTTAAACCGGATTATCAATGTGCCGGTAAAAGCCATCCGCGCCAAAATTGATGCAGTCTCCCATGGCGATTTTTCCAGAGAACCTGCTATTGAATGGGACCATGAATTGGGAGATATTGGAAAAGGCATCAACTCTCTGTCCACCAGCATCGTAACACTGATGGATAAGCGGATTGAAGATGAAAAACACAAGAAAGACCTGGAATATCAGATTCTGCAAAGCCAAATCAACCCCCATTTTCTTTATAATACGCTAAATTCCATCAAATGGATGGCAACCATTCAGGGAGCTAACGGCATTGCGGAAATGACCACCGCCCTGGCAAGACTGATGAAAAATGTGTCCAAAGGCACCAGCGTTCCCATCCCCTTAAAAGAAGAGTTGGATTTGGTTAAGGACTATTTTCTGATTCTCCAGTACCGGTATGGGGGCAGTATTTCTTTAGAATGCAGTGTTGCCAGTGATGATTTATATGCCTGCCTGATTCATCGTTTTACGCTTCAGCCGATTATCGAAAATTCCCTTTTTCATGGTATTGAGCCAAAGGGACAAGCCGGCAAAATTACAGTAACCGCTGTATCCAAAGATACAGCATCCGGCAAAATCCTTCAGATCTGCGTCACAGATAACGGCATTGGCATGTCTTCTGAGACAATCGAAAAGGTCTTAAGCGGAAAAGATTCTGCAAGTACTGATTTTTTCCGCCATGTGGGAATCAACAATGTAAACCAGCGCATCAAATATGCATATGGGGATCGCTATGGTATTTCCATTACCAGCGAAGTAGGCGTGTATACAGCCATCACCATTACCATCCCTTATGAATTATCGGAAACGGGAGGAGATTATGATAAAACTTTTAATAGTAGATGACGAACCTTTAGTCCAGATTGGCATCAAATCCATGCTAAACTGGGCAGACTATGGCATTGAAATATGCGGTACTGCTGCAAATGGACAGGCTGCCCTGTCCATGATCGAAGAATTGACCCCTGAACTTGTCATTACTGACATTAAAATGCCCATTATGAACGGCCTGGATCTGGTAAAATGCTGCAGGGAACAGTTTGGCCCCATTCCGGTTTTTATTGTCCTGACCAGCTATGAAGAATTTCAGCTGGTGCGTACTGCCCTGTCCTATCAGGTTGCAGATTATCTGGTAAAGCTGGAACTCGATCCCGCCTCTTTAGCCGAATCTGTTTCCAGAGCCTTAAAACGTCTGGAAGAAAAAAAGGCCAGCGAGGCTTACAGGGCAGCCGGCGGACGGCCTCTTCTGCAAAGCTATCAGGACAAATTTTTCCTTCGCCTTCTTCACAATCTATTTGACAGCGAAGAACAGTTCGCACTTCAGGTGGCAGATCTGAAATTAAATTTTACAGACTCCTGCTATCTGGCTTCCCATTGTGAGATCCACGAATCGGAACATGCTAAAATGAATCACTCCCAGCTTATGAATCTGTATTCCAGCAGCCTGCAGATGATTCGGGAAATCCTGTCCCGCTACCTGTCCTGCTATGTGGTTTCTCTGGATTTAAAACATTTTGCCCTGATTTTTCATTTTCCTTCTATTGAGGAAACAGACTGGGCGCAGATTTCCAGCGCTCTTGATAATGCATGCAGCATGATTCACAATTACTTTAACGTCTGGCTCTCTGCCGGCATCGGCTCCACTGTCGATCAGCCTTTGCTGATTTCCCGGTCTTATCAGGAAGCCAGACAGACGGCTGCAAAAACTTCTCCTGAAAAACCAGTTGCTTTTTTTCAGGATGCTGATGAGGATGCTGATGCTTTCCGCAACTATTTTAATATGTCTGTCTTTAAAGAATCTATCAAACAGGCTTTTGAAGAATTTGATACCGATGTTCTGGAAAACACCATTGATGAAATGTGTCAGTTATTTTCCTCCAGTTCCTGCCGTCTTTTGCAGGCTGTAGACGGAGCATGCAACATTCTCTATCTGGCCATTTCTCTGCTTCCAGACGGCGAAGATACAGTGGCTGAAATTTTTGAGGATGTACCGGACGGCTACCGCTCCATTTATCAGGCAGCCACTGCCCATCAGGTTGTAGAGTGGCTGGAAATCCTGAAAGAAGGGCTGTGCCGCGTCCTTTTGTCCAAGCGCAAGTCCTATAAGGACAATGTAATCACAAATATTCAGAAATATATAGAAGTTCATGTGGAAGATCGGCTTCTTTTAAATGAGGTGGCAGGTGTGTTCGGACTAAGTCCCAACTACTTAAGTTCCCTGTTTAAGAAAACCTGCAACATCGGTTTCACAGAATACGTCACGCAAAAGAAAATCAGCCTGGCCAAGACCCTTCTTCTGGAAGAAAATCTGAAAATCTATGAGGCTGCTGACCGGCTGGGCTTTGAAAGCGCCTTTTATTTCAGCAAGGTATTTAAAAAAGTAGAGGGGATTTCCCCCAGAGAATTTATCCAACAACATACAGAGGAGGATTTATAATGTTTTCTGAAATTTTAGACCGTTGGACCAGAACACAGGATGGAAACCTGAAATTACTTCCCTTTCATCCTTACCCGAAAGCATCAAACCGCAGTGCATGGAACCGGATTCCGTCATCTGTTAAGACCCACCTGATAAAAAAGGGCGAAGACTTTCTTCACTTCCAGTATCCGGCTCTTTCTGCTACTGACTTTATGGACTTTGTCCGCACAGGAAACAGAGAGCGCTATCAGGAACGTCTGTTTAACCGCCGCCTTGCCTTCAATCACCTTGTTCTGGCAGAATGTGCAGAGCATGAAGGCCGTTTTATGGATGATATTGTCAATGGTTTTTTCTGTATCTGTGAGGAGTCCGCATGGCAGCTTCCTGCACACAACTCCTATATCCGCGATACTCCCCAGTTTATCCTTCCAGATGTAAACCGCCCAGTAGTAGACCTGTTTGCCGCAGAAACAGGAGCCATTCTCTCTACTGCCGCGTGCCTGCTTCAGGATGAACTAAACTTAATCACTCCCTCCATCCTCGGCATGGTGCAAAGCAATCTGGAAACCCGCATTTTTAAGCCTTATCTGACTGAGCATTTCTGGTGGATGGGAGACGGCAAATCTCATATGAATAACTGGACTTCCTGGTGTACCCAAAATGTCCTGCTGACTTCTGCCTTCTGTCTGCAGTGGGGTTCTCCCTGCCTGAATATGAACAGAATTTTGGAGCAGGCATGTAAAAGTCTGGACTACTTTTTGGATGAATACGGGACTGACGGCTGCTGCGATGAAGGCGCTCAATATTTTCGCCACGCCGGACTGACTTTGTTTGGAGCAATGGAAGTATTAAACATTGTTTCCGACAATGCCTTTTCTTCTTTATATGAGGAAGAAAAAATCCGCAATATTGCCTCCTATATTTTTCATGTTCACGTAGCAGGCCCATATTATGTAAATTTTGCAGACTGTTCCCCTATTGCAGGCCGATGCGGAGCCAGAGAATTTTTATTTGGAAAACGGACGAAAAATGAAGATGTGATGACTTTTGCTGCTGCTGATTACAGAGAAAGTTCTAATCAGCTTTTTGAAGATGAGCACAATTTATTCTATCGCCTCCAGTCCGTATTCACCCATGATGAGTTAATGGCCTGGAATTATTCCCGCCCCCTCTCTTATCCGGATCTCTACTATCCCAGCGCCGGATTGTTTTTAGCCAGAGACAACCGTCTATGTCTGGCGGTAAAAGCCGGAGATAATGACGACAGTCACAATCACAATGATGTGGGAAGTTTTACAATTTATAAAAACGGAAAGCCGCTTTTCATTGATGTAGGGGTAGAAACATACACCCAAAAAACTTTTTCTCCCAAACGGTATGAAATCTGGACCATGCAGTCCCGTTTCCACAATCTCCCTACATTCGGAAATGACAGCGGCGTAACTGCCAGTGATGATATCCCGGAAAATGCAGGGGGCATCATCCAAAAAGCCGGGGAATCCTACTGTGCCAGCCAGGTTTCTGTTGATTTAAATGGGGCATGTCCGGAGATTTCCATGGAAATTGCTCCCGCTTATGGCGACTCCCGTATATTATCCTATAAACGGACCGCCCTGCTTCATAAGAGCTGCGATGACACCGCTTCTAATAAAACTGCTGCGGCAAAGCATAAGAGAAATGATTCCTATATTCTCATTACAGATACTTATCAGGTCGATCATCTTCCGGTTTCTCTGACTCTTATGACCTATGAAAAACCGGAAATGAGCCCTGCATGTGATTTTGACTGTCAGGACGACAATTTTCCATCCCTGTGTTTAAAAATCGGCCAACTGGGTACCTGTCAGATTACTGGTGCTTCCCATGTGGAAATTACCTCGATTCCCATTACGGACACCAGACTTCAAGGTGCCTGGAAACATGAAATTTATAAATGTCAGGTGATGTTAGATTCCAAAACAAATGGACAGGCTGTAATAAAGATTTCGTAGGATATCAATCCTGTGGCAGAAACAGGGGGCCAATGCCCCCTGTTTTTATCTATTTTGCCCGAATCTCCTGTCTCATAAAAAGAATGTAAGAAGTACAGAAAGTTCCCAGCATAAATGCAGTCAGTCCTGCCAGATGCGGCCAGATCAAAAGCAGGCTCTGACCAAAGGATAAGTATCCTTCGATTGCTCCTGATAAAGACTGAACCGTCATGAGTCCAATGGTTCTGACACTGGGATTCATAATGGTAGTCACCGCCTCGCTGAACAGATAATACGGAGAGATGCGGTTGAGTGCCAACTGGCAGGAATAGTTCTTGGCAGAATTCAACAATGCTTCCATATTGGTTCCGACCGGATACATGGCATTGGCAATCACACTAACCAGCATGGTCATAAATAATGAGAAGAATAGCCAAATGGAAATAGACAACATTGCAGAAGTAGCTGCATTTTTGCAAATCACTGAAAAAAGCAGCGCAAGCCCCAGCCAAAAGCAAATATAGATGCAGGTCAACAAAAGGAACACAAAAATCCGCGCCAACTCTTCTGTCGTGGGGACAATGCCTGTTACCAGCATTCCAACAGCTCCTATGAGGATTCCCATGGAAAATACCATCATCACAATAATCGTAGTCCCAGCCAAAAATTTACCATTAATAATCGAATCTCGATAAATTGGCTGGGAAGTCAGACGGTACAGAGTCCGTTCGGATTTTTCTCCAATAATTCCGTCAAATCCCAGAGCCAGACCTACAAACGGCCCCAAAAGAGCAATAAAGGAAACAAAAGAGGGGATGGAATTGCCGCTGGCTGTATACAGTTGAAGAAACAGAAACTCCACTTCGCTGTAGGAAGTAATCACAGACAGTGCTCCGTAAAGACTGGCAAAGCTGGTCAGGCCAATTAATGCCAGAACAATTAAAATCCGTTTGCTGCGAAAATGATCCGTCATTTCTTTATGGTACAGTGCAACCAATCCCTGTCTCTGATCATAGTCTCCCTCCGGGGATTTAAAAAACTTTCCGACATCAATTTTCCTGTTCAAAATACTGGCGGTAGATTTCATCCAGCTCTCCCCCTTTCTGCTTTACTCCCAACAGAGAATATCCCTGTCCTATCAATTTTTTTCCCATCTCTTTTCGGATGTCTTCTGTTGAATCAATAATCAGAGACTGGCCTTCCCGGTTCACTGCCTTTACACTTTCCATCGACTCCAGTAGTTTAATTAAATTATCATCCACAGGATCCGTCTGGAGTTCTGTTACAAAATGTCCTTCCTTTTCAAGCTGCTGCCCCAAAGTCTCAATAGGACCGCAGGCAATCAGAGTGCCCTCTACAAAAATCCCCACTCTGTCGCAAACCTGCTGGATCTGCTGAAGCTGATGGGAAGAAATCATAATCGTTCTCTTATCTTCTTCTGCCAGTTCCCGAATTAATTCCAAAAGTTCTCTCATTCCCTGAGGATCGATTCCCAAAGTCGGTTCATCCATAATAATAACCTTGGGATCCTTCATCAAAACATCTGCGATTCCCAGCCTTTGCTTCATACCTCTGGAATACGTTCCTGCTTTTTTATCCGCCGCTTCTGTCATACCAACCCGGTCAAGGAGGGTTTCAATCCTCTTTTCTAAAAATTCTCCCTTTAACCCGTTTAGCCTTCCGGTAAATCTTAAATTTTCCCGTCCGGTCAGGTCATTATAAAATCCGACATTATCTGGCAAATATCCTACAATCCGTTTTACTGCAATAGGTTCCCGGATGCAGTCATGGCCGTCAATCCAGGCAAATCCTTCTGTCGGCTCTGTCAGCCCCAAAAGCATTAAAACCGTTGTAGTTTTTCCGGCTCCGTTTGGTCCCAGAAGACCAAATACTTCCCCCTTTCCCACTGTTAAGTATAGATTGTCAACTGCACGCTTTTCTCCATATACCTTTGTCAGTCCGGATATTTTTATAATCGGCTCAAGTTTTGTGATTTCATCCATGATGCCACCGCCTATCTTCTGCCGTATTTCTTAAATACATAGCCTAAGCCGGCAATCAGCGCTAAAATAATAGCAACTGCCACAATTCCCCAGACAGTTGCAGTCTTTACGGTAACCCGAAAGTCTGCACTGGCAGAAGTCTCTGCAACCGATGCGGAAATGGAAGTTACATAATCTCCGGTCATAGCATCTTCACTGGGCGTAATATGGGCCACTACCTCCTTTGTTGCTCCTGCGTCCAGACTTTCAATGGTAGAGTTGTCAAATTCCACTGTCCATCCAGCCGGTGCAGATGAAGTAAGACTAATGTTTTCCAAGGTTACATTGCTGTTGTTAATTACATTTAATGTTACAGCAGATTCTTTTCCTGCCGAAGTATCCATGCTCAATAAGCCTGTGGGTGTAGTCACTTCCAATCCATAAGTTCCGGTAATATTCACATTCAAATCCAGGTTCATAGTCTCTTTGGATGAAACTGCTGTAACTGGAATCTTATATTCCCCAGCCTCTACATTGGCCGGAGGAACCACTGTCACGCTGATCCCTTGAGTCCCGGCAGAATCAATATCAATTGCTGCAATCTGAGTTGTCTCCCCTGACGGCTTAAAACTCACCTGCCAGCCGCTTGGCGCCTGAGCAGACAAACTATATGACTGTGTATCTGCCCCATTGTTTACAAGCGTTGTATTAAATGTAAAGGTAGTTCCGGACGGACCTTCCTGAGATGGATACTCTGTAGTAAAACTGCTCTGACCATATTCATTTTCACTGATAGTAAAATCCAGTACAGCCGTATCTGAGATACCGCTGTCTGCCGCAGCGCTTAACTCTGCCTGGTAGGTTCCCTCTGCTGCATCCTTCGGAATCGTCAACTGAAATGTCACTCCGGTTACGGTTTCTCCGTTAGCTGCATGAACCTTGCTGATCTGTTTTCCGCCGCCGCTGAAATATCCGTCCCATCCTTCTGGCATAGATACCGCAGACAGAGATGCATCAAAAGCAGAACCGCTGGTATTTTCCAGATTCAGACTTACAGAAACTACTTCTCCTGCTTTTACTGTAATTCCGGGATAAGCAGTGCTCAGTTCAATCCCTCCGGCAGCCTTTGCCGCAAAAGGGCACAGCAGGGTCAGCAAAAGGGACATCAATACTGTAAAAATCAGCGTATGTTTTATTAATTTGTCTTTTTGCAGTGCGCAAACCTTTGTCATAATAGTTCCTCTCCTTTAGTTCTTTTTAGTACTATCTTAAGGAGAATTTGTGCCGGAAGTATGTTTTTTGTGTGAAGAAAGTGTGTTGGCTTTCTAAAAAAAATATAAAAAGAGCGGCACATCTGCTGATGCCGGCAAACCGCAGCCAGGTCCTTTCTGATGCGGGAATACCAGTAAACCTCTCCCACAAGCCAAATGTATCTGTACCGGCATCAGGCTGATTGCCTAAGACGCAGCCTGAACGCTGCAGCAGAATATATAGAATGTCAGAATCCTCCTGTGAACGGAAGGCTAGAAATGGTAACAGTTCAGCCATGCATCTTCTTGCCCGCCTGCGGCGGACAAGAAGCGTCTGGCGTCTGAATCTTCGCATGGCTGAACTGTTACTAGAAATGTGATCCTCGCGGATCATTTTATGGCATAGGATGTATTTTCCTATAAAATAAAACAGCACCATCCCGCACTTGGATGATGCTGTTAGTATAGCAAAGTTTATTTTGTTTTTCAAAGTCTATAAATGTCGAAAAAGGTCTATTAAAGTCTTTTCTCAAAAACCTGCTGACAGAATCGCAGCAGGTCAGCCGTAACAGCCCCAATCCGCCTTATATGTCAGATGCCTGTTTACATCAGCTTTCTAAACAGTTCTTTTAAATCTTCTACGCTGGTATCCTTTGGATTTCCAGGGCGGCATGCATCTGCATATGCAGATTCTGCCAGAAAGGTTAAATCCTCTTCCTTTAATGCCTCTAATTTAGATGGAATTCCCACATCCTGAGAAAGTTTCTCTACTGCTTCCACTGCGGCTTTGCGATACTCCTCCTGAGTCATGGCGTCAACGCCTTTTACTCCCATTGCCCTGGCGATTTCCTTGTATTTTTCACCTGTACACTCCGCATTATACTCCATAACAATTGGAAGCATCATTGCGCAGGCCACGCCATGAGGAGTGTCATAAACAGCGCCTAATGTGTGCGCCATGGAATGGGCAATTCCCAGACCTACATTGGAAAATCCCATACCGGCAATATACTGTCCAAGAGCCATTCCCTCGCGGCCTTCTCTGGTTCCCTCTACTGCCCCTCTTAAAGATTTGGAAATAATCTCAATCGCCTTTAAATGGAACATGTCTGTCATCTCCCAAGCAGCCAGAGTGGTGTATCCTTCAATCGCATGGGTCAGAGCATCCATACCCGTAGAAGCAGTCAGTCCCTTCGGCATGGAGTCCATCATGTCCGGGTCTACCACTGCAACAATGGGCATATCATGGGGATCTACGCAGACAAATTTTCTCTTTTTTTCAACATCTGTGATAACATAATTGATGGTTACCTCTGCTGCTGTACCTGCTGTGGTTGGAACCGCAATGGTCGGCACGCAGGGGTTCTTAGTGGAAGCCACGCCTTCCAGGCTTCTGACATCTTCAAATTCCGGATTTGCAATAATAATGCCGATTGCCTTTGCAGTATCCATAGAAGAACCGCCGCCGATTGCCACAATATAATCTGCCTCTGCTTTCTTAAAAGCAGCTACACCATGCTGCACATTTTCAATGGTAGGATTCGCCTTGATATCCGAATAAATTTCATAGGCCAGTCCGGCTTTATCCAAAACATCCGTTACTTTTGCAGCCACTCCGAATTTGATTAAATCCGGGTCTGTGCAGATAAATGCCTTTTTAAAACCATGCGCCTTTGCCTCATTGGCAATCTCACTGACAGCGCCCTGTCCATGATAGGAAGTTTCATTTAACATAATTCTGTTTGCCATAACGAATCTCTCCTTTTCTTTTTCGGCAAATTCTTCGTCTCGCCATTTTGTTATTATTTTGTACTCATTCCAAACGGCACAGAATCATTCTGGTTTTCTCATCCAATTTCCTGCCGTCCTGAACTTTTCCATTATTTTAACAAATATATACAAAAAAAGAAAGTTACACTTTTCTATTTTTGTCACTTTTTCGCAGCAATTCAGAGATTTCTATGTCAAACTAATCCTAATTGCCGAAACAGTTCTGCGATTGCCTTTGGCATGGCCTCCACCAGAAGCTTTGCCATCTCTTTTGGTGTCTCCTCCATTCCCCCAAGCACCCATTTTACAGTCATATAAATGGACCCCTGACAGTACATTTCCAGCAAAAAGCGGATTTTTTCCTCTGGCTCCCTGCCTGTTTTTTCCCTGATTCTTTCCGTATAAAACTCCAGAATCAGCTGGAAATCATGGCCTTTCAGCGAATTGTAATCATCTGAACGGAACGCTCCGGCAAAAAATATCCGTTCTTTTTTTATATACTCAAACTTTTTAACCAGCCCTTCATATACGGTTCTTCCCTCTCCCATATGGGCGAATGATTCCTGGAGCAGTTTATCAAAATACCAATTAATCAAATCGTATTTATCCTGGAAATTCCGGTAAAAGGTCTGTCTGGTAACCTGGCATGCCTCCACGATTTCTTTCACCGTAATTTTGTCTACGGGCGTAGTCTTCATACACTCCTTTACCGCCTGAGCCAGACGATACTTTGTTTTTTCACCCTTTTCAGAAATCCCTGCCATTGTTCCCTCCCCTTTCCAAGCTCTTTTTTCAATTATACTGTCTCCATCTAATCTTGACAACCTCACAAAATCCTGTAAGATATTGTTAGGCAGCAGATTGAAACTGTTATAGCCAAACTGCTGCAGTAACTGAACATAACTTAGCCGTTCTTTGACGGCAGAATGGAGTATACATAATGGAGCACGCAGTTGTCCGTATAAAAAAGGGGAAGGCCGTTCTTTAAAAGCCGGCGGCGCCTGGATTTACGATAATGAAATTGACCGCATAACCGGTAATTTTGAGAATGGAGACATCGTATCCGTAGAGGATTTTGACGGTTATCCCATGGGCTGGGGTTTTCTTAACACCAATTCTAAAATTACGGTCCGCATGATGTCCCGCAAAAAAGATGCGGTCATTGATGAAGCTTTTATTGAAATGAGGGTACGCAGTGCCTGGGAATACCGCAAATCTGCTGTGGACACTTCCAGCTGCCGGATTATTTTCGGAGAAGCAGGCTTTCTGCCTGGCATTGTCATTGACAAATTTTCTGACGTATTAGTAGTGGAATCCCTGGCTCTTGGAATTGACCGTTTAAAACCGCTTATTATAGAAAAATTAAAACAGATTCTGGCCGAAGATGGTATCCAGATTCGCGGAGTTTATGAACGAAGCGATGCAAAAGTCCGTCTCCAGGAGGGAATGGAGCGGTACAAAGGCTTTATTGGCGAACCATTTGATACCAAAGTAGAAATCTCAGAAAACGGAGTCCGTTATTTGGTAGACGTAAAAGACGGACAAAAAACCGGTTTTTTTCTGGATCAGAAGTATAATCGTCTGGCAATTCAACGTCTCTGTCCCGGCAAAAAAGTACTGGACTGCTTTACCCATACCGGATCCTTTGCCTTAAACGCCGGAATTGCAGGCGCTGCTTCCGTATTAGGCGTTGACGCTTCTGAACTTGGCGTTGCCCAGGCAAGAGAGAATGCAGAGTTAAACGGGATTTCTGACCGCGTCTCTTTTGTCTGCGCAGATGTGTTTGATTTGCTTCCGAAATTAGAGAAAAAGGGGGAACAGTTCGACGTGGTAATTTTAGACCCGCCTGCTTTTACCAAGTCCCGCAATTCCATCAAAAATGCCGTCAAGGGTTATCGGGAAATCAACCTGCGCGGCTTGAAGCTGGTGAGGGATGGGGGATTTCTGGCAACCTGTTCCTGCTCCCACTTTATGTCTCCGGAATTGTTTACTAAAACCATCCGGGAAGCCGCTGCCGGAGTCCATAAACGTCTCCGCCAGGTAGAGTACCGTACTCAGGCTGCAGATCACCCGATTCTCTGGGCAGCAGATGAATCTTACTATTTAAAATTTTATATTTTCCAGGTTTGTGAGGAGAAATAGCACTGCCGAAGCTTCCTGTATCCGCCTGTCTCTGTCAATAGGGTCTGGTATCCGGAAGGTTTCTCTCCTCATAGATAGTCCGTATCCGCTTCAACTGAGGCATCGTGTCCATAAAATCATCTAAAACCTGCTCAAACAGTTCAAACGTCTCAGATTTTAACCGGTTCTGGGACTTTAAATACACTTTATAACAGTACAGGACCGGCGGTGGATTTTTTATCTCCAACGCCTGTAACTGGCCGGTCCGGGTCAGTTCTTCTGCAACAGATACCGGCACGATAGCCCACTGATCGGTCCTCGTTAAATACTTTGGAATCGTGAACACAGAATTAATGGAAATATCCGCCATAGATTCTGACCCAAAGGTCTCATCGTGCCATCTCATAAAATCGCTTCCCCATAAACCGGCCAGATCAATCTCCCTTTTCCTGTCCAGACGCCCCAGATCTATTTTTCTGTCTGTATAGACGCACATGTCTGACACAATCAGACGGTATTCCTCTGCAAAAAACGGCTCGATTACAAAATTACGGTTTTCCTGAGGATTTCTTAAAAATGCAACGTTAATATGACCGCTCTCCAAAAGCTGATAAAGTTCCTCTGTAGTATGGCTTTCCAGACGAAAGGTCATTCGTTTCTTTGTCATGGATGTATTCGTCTCTAAAAGTTTATTAAGCAGTTTATAAAAAATACTGTCATTCATGCTTGCATGACATCCAATGCTGAAGATTGCTTTGGAACCGCTTCTGCAAAATATCTCAATCCGTTCCCAAAGCGCCTCATACTCATAGGCCAAAGGCAGAAACGCCTCCCCGTCATGAGTCAGTTCAATGGATCTGTGCCCCTGACGTCGGATAATCAGGCGTACTCCCAGTTCTTCCTCCAGAACGCTTAGACGATGGCTGACTGTAGACTGGGTCAAAAATAATTTTTCCGCCGCCTTTGATATACTGTTGTATTTTACTATTTCAAGAAATGTTTTTATTTCCCAATGTGTCATAAATTTCTCCCAATTACGTTTATAGATTAGTGAGGGGATTTTTCATCCGATGTGAAATTATCTGATTTTTATCATAATACTTTGTCTTTGCAAAGTAAACAATCTTCATTATTTTGTAATATTGAATTATTCCTCTAACTCGCAAAAATATATCTATATTTTCTATGTTTGTGAATATTTTTTAAATATTTCCAGAAAAATCCAGCTGCCATATCCGGTAGTAACGATTTAAAAACAATTCCCGGAAAAGCAGGTTTTCCGGGAATTATCTCTCATCGTTTTCCCAGTACATCCAATATCCCCTGAATACTTTTTTCTTTTACCTGTATGGTCAAATCCGGCTCATGAATCTGCTCCAGATAATGGGCGTCCGAATTGCTGATAATGGTACAGGTTTCCAGATAGGGATTTTCTCTTTTCAGCCTGTGCAGGTTTTTTAAGTCTTTCAATTCTGCAGCGGTAAACTTACTGTCCGGCGGCACAAACCCCAGATTGGCAATCAGGCTGTTTGCAGGCTTATCTATATGGGCAGGAATCATCACCCCTCCATAAGGATCCAAAAGATCCCACAATCTGTCAAAGGAAATATCTGTACTGTTAATCAGAAGGCTGGCCTCCTCTGATTCCACCTGATCATGGAGATTATAGATCTGCTGTTTTCCAAAAATCTCCGGGTGATTGGGATACTTCATCAGCTTTTCATACGCATATGCGTCAAAGTTTAAAGCTGACTCCAGTGTAGGAAACAGACAGACCGCATGGACTTCTTCTGAAGTTGTAATCTCCATCCCGGGAATTGCCAAAACTCCATACTCCTCTGCCGCAGCCATCAGCGCCGGGCAGTTGCGGCAGGAATTGTGATCCGTTAAGGCAATCACATCCAGCCCCTTTACCGCAGCCATGCCTGCAATATTGGCCGGAGTCATATCATCATCTCCGCAGGGAGACAGGCAGGAATGGATGTGCAGATCATAGGTGAGACTAATCATACAAAGCCCCCTTTACGATTCTTCTTCCATTGCCTGATGGATTTCCAGCGCTGCATCAAATACCGGTTTATCGGTTTCTAAAAGCGTAATCCCCTGCATCTTTGCTTTCTGCACCCCATTTTCATCCATATGGAATCCTTCGGCTAAAATTACGCAGGAAACATCGGCTAACGATGCAACTGCCAGTGTATTTAAATTGGCCATTACCGTCACCCAGGCGCAACCTGCCGGCGCACGCCCCATGGCAATACTTAAAAGATCACAGCAAAATACTTTTTCTATCTCCCGGCCCATGCCATCCCCTTCGTTTACCAGCCGGGCAATCTGCTTGTCAACTAATGTCTGAACCGTCATCTATTCTTCATCCTCCCTGTTATCCAGCACTGCCATTTCTTCTGAAATCCGCTGAATATAATCCTTCAGCAAATTTACGGTTTCCTGGCCGCTGCGCCCTGTGTCTGCCAAATCTCCTGCCAGCACTGCCACTTCCTCCGACAATTTGTGAAGATTTTCCCTTAAATTGTAAACACAGTCAGCTTCCTTTGCTTCCCCTCTTACAATATCTTCCGCCAGCGCTTTGCAGGTAGGCGCGCCGCAGGAACCGCAGTCCAGTCCCGGCAGTTTTTTGCAGAGACGTTCCACCTGGTTAAGCCTGGAAAAGCTTTCCATCATATTATTTCCCAGACGGAACACCGGTTCATACTGAACTTCCATCGTCCATGGAATCACTCTCTCCTCTTCTTTCTCCACATGGCTTCCGGCTACCGGCATATATTTTCTGATCCGTTTTAATTTTACCTCTGCCACATAAGGATTTTCTACGGTCAAAACGCCTCCCACACATCCCCCCGGACAGGCGCTCAACTCCACAAAACGGAGATTATTAAACTTCTGATCCTCCAGATCTTCCAGCACTTTAATGACATTTTCAATGCCGTCCGCTGCCAGATAGTTCTCTGTAAACAATCCGCTGGCCTCTCCGCCGGAACGCCCCCAGCTGATACCGATTTTCCCGGCAGTCCCGATTTCCAGACAGTCATCCCTGACCGCTTTCATTCTGGACAAAAGCTGGGGATAGACATCTTTAATTGCCAAAACACAGTCTACCTCGCTTTTTTCCGTTCCCAGAGGCGCCTTCACATAAGTCACCTTGGACGGGCAGGGAGAAATAAACACAATCCCTATCTTTTCCCTGGGAAGTCCGGTAAGCTTTAACGCCTTCCTTACTGCCAGAGCCGCTGCGACTTCCACCGGAGGATTTAAAGGAAGCATATGAGGGATCAAATTAGGAAAGCGAACCCGGATGAGGCGCACGACGGAAGGACATGCAGTGCTGATAACCGGCAGATTTTCTTCGTGAGAAGATATATATTCCCTGGTAGCCTCACTCACCAGCTCCGCTGCAGCACTCACCTCAAATACATCATTAAACCCCATTAAAAGCAGGGCATTGAGCACAATATTGACATCATCCAGATTATTAAACTGGCTGTAGAGAGACGGCGCCGGAAGGGCTACCGTATAATCATATTGTTTTAACACGTCCAGTTTATCGTAAACCGCATGTTTTGCATGGTGAGGGCAAACCCGGATGCACTCTCCGCAGTCAATACAGAACTTGCTGTTAATCTGGGCTTTTCCTCCCCGTACGCGGATGGCCTCGGTGGGACACCGCTTGATACAGTTAATACATCCTTTGCACAGATCCGCATCCAGCCGTACAGAATGGTAAAATTTATCCATTATATCATCACCGCCATTGTTATCCTGGTTCCTTCTCCGATTCTGGTATCTATTTCCATAGTATCGGTATATTTTTTCATATTTGGCAGCCCCATACCTGCTCCAAACCCCAGAGAGCGGACCTCATCCGGAGCAGTGGAATAGCCTGCCTGCATTGCCAGTTCCACATCCGGAATGCCAGGACCCGTATCATCTAAAATCATCCGGATCTGTTCCGGCGTAATCTCAACCGTAATGACTCCTCCATTTGCATGAATGACCATGTTGATTTCTCCCTCATACATGGCAATCGCTACCTTTCGGATGGCTTCCGGACTTACGCCCATCTGTTTCAGTTTCTTTTTGACATCACTGCTGGCTTCTCCGGCCCTCGTAAAATCATCCCCGGAAATCTCATATTTTAAAACCAGAGCATCCTCCATCAGATTGCACCTCCTCCAAGGCCCGCCTTATAAAGCATGCCGCAGGCAGAAAACATCCTGTGCCCGGTGGCAAGCACCACCAGATTGCTGTCTTTTGCCATCTGAAGAATGGTCTCATCCGGCTTTTTTCCTCTGACAAAAATAATACATACAATATCCAGCATTTCCGCTGTACGGATTACCTGGGGATTGCAAAGGCCCGTCAGCAAAATGGAATGATCCTTGGAAAATGCCAGAACATCACTCATCATATCCGATCCACAGGCGCTTTTGACCTCTTCTTCCAGCCTGTCTTCTCCTACCAGAACTCTTGCCCCCAATGTCTCCATGGCATCTCTTACTGTCATATCCAGTCCCCCTTTTCACTGTAAACTTCCATATCAAGAATACCATTATTTTTATGAATTATCAACAAATATCGATCCGGTGTTTTTTTCATATTTTCGTTTTTTTGTAGATTTTTTATCAGTCATGTGATAGAATATACCCTATAATGTCCAAACGATTTTAAACTTGAATAAGGAGGTTACATAATGGCTTGCAAAAAAACAACTGTCCCGTTTTCCGGGACAAAAGAGCAGGAGGCGGCATTAAAAGAAACCATTGCCCAGCTCAAAGACACCCCCGGCTCCCTGATGCCCATCATGCAGAAGGCCCAGGAAATTTATGGGTATCTTCCCATTGAAGTACAGACCATCATTTCTGATGAGACAGGGATTCCCCTGGAAAAGGTTTACGGGGTGTCTACCTTCTACGCTCAGTTTGCTTTACAGCCTAAGGGCAAATACAAAATTTCCGTCTGTCTTGGTACTGCATGCTATGTAAAGGGTTCCGGCAATATTTTCAGCAAACTGGAAGAACTTCTGGGCATTACCAATGGAGAATGCACTCCTGACGGCAAATTTTCCCTGGATTCCTGCCGGTGCGTAGGCGCCTGCGGTCTGGCTCCCGTTATGATGATTAATGACGAAGTGTACGGACGGCTGGTTCCTGATGACATCCCCGGTATTTTAGCAAAATATAATTAAGCCTATGATGACAGAAATTTCCTTAAATGTTTTGGATATCTCCGAAAATTCCACGAGAGCCGGGGCATCCCTGGTCCAGATTACTCTGGCGGCAGATACTCTGGCGGATACTCTGACTCTGACCATTGCAGATAATGGATGCGGTATGAGTAAGGAACAGGTTTCCAATGTAACAGATCCTTTTTTTACCACCCGGACTACCCGCAAAGTCGGCCTTGGCATTCCTTTTCTGAAATACGCTGCCGAAAGCACCGGAGGAAGTTTTTCCATTCAGTCCCAGTTGGGAAAGGGAACTGTCCTTACAGCAGTGTTCGGCCTTTCCCACATTGACAGAATGCCCCTGGGAGATATTTCCGGCACCATTCACACACTGGTTCTGTATCATCCTGATACGGATTTTGTATACACATACCAGTACAATCAGGCGTCCTTTACCATGGACACCAGACAACTGCGGGAAGTTTTAGGAGATATTCCCTTTGATACCCCGGAAGTATCCCGGTACATTTTGGAATATCTGACAGAAAATAAACAGGAAATTGACGGCGGAACACTTATCTGACCGCCCGTTTATATTCTCTGCTGTCCGGCAGCAGATACAGATTGGAGGATTACTATGAAAAGCCTTGCTGAATTAAAAGCGATCCGCGACAGAGTTCAGAACCAGGTAAGCATGCGCGCCGAAGATCACAACCATATCCGCGTTGTAGTGGGAATGGCAACCTGCGGTATCGCCAGCGGCGCCAGACCGGTTTTAACCACTCTTGCCAATGCAGTCCAGGAAAAGGGCCTGACTGACAAGGTAGCCGTTACCCAGACCGGCTGCATCGGCCTGTGCCAGTACGAGCCCATTGTAGAAGTAATGGAACCTGGCAAAGATAAAGTCACCTACATTAAAATGAATCCGGACAAAGCTCTTGAAGTAGTAGAGCGCCACCTGATTGGCGGCCATGTCATTGAGGATTACACGCTGAATGCAGCGGATATTAAATAATAAGGAGGAAGCAGAATGTATCGTTCACACGTTTTAGTCTGCGGCGGAACGGGATGTACTTCCTCCGGAAGCCAGAAGATTATGGAGACTTTAAAGTCTGAAATTGAAAAAAATGGTCTGGCTGACGAAGTTGCCGTTGTCCAGACAGGCTGCCATGGCCTGTGCGCCTTAGGCCCTATCATGATCATCTATCCGGATGCCACCTTCTACTCCATGGTCAAAGTAGAAGATATTCCGGAAATCGTTTCTGAGCACCTGTTAAAAGGCCGCGTAGTCACCCGCCTTCTCTATAAGGAGACTGTGACCCCTACCGGCAAGATCAAGGCTTTAGCAGATACAGACTTTTATAAAAAGCAGCACCGTATCGCCCTGCGCAACTGTGGTATTATCAACCCGGAAGTGATTGATGAATACATTGGTACCGGCGGCTACGAGGCATTAGGCAAAGTTTTAACCGAAATGACTCCTGACCAGGTGATCCAGCTTCTGTTAGACAGCGGCCTCAGAGGACGGGGCGGCGCCGGATTCCCTACCGGTTTAAAATGGAAATTGGCCCGTCAGAATGATGCGGACCAGAAATATGTCTGCTGCAATGCCGACGAAGGTGACCCCGGCGCATTTATGGACCGTTCCGTACTGGAAGGCGATCCTCACGCCGTACTGGAAGCAATGGCCATTGCCGGATATGCTATTGGCGCAAATCAGGGTTACATCTACGTTCGTGCAGAGTACCCCATCGCAGTCGATCGTCTGCGCATTGCCATCAATCAGGCCCGCGAATACGGACTCTTAGGCAAAAACATTTTTGACAGCGGATTTGATTTTGATATTGACCTGCGTCTGGGTGCAGGAGCCTTTGTCTGCGGCGAAGAGACTGCCCTTATGACTTCTATCGAGGGCAAACGCGGCGAGCCAAGACCCCGTCCTCCGTTCCCTGCGCAGAAAGGATTATTTGGCAAGCCTTCTATCTTAAACAACGTAGAGACTTACGCCAACATTCCTCAGATTATTTTAAACGGACCGGAATGGTTCTCTTCCATGGGTACCGAAAAATCCAAGGGCACCAAAGTGTTTGCTCTGGGCGGAAAAATTCACAATACCGGTCTGGTTGAGATCCCAATGGGTACTACCCTTCGTGAAGTTATCGAAGAAATCGGCGGAGGCATTCCCGGCGGCAAGAAGTTCAAAGCAGCCCAGACCGGCGGCCCCTCCGGCGGATGTATCCCTTATGAGCACTTTGACATTCCGATTGATTACGACAACCTGATTTCCATTGGCTCCATGATGGGTTCCGGCGGTCTGATTGTTATGGACGAAGACGACTGTATGGTGGATATTGCCAAATTCTTCCTGGAATTTACCGTTGAAGAGTCCTGCGGCAAATGTACTCCATGCCGTATCGGTACCAAACGTATGCTGGAAATCCTGGACAAAATCACCAAGGGTACCGCGACAATGGAAGACCTGGATAAGCTGGAAGAACTGTGCTACTATGTAAAAGAGAACGCTTTATGCGGACTTGGGCAGACTGCTCCAAACCCGGTTCTCTCTACCCTCCGCTATTTCCGCGACGAGTACGAAGCCCATATCAAGGAAAAACGCTGTCCTGCCGGCGTATGTAAGGCTCTTTTGTCTTATCACATTGACAGAGACAAATGTAAGGGATGTACCCTGTGCGCCCGCAACTGTCCTGCAGATGCGATTGTCGGATCTGTTAAAAATCCTCACTTCATCGATACAGATAAATGTATTAAGTGCGGCACCTGTATTGAGAAGTGTAAATTCGGCGCTATCTATAAGAAATAAGGGAGGAAAGAACTATGGAGAACGTTACGCTTAAAATCAACGGCATGGAAGTCTCTGCTCCAAAGGGTTCCACCATCCTGGAAGCAGCAAGACTTGCCCACATTGAGATTCCTACCCTGTGCTTCTTAAAGGATATCAATGAAATCGGCGCATGCCGCGTCTGTGTTGTAGAAGTAAAGGGAGCCCGTTCCTTGGTAGCTTCCTGTGTATATCCTGTTAATGACGGAATGGAAGTCTGGACCAATACTCCTAAGGTATTAGAATCCAGAAAGAAAACCGTACAGCTTTTGCTGTCCAACCACAACCGTTCCTGTTTATCCTGCGTCCGCAGCGGTCACTGCGAGCTTCAGGAACTGGCTCATAATCTGGGAGTAGAGGATGAGGGCTATTATGACGGCGCTGTCACCCCATCCTGCATCGACGATTCCGCTGCCCACATGATCCGGGACAACAGCAAGTGCATCCTGTGCCGCCGCTGTTCGGCAGTCTGTGAAAATGTTCAGGGAATCGGCGTTATCGGACCCAATATGCGAGGATTTGATACTCATATCGGCTCTGCATTTGAGATGGGACTGGGAGAAACCTCCTGCGTATCCTGCGGCCAGTGTATCGCTGTATGTCCTACGGGCGCGCTGACCGAAAAGAGCAATATCGACGACGTTTTTGCTGCTATCGCCGATCCGTCCAAACATGTAGTGGTACAGACCGCTCCTGCAGTCCGCGCTGCTCTCGGCGAAGAATTTGGCCTTCCTATTGGAACCAATGTAGAAGGCAAGATGGCTGCAGCTCTCCGCCGCTTAGGCTTCGACAAGGTATTTGATACTGATTTTTCTGCAGACCTGACCATTATGGAAGAGGCCCACGAATTCCTTGATCGTGTGCAAAACGGCGGCGTACTGCCTATGATCACTTCCTGCTCTCCAGGTTGGATTAAATACTGCGAACACTATTTCCCGGATATGACGGAAAACCTGTCTTCCTGTAAGTCTCCGCAGCAGATGTTCGGCGCTATTTTAAAATCCTACTATGCTGCCAAGGCTGATATTCCTGCCAAGGATATTGTATCCGTCAGCATTATGCCCTGTACGGCTAAGAAGTTTGAAATCGGCCGGGAGGATGAGGCAGCTAACGGCGTACCAGATGTCGATTACACCATGACCACCAGAGAATTGGCCAGAATGATCAAGAAGGCCGGCATCCGGTTCTTAGATCTTCCGGATGAAGCCTTTGATGACCCGCTGGGATGCTCTACCGGCGCCGGCGTTATCTTCGGCGCTACCGGCGGCGTTATGGAAGCAGCTCTCCGCACTGCCGTAGAAACTTTGACCGGAGAGGAACTTCCATCTGTTGACTTTACTGAGGTCCGCGGCACAAAGGGAATTAAAGAAGCCACCTATCATGTTGCCGGCATGGATGTAAAGGTTGCAGTAGCTTCCGGCTTAGGCAATGCAAGAGAATTATTAAATAAAGTAAAATCCGGTGAAGCCAACTACCACTTCATCGAGATCATGGGATGTCCAGGCGGCTGTGTAAACGGCGGAGGACAGCCTCAGCAGCCGGGACCAGTCCGCAATACCACTGATATCCGCGCACTGCGGGCAAACGTCCTTTATGACAGTGACAAAGCAAACCCCATCCGCAAGTCTCATGAAAATCCGGCTATCAAAGAGTTATATGACAGCTACTTAGGAAAACCAGGCAGTCCATTGGCTCACCATCTCCTTCACACCACATATGTAAAGAGAGAGGTTAATAAACACTAAAAAAGAAAGAAAACAGGCAGCGCTTAAAAACGCTGCCTGTCCTTTATTTTTTTAGTGAAATCTCTATTTATCTGTCTTTGCAAACAGCAGTAAAATCACCGCGTAAAATACTCCTAAAATTGCCCCTATTGACAGACCGCCCAGTATGCCAAAAAAGGCCGATCGCACTCCTCCGTCAATCGCTCCCATCAGTCCAAAGAGAAATGCCAGTCCAAGCATCACTACTATAGTAGTGCGCAGACAGCCTCCCCAGCTCTTACTTGCACTCACTTGCTTCTCCTTTACAGCGTTTTCCAATAGTATCTAACGGTTTGTCATTTATTATGCAACAGTTTCAGCCATGCATCTTCTTGCCAGCTTACGCGGACAAAAAGCATCGGGCATCCGCTCTATGAAGATTCAGTCAGAAAAACTCTTATGAAAACAAGCTTTCAACGCTTTTTCCTGGCTGAATCTTCGCATGGCTGAACTGTTACTTTATTATACCATTTCATCCTTCACTATAAAAGTCAAGTTTATGTAAAACTTTAGTAAAACCAATGCATCTTATTTCCACAAGGCAGTCAGCACATGTTCTCCAGTCATGGTAACTGGTGTGTTTTCGTCCACTACAGCACCGCTGTATACCCAGCAGTCAAATTCTGCTCCCTCTTTTTCCGGCACCGGAAGCGGGCCGTAAGGTTCTCCAAAGGTAACGAAAAATTCTTCTGGAGGATTTTTGCCAAATGTGCCTCCATCCGGATCGAATTTCACCAGAACTTTTGCCGGTTTCCACTGGGCAATTAAGTTCATCTCTCCCTGCACTTTATCTGCTCCAAAACTCCATGGATATTCTTCCTCTCCGTAAATCCACCCGGTAAACTCATATCCCGGTCGCACCGGATCTTCCGGTTTTTCTACCAGCTGGCCATACCGCAGCTTCTGACTCTCGATCTCAGTACCGCCGCCTGTGTCAAAGTTTACAAAATACCCTCCGTTTACAGTAAATACCACTGTCAAAACCACTGTGGCCACAATCAGCCCTAAAATCAGTTTGTCTAAAATCTTAATGGGAACATCTTTGCTGCCATAAATCCCTCTGCCAAACCATTTTTTCTTAACCGGCGGCTGCTCCCCCTGAACGTCCTGTTTGAGTCCTTCCAGTTGTTCTTCTGACTGTGTTTTCTCTGCACTGTCTGGCAAATCCATATTTTTTATTTCTTCCATGTTGTCATCCTTCCGTAAATACATTGGGGCCGCCGCATCTAATATGCAGCAGCCCCCTTTGAAAAATACCTCTTCTGATTACTTACGAACCAGATACTTTCTCATATCAATTGCACACGCTACCAGGATAATCAGACCCTTGATGATGTACTGTAAGTTTGCGTTGATGGAAAGGAAATTCAGCGCTACGAAGATAATACGAAGCAGGAATACACCAATTACAACGCCGCTGATCTTACCAGTACCACCTACGAAAGATACGCCGCCGATAACGCAGGCTGCAATCGCATCACACTCGTAGTTCAAACCAGTATTTGCAGTATTGGAACCAATACGTGCAGACTCAATGAAACCGGTAATACCATACATCATACCAGCCAGGGTATGTACCATGATAGTAGTTTTCATAACGTTTACGCCAGATACATTTGCTGCTTCCGGGTTAGAACCTACTGCAAACATATTCTTACCAAAAGTAGTCTTGTTCCAGATAAACCACATGATCACAACTACGATTAAGCCGAACCATACGTAGTTTGGAATCGGAACATCGCCAATCTTGCAGATACTTCCTGTTACAAAGTTCTTAAAGGAATCATCCAGACCAGACAGAGGCTGTCCGTTATTTCCATTGGCCATAATGTAAACCAGCAGGATACCATATACAATCAACTGGGTTGCCAGGGTTACAATAAATGGATGCAGCTGGAATTTTGCTACGAAGAAACCGTTGACCCAACCAACAATAGCGCCTACTAATAATACGGTTAAAATAACAACCGGAATGGGCAGCGGAGGAATGTTTGGGAACATTTTGCTTGCATAGTCTACTGCCTGCAGTAAAGATGCAGAAATACACGCCGTCAAACCAACTACTCGTCCTGCTGAAAGGTCGGTACCGGTCAATACGATACATCCTGCAATACCGCAGGCGATTGGCAGGTTTGCTGCTGAAAGACTGATAATGTTTACGATGGAACGAGGAGCCAAAAACTTAGGGTTCTGGCTGAAGGTATAGAAAATCGCAATTATCAGCAGGATATACATTGCATTATTTAGCAGAAGTTCTTTCCAGTACGTCTTTTTATCTTTACTGTCCAGAGCTTTGTAGCTTTCTATTCTTGTATTAATATTGGTCACTAATTTCATGGAATCCGGCCTCCCCTATACATATTTTGCAGCAAGAGTCATGATCTCTTCCTGAGTAGTATTCTTTGCATCCACTTCGCCTGCCAGCCGCCCGCCTGACATAACCAGAATACGGTCACAGACACCTAACAGTTCCGGCATCTCAGAAGATACCATGATAACAACCTTTCCTTTTTTGGCCAGGTCAATAATCAGCTGATAGATTTCATATTTTGCGCCTACATCAATGCCTCGGGTCGGCTCATCCAAAAGCAGAACCTCCGGATCGGTCAGCAGCCACCGGCCAAGGATAACCTTCTGCTGGTTTCCTCCTGACAAAGAACGAATCTTTGTCTCCTGGAAAGGTGTCTTGGTTCTCATGGCGTCTATGGACCACTGGGTATCCTTTTTCATAGAACGCTCATTTAAAAACGGACCAAAGACTTTATGCTTTTTTAAGCTGGAAATCACCGTATTTTCCCGGATATTTAAGATACCGAAAATACCAGTAGCGCGGCGCTCTTCTGTCAGAAGGGCAAATCCGTTTTTAATGGATTCTCTTGCATTGCGGTTTAACACTTGCTTGCCGTCCAGCTTGATGGTTCCGGATTTTCTGGTGGCAATTCCGAAGATATTTTCCAGAGTCTCGGTACGTCCGCTTCCATCCAGACCTGCCAGTCCTACGATTTCTCCCTTTCTCACATTAAATGACACATCCTTTAACAGGGAATACTGGGCGGTAAGATGCTCTACCTCCAGAGCAACTTCTCCGGGAGTGTTGTCCTTTGGCGGGAACTGATTGCCCAGTTCGCGTCCTACCATCAAACGGATGATTTTGTCCATAGTCATAGAAGATGCAGGCTCGGTAGCTACCCATGTACCGTCCCGCATGACTGTGATATCGTCTGCAATTCGGAGAATCTCCGCCATTTTATGAGAAATGTAAATGATGCCGCAGCCTCTGTCCCGAAGCATGTTAATTATTTTGAACAGATGCTCAACCTCTTCTTCTGTCAGAGAAGAAGTTGGTTCATCAAATACAATAACTTTCGAGTTAAATGAAACAGCCTTGGCAATCTCTGCCATCTGTCTCTGAGAAACCGGCATAGTGCTCATGACACGCTTCGGGTCAACTTCTATGCCAAGATCTGCAAATACCTTGTTGGTATCATCCAACATTTTCTTTTCATCCACCATGATACCCTTTTTCGGATACCGGCCCAGCCACAAGTTATCCATAACATTGCGCTTTAACGCCTGGTTTAATTCCTGATGTACCATGGCAACCCCGCTTTCCAGGGCCTCTTTCGAGCTTTTAAAATTGATTTCTTTTCCTTCCAGGTAGATGTGGCCACTATCTTTGGAGTACATACCAAACAGGCACTTCATCAATGTAGATTTTCCGGCGCCATTTTCCCCCATCAGGGCGTGAACAGTTCCTTTTCGAACTGTCAAGGAAACGTGATCCAACGCTTTTACCCCCGGAAACTCCTTACAGATGTCTGTCATCTGCAGCAAAACATCCTGTTGTCCCATTACCTGTAATCCCCTTTCTCTCGAAAAAATTAAGACGGCTGCCGCCTGAAACGACAAGCCGCCTTAACTATTTCCTTTTAACCTATCGGCATTTCGTGATTATTCACCAGTATAAGGTGCATATGGAATGTAAATCTTGTTGCTTACTTTTTCAGATACGTTGAAGTCGTCGGTATCTGCCATTAATTCCTTGCCAGCGCCTACGTTCTTAACCAGGTAAGCAATACCTTCTGCCATACCTTCTGCATCCTGCTTGATGGTACCAGTCATCTTGCCGTCAGCGATTAACTGCTTAGCAGCGTCGGTAGCATCTACGCCGAATACCGGAATAGTTACGCTGTCTTCGGTACCTAAGTTGTATCCCTTGTCATTTAATGCAGTAATAACACCCTCAGCCATACCATCGTTATTGCAGATAACTAACTCGATCATATTGTCGTTATCTTCGTTGTACTGTGCCAGGTTGGTGTTCATGTAGTTGTTTGCTGCGGTTGCACTCCAGTTGCCTTCCTGATCTACCTGATACTTATCAGTGTTAGAAGCATCAAAGTACTCTAATTCAGGCTTGCCGGCCTCGGTCAGAACTGCGTTTGCATCTTCAACGCCGTACTGGGTTCTGTAGATAGCCTCTACGTTTCCTAACTGGCCCATAAACATTGCGTAGCTGATCTTGCCGTCGCCGTTTAAGTCAACGGTGTCATAGTTTGCTACTACGTAGTCGCCGATCATCTTGCCCTGCATATGGCCTGCTTCAGGAGCATCTGTACCAACGAATGCACAATTGTCATAAGAACCTAATACCTTGCCTTCTTCTTCGTCAGACTCAACTGCGCGGTTGAAGAAGATTACCGGAATGCCTGCTGCAGATGCCTTGTCAACGATTGCCTGAGAAGCATCAACAGAACCAGAAGTAACGATATTTACGATTAACAGGTTTGCACCCTGGGAAATTGCAGTGTCAATCTGCTCATTCTGAGTGGTCTGGTTGCTGTTGCTGTCGTAGTTCTGGAACTTAATGCCAGCATCGGTTAAAGCCTTATCCAGAGCGGTACGTACACTGGAAATATAAGTGTCGCTGTAGGTGTAGTAAAATACTGCTACATCTAAATCAACTGCTGCTTCTGCCAGAGCCTCGGTCTCAGGAGCTGCTGTAGTATCTCCCTCTGCCGCTGCTGCGGTGGTCTCTGCTGCTGCCGCAGTAGTGGCTGCTGCTGTAGTAGCTGCTGCTTCGTCAGATCCGCCGCAGGCTGCTAAGCTCATTGCCATAATGCCGGCCATCGCCAATGCCAAAAATCTTTTTTTCATAGTAACATCCTCCTCTAAAAAATAGTGTCTTGTGATCTTTTACTATCACAAGACACATTATAACCTATCTGCTGTCAAAAGTATATACAAATATCCACACTAAGAGTACAAAATCTTATCATATCGACAATTACTCATTGAACGGAAACAACATTTTTTGACATTCTTCTTCAAACATATTATCTCTGTTTACAAGAATTGTGTCGGTTCCAATCGAATTTTCGGTTTTTCCTGTGTTTTGAATCAGGTTAAATGCCGCTTCCACCCCCAGGTATCCCATTGCATAAGGATTCTGAACAATCAGACTGTCTACCTCTCCGGTTTCTAACATTCCCACAGAAACCGCATTGCTGTCAAAAGCCGTTACCCATGTACGGTCTTTACAACCCAGATCCCGGATGGCCCATCCCACTCCCAGACTGGTCCACTCGTTAAATGTGGCAATCACATTGATCTCAGGACGCTCCCGAAGCAGTTCTTTTGTCTTTGCCCTGGCATCCTCTGTGGTAGAACGCACATTGATGGTCTCCACTGCTTTTACCCGTTCATCGCCTGCAATACACTGCCTGAAACCAGCCTCCCGCTCCTGGCCGTTGGCGGAATGGATATCATAATTGACAATTCCGATATAAAGTTCTTCCTCTTTTGCCTGAAGCGCTGCCTCTCCAGCCATATATCCGGCCTGAAAGTTGTCTGTCCCGATGCGGCAGCTAACCTGATCTGTATTGACATCGCTGTCTATCACAACAATCTTAATTCCCTTTTTGGCTGCCTCCTGAATTGCCTGGCTGTTGGCATTGTAATCTACAGCCGAAAAAACAATAGCATCTGCTTTTTCTTCCACTGCCTTCCGGATCATCTCATTCTGGGATTCATAATCTTCCTCCGAGTCCGGCCCTTCAAAACTCATCTGGATATTGTACTCTGTACTGGCAGCGCTGGCGCCTGCCTGAACGGATTTCCAGAAAGACGACTGGGTGGATTTTACAATAACTGCCACTTTTGGTTTTCTGCTGTTCTGATGAAGTCCACATCCTGTTAAACCTGCGCCTAAGGCAAGAACTGCCGTTAAGAAAACCAACACCGTGGCGTTTCTTTTATCTTTCTTCATAACCGCCCTCCCTGACTTTCGGCATTGTAATTGTCACTATTGTTCCCTCGTCCAGTTCACTGTCTATCTGAATCCCGTACTGTTCTCCAAAATAGATTTTTATCCGGTTATTGACATTGCGGATTCCAATTCCGGTCTTGTCCCCTGCGGACCCTTCTAAAATTTCCCTGCACTGCTCCTTTGTCATACCGATTCCATTATCTTCTACGGTAAAAACCAGATTGTCCCCTTTTGAATGAACGCCAATCCGAATCTCCCCTTCTTCTACCATTCTGTTTAATCCATGGTAAATCGCATTTTCAATAATGGGCTGCAGCGTTATCTTATTGCAGTAATATTGGAGACAGTCCTCTTCGACATCAAAGGAATAGGTAAATTGTTTGTACCGGAATTTCTCGATTTTTAAGTAGCTTCTGGCATGTTCCAGTTCCTTTTCCACCAGAATCATCTCATGGCCTTTGCTAATGCTGATGCGAAACAGTTTTGCCAGAGCGTTGACCATCTCTACTGCATCCTTGGTCCGCTCTTCTTCACACAGCCACCCGATGGCGTCCAGGGTATTGTACAGAAAATGGGGGTTAATCTGAGCCTGGAGCGCTCGCAGTTCTGCCTTTCTTAGAGTAATTTCTTCCTCCCGCACCTTTTCCATCAGCTGCTGAATCTGAACTACCATATGGCCGAAGGACTGGGATAATTCCCCGATTTCCCTGCTCCCTCCTGCTTCCTCATATGTAAAATCAGAAGCGCTGTCTTCAAATTCTTCCATGGCCCCAATCAGGCGTTTTACAGGTCTGGAAATCATTTTGGAAAATACCAGACTGCTGCAGGTTGCCGCAAATAAAACCAAGAGCAGAAGCGCCAGCAAAAATACTGCCACATTCTGTACCTTTTTGGTAATCAGTTCATCCACATAGCTGACTCCAACCACTCTCCAGTCGCTGTCTGCCATGGTCTGAATGGTATAAATCACATCTGACTGTTCCAGGTATCCGTCCGGACTCTTTTTTAACAGAGCCAGGTTCTCTTCTTTCAGTCCGGAAAAAATCAACTGCTGCTGGGGATGGTAGACCATATTGCCTTCCTGGTCAATAATAAAACAGTATCCATGCTGGCCAATGCCCACCTCATCTACATAATCGGCAATCTGAGAAAAGCGGAAGTCCATCACTACAATGTGTTTCTGTCCGTCCCTTGTCTCGACAGGCTGTTTCATGGATACCACCCAAGGATAATAGTCGGCAAGCAACGTCTCTACATGAGGTTTTGAGATGGAAATCTTTCCCTCTTCGTATTTCTGCTCCGGATTAAAAGACAGATTTTTAAACGGTCTGTCTTTCATCTTCCGGTTTCCGGACCAGCTCTCTAAAAGTCTTCCGGCCTCGTTATAGCAGGTCACTGCCACCACATCATTGCGCGTAGTAATCAGGGTATCTATGGCCGTATTGCGCTCTGCCGGTTCCCCTCTGTAGTACCCTTCCAGAAGCCCCATCAAATCTTTCATGTTTTTTGTATAGCTGTTTACTGTATTGGTGACCTGGGTCACTGCCTGTTCGCTGGCTGTAATGGTATTATTGCGGATCGAATTGTTGTAAACTGCCACAAATACCAAAAATCCGGCTGCAAAAGCAGTCAGAACAATTCCCACCACCATAACTGTCATAATGACGGAAAGGGAATATCCTGTCTTTGTCTTTGCTTTTTTCATACTTTTCCTTCACTCTTCCGGCGCATTGCATTGGGTGACTGGCCGGTATATTTTTTAAAACAGTAGCTGAAATAGTGCTGGTCGCTGTAACCGCACTGCTGGGAAATATCCCGGATTTTCATGGCTGTGTCCAGCAAAAGTTTTCTGGCTGTTTCAATCCGAATCTTTGTGAGCAGATCAATAAAGGTGCTTCCGGTCTCCTTTTTCATCAGGGCGCTCAGATAATTAGGACTAACCCCTATCATGCTGCTGACTGCTGACAGAGAAAGACCGGCATCGCAGTATTGCTCTTCCATAATTTGAATTGCTTTCTCACACAGGATCTGGCTGCTCTTTTTTCTCTGCTCTGCAATCAGTCTCCAGGAACACAGGCAAAATTCCTCCAGAGCGCTCCACAGCTCTTCTTCCGGCTCCCGGTCTGCTTTCTGCCTGCACACTTCGTAAGCTTCTTTTGCCTGTCTGGCCTTGTCTTCTCCGGAAACTGCGGTTAACATCCTCCCTACCTGAGAGTACAGTTCTGCCGCCAGCCCCTGTATCTGGATCCGGCTGCAAGCCACCCGGCCGGACTGAACTTTTTCCTGTTCTAAATACCCAATCAGTTCCTGCTGGTTTCCGCTGCGAAAAAGCTGAAGCAGTCCTTTTTCCAGCATTTTTACCCGCTCCAGTTCCCCGGCCCGATACGGCTCTTCATCGGAAATAAAATGAATCCGGCTTTTGCTGTTTCTGGCATAAGACATGGCGTCTAACGCTTCCCGAAATGCCCTGTGGCACAATAAAAGCTGATCTGCTGCCCGGCTGACGCCGACGCAGGCGTCCAAAGACAGGATTCGCTCCATACTCTGTGTTATATTTTCTGCCGCAATATGAAGGTATTTATTAAACCGGGGCTTTGTTCCGATCAGCAAAGACACTATGGCATCTCCTGCAAAAAAGCTGGAATAGCCAAGATACTTTTTTAGGATGCTGTCAACCGAGTAAACGTGCTCAGGACCAGTACAGTTTTTCCCGTCCGGCGTTCGGACTGCAGTGGTCATAACCACATACTGCATAGCATCTCCCCCTTTAGCCAAAAGTCCACACTCCCTGGCTCTTTCTATCAAAATACCTTCCATCTCGCCTTCTGCTTCCCCCCGTTCATCCTGATATCCAGCCAAAAGCAGAGGCATCAGAAACTCATTGACATCTGCAGTCTCCTGGTTTCTGGAGGCAAATTCTAAAAAGATCCGATCCAGCTTTTCTTTTATTTTTTCTAATTCCTCTGTCAGTTCTGCCATGGAAATCGGTTTTAGCATATAGCTGATAATATTATACTGAATGGCCTGCTGAGCATAGGAAAAATCGTCATATCCGCTTAAAAATGCAATCTGGGTAGACGGCCGTATCTCCCGAATCTGTCTTGCCAGTTCTACTCCGGAAATAAACGGCATGCGGATATCCGTCAAAAGCAGATCCGGCTCCAGCTTCTCAACCAAATCCAGGGCTTCCGCCCCGTTTTCTGCTTCTCCCACTACCTGAAACCCTATTTCCTCCCACTGAATTTTCCGGATAATGGCCCTTCTCAATTCTTCCTCGTCATCTGCCACAATAATTCGATACATGGATGCTCCTTTTATAATATACCATATCCACTAAGCTCGACAAGACCTCGCTAAGGGGACAGTATCTATTCTCACTAGACTCGTGAAACACCTCGTCAAGTGTTCCTATTATACCACAATCCTGCCTTCTTGTCCCTGTTTTCTGTTTGTGTTATACTTAGTCATAATAATCGAATGGAGGTATCCTATGAATCAACCTGCTTATGAAATTACCGGCCGCACCCGTCTCATCTGTCTGCTTGGCGATCCGGTTGCCCACAGCAAATCCCCCATGATGCACAATGAAGGATTTTCCCAGTTGGGCTTAGACTACTGCTATCTGGCTTTTCAGACAGATGAAGCTTCACTGAAGCAGACTGTAGAGGGGTTAAAGCGCTTAAACTGCCGCGGCTTTAACCTGACCATGCCCTGCAAAAATAAAATGGCCGCGCTCTGCGACCATTTGTCTCCTGCCGCCAAAATCAGCGGCTCTGTAAATACAGTTGTCAACGATAACGGCATCCTCACCGGCCACACCACAGATGGCCTTGGTTTTCTTAACTCTCTCCAGGAATCGGGGCAAGACTACACCGGCAAAAAAATGGTTCTGTTGGGCGCAGGCGGTGCCGGAACTGCTATCCTGGTTCAGGCGGCTTTAGACGGCATGAGAGAAGTCTCTGTGTTCAGCAGAAGTACCAGTCCCCTCATCGGCCGTACCAGGCAAATCGCAGATACCTTAAATGAACAGACAAACTGCCATGTCCGCCTGTTTGACTATGAAGAGGATATACTCCGGCGGGAAATCGCTTCCGCCCAAATTTTAACCAATTCCACCAATGTGGGCATGGCTCCCCATACAGAGCAGTCCATTCTCCCCGACTCCTCCTATTTTCATAAGGACCTGTTTGTCGCAGACGTGATTTATAATCCTGCCGAAACCCGTTTTTTAAAACTAGCCAGGCAGGCAGGCTGTCAGACCATCAACGGACTCCCCATGCTGCTCTACCAGGGTGCAGAAGCCTTCCGGCTCTGGACAGGGGAAACACTTCCTGTAGACATTGTCAGAGAAAAATATTTTCAGGTAGCAGTTCAGCCCTGCGAAGATTCAGATAAGAGAAATCGTTGAAAGCTTGTTTTCATAAGAGTTTTCCCGGCTGAACCGTTACACTTTCAGGACTAATATTTACTGATATTTTCGCTTAAATCCAGCAAAATCTTTGCGCCTGGCTTTAAAAAGCGAAGAATCTGCGCCATATCTTCTTCCGGAATTCCTACGCATCCCGCGGTCCCGTATCCGTTTGTGCAGTGCAGAAACAGTGCGGAACCCAGGCGGGGAGTTCCGGATAGATTGTATCCCATATCCAGACAGTAATTATATACATCTCCATAGGCAGATAAATGCTCTGACTTCCCCTTGTCAAACGGCTCTGTCATAACTGCCGTATCCACAAATTGATTGTAATGCGGTGAATTGCTGTCCCCTACCCAGTAATGAGTGGGCGTTACATGGGTATATGGAAGGCTGGTGCCTGGATTTTCCTTATTTCCAAATACCATGCCTGCTGTATAAAGTCCTACTGGAGTCTTTTCATCTCCTTCCACCTGTTTTCCCATGCCGTTTCTTCCCATGCGGCCCTCTGTGTCTACAAGTGCTGTCCATTCCCAGGTGTCAGGGTTTGTGCCTGTCTGATTTTTCTGGTACAGGGTCACTCTGGCATAAGTCCCATCATGACCTGCAATCACAATCATCTGTTCCACATCTTCAGCTTCGGCTGCATGCAGTTTCCGGATATCATATGTCAGTCCCTCTAAAGAATCCACTGAAACTCCGGGTAAAACGGTGTCCGGCTGACTCTGCTCCTGGCTTTTTGCTTCTGCTGGTTCTGCAATTTCTGCTGCTTTTACTGTTTCCATCGTTTCTGCTGGTTCTGTCTCTTTTGCCGCTTCTGCACCGCTGTCTCTGCGGATTACGCCTTTCCTTTCTGCTGTTATAGGATTCCCCTCTGCCATACCCGGACCTTCCTGACCGGCAAAGGATGTTCCTGCAAAAAGCAGAGCCATCACTGCGGCTGCTGCCCCTATCTTCCAGTATCTGCCTGTGTTCTTCATTCAAGTCCTCCTTTTTCATTCACTGCATCGTTTCTTTCCCAGACGCATGTATCCGCCATGCATCTTCCAGAACATCCAAAAGAGCAACACTCTTTTGGATGTTCCGGAAGCGGGCGCATGCGCCCTATGTCAATTATCAGGAGAATCTGTGTCTGTAAGCCAGCTTACTTCTGCAGATTCTCCTGATAATTGACGCATAGCTTATTTTGAATTGTATTATACCATCCTTCTGCTGGTTTATCTATCCTTTTTTCACAGGCCCATTCTGACAAACTGTTCTTTGGGGCTGTCATTTTCCGTCATCATCTTTTTCATCAGTTCCTTCATCCGCTGTTCTTCTTTCGGGTTTGTCAGCGGACAGTTCTCATCCGGATCCCTTGTAAGGCAAAACAGCATGGTGGAGTAATCCGCCTGGGAAACAGGATTTCTGCTTGGAAGTTTTAAAACCGGAATTCCTTTTGTGAAAGAAAATGGCGGGGAAAGTTTCATTTCCTTTAGAATCTCATCCTGAATAAACGCTCTCCTTCCCCCATGACAGGTAGGCATCAGGGTATATTCATATCTGGGACTGTTTCCGGAAATAGGACTTCTCATATACACCCAGTTTCCATCTGTGCAGCAGATCTGTCCTCCAAAAATGCCAAACAATGCTCCTTCCCGCACCAGCTGGTCCTTTTCCAAAACAGGGCGCAGCGGCCTTCCCTCCATGTTCGGAAAAAGAGGCTGGCCAAAATACTCCAAAAGTGTTGCAGGAAGGTCGATGGTCTGCACCAGCTGACTGGTCCGCACATTCTGTCTCCGGCTTCTGGGATCCCATATAAATAAAGGCGTATGAGCAACCTCTCCGTAAAATGGGCAGTGGCACTTTGCCCACTGCCCATGTTCTGCCAGAAGAAATCCATGATCTGTATTGACAATGAGCATCGTATCTTCCCAAAGCCCATACTGATCCATGGCATCCAGAATTTTTCCCAGATTTTCATCACAAAGTTTTAATAAAGCCCCGTACTGATTCCTCATATGGGCGATAAACTCTGGGCTGTCCTCTTCATTGACCGGCCGGTAGTCCGGCCAGTCGCAAAATGGTCCCTCATAGGAATCTGAAAACAATTTCTGGTACTCTGGTTGGCAAAAGAATGGCTCATGGGGATCAAACGTTTCGATCTGAAGAAACCAGTTGTCTTTTTTGTGATTGGCGCAAAGAAATTCCAATCCCTTTTGGAATGTACGGCACTGAGGCTGTTTTTCCTTATCCTTCATCACTGTCCGATTGGCAAAATCCTGGCCCACCCAGTTGTCTTTCGGTTCCCCGCATACATTTCTGGCCGGCTCTGGTCCTCCCGAAAAACCTACAAGCGGCTGCCAGTTGTCTCCTTCCTGTCCCCGCACACACTCCCAGGTAGTGTAGCGCTGATGGTAAGTGGCCCCTCCGTCTTCCCAATAGTGGTAGTGATCGCTGACCAAATGGGTGTGGATTCCTGCATCTTTTAACTGCTGGGGCATAGAATCGTCAAATGGCTCTAAAGGCCCCCAACTGCGGTGCAGAAAATTATAACGTCCTGTATGCAGTTCCCGTCTGGCCGGCATACAGGGCATACTGCCTACCCAGCAGTTGTCAAAGGTAACAGCGTGTTTTGCTAAACGCGAAAAATTCTCTGTATAGGTCCAGCCACACCCATATGGACTGAGCATATGGCGGTTTAATGAATCATACATCACCATAATTGCTTTCATGAAAATCCCCTCCATTTTCCCATTTCATAACAGTCAGCTTCCATTTCTCCGGTATTCATATGGGCTTACGCCGTATTTCTTTTTAAATGTGGTTGAGAAATAGCTGGCATTGTAATACCCTACCTGCTGAGCAATGGTCTGCACCCGCAGGGCGGTATTTTCTAAAAGCTGTACTGAATGCTGCAGCCGTACATCCGTCAGGTAGTTAATAAAGGTCTGCCCTGTTTCCATTTTAAAAACCCTGGAAAAATAATCCGGATTCAGATATACCTGGGCGGCCACCTGCTCCAGACTTAGCTGTTCTGCATAGTGGCCATGAATGTATTCAACTGCAAGACAGATATTTTTCGATTTCGGCCCGCATTCATCCCCTGGCAGGCAGCACTGCCTGGCTGCATCCAACATCACTTCTTGTGCCTCTTTAACCGCAGTGCACTGACACAGCTTTGCGTGCAGTTCCTCTGCGTGATCCAGAACAATTCCATTTCCTTTTGCATCAAATTCCAGAAGATCCAGTGCGTCCTGACACAGCTTTAACAACGGTTCGACTGTAAGAATTTTTAAGTCCGGCAGCCGTTCAAAAAATTCTTTTATCTGCTCATACCTCTGTACTCCCTGTATCTGGTGAAGATGCACCCGAAACTCCGTAAACGTATTTTTCCATAATTCATTTCTGCGGGACAGTTCTTTTAACGGATACCTGGGTTCATAGACCCGGTTTTCCCCTTTATAAAATCCCTCTCCCAAAGAACAGGATGCCTGCCAGACCATAAACGGAATCTGGCGCATCTCATCTGTGATGGCGCTGATTCCCACCATGCAGCGGTTCATGCCCTGAACCTGTCTGGCATACGCTGTCAGTTGTCTGGCCTTTTCTGCAATGCTGAGTGTCTTTGGAAAATTTCCCACAATCATATACACCCGATCTGTATAATCAAATCCGGCCACATGTCTGGCCTGGCTTTCTTCCGGAAACAGCAGGCCGTTTTCCTCCATATCCCACTTCCATACAGCCAGGGCAAACAGACCGTTATTGCGCCAGCGGACTCCGCACTGGCGCAGTTTTTCCAAATCATCATCACTTAACTGTCTGGTCTGCCTTAAAATCCGGCTGATTACCGACTGCATCTGGGATATATTAGCACCGCCTGCATCGTTCTGGCCTTTTTGCATCTGAAGCTGTCCTGCCATCCGGTTTAATAATTCCTGAAGTACCTCATTTTGCATCTCTGTTTTCAGCAAATATTCTGACGCACCGTCTCTTAGGGCCTGGCGCACCAGATCAAAATCTGAAAACGCAGTCAGCACCACTACCTTTGCCCTGGCATTTAACTCCTTTAGAGCATGGAGCAGTTCCAGACCGTCCATAACCGGCATCTTTATGTCTGTAAGAACCAAATCCGGTTCCTCCTGCACAAACATCTCCAGCGCTTCCTGCCCGTTATGGGCCACTCCGGTCAGCCGGCAAAAAGGATTTTGAGAGATGCAAAACTGCAGCCACTCACAAATCATAGCTTCATCATCTGCTACCAGAACCTTCATCCCTTGTCCTCCTTTTGTATCACTGCTGGCATCAGCAGGGTAATGGTAGTGCCCATTCCTTTGGAACTCTCCACAGACAGTCCATAATTTTCTCCGTAGTTCAGCCGAATCCGGTTGTGAACATTAGACATTCCTATGGAGCGGGCGTCCTTCATCACTGCCTGGCTGCAGCTTTTTTTCACAGCTTCCAGGGTTTCCGGATCCATGCCTGCTCCATCGTCTGTAATGGTCAAAAGCAGATTTTTCCCCTGAAAGGCTGATTCAATTACCACTGTCCCGGTCTCGCTTTTTGCTTCCAGACCATGAAAAATTGCATTCTCCACCAAAGGCTGTAAAATCAGCGGCAAAACCATGCAGTCTTTTGTGCCTTCTTCCATCTCAATTTCATAATTGATTTTTTCCCCGTACCGCAGTTTTTGCACCACCAGATATTTTCTCGTTGTCTCCAGTTCATCGCTTAAAGGAACTACCGTATCCTTGACTGCCAGGGTACTCCGAAGCAAATCAATAAACGCGCCCAGCATCTTGGCTGCCTGCTCATTTTTCCCCACTTCCACTGCACAGCGGATGGAAAATAAGGTATTGTATAAAAAATGGGGATTAATCTGCGCCCGAAGAAAGTTTACTTCCAAGTCCCGTTTCTGCTGCTCTCTTTCCTGTATACTCTCCATCAAACTGGTAATCTCAACTGCCATGTGGTAAAAGCTGTCCTGAAGATGATCGATTTCCTGCGTTCCCCTTTCCACACAGGGCAGCGTAAAATTTTGGCTTCCAAATTTATCCATTGCATCGCTTAATTCTGATAACGGATGGGAAATCCGCCTGGAAATATAAACGGATACCGCAACTGCTAACATCAATCCAGTTGCCAGAATGGTTCCGATAATCCAATAGGTATCATTTAATGCCCCCAGAATAATCCTGGTAGGACTTTCTTCCACAATGGTCCAGCCGGTTTTCCGATCCAAATAAGTGGAAAGCACATAACTTTTTCCCAGTTTTTGGATGATATTGGAGTTGTCCATTCCGTACACATTCTGCATATAATCCACATCAATAAACTGTTTTCCCAGCATCTTTTTATTAGAATGGGAAACAATAAATCCATTCTGATCATAGAGGTAAACCTGCCCGCCCTGCTCCTGCACAGAGACATATAAATCCTCCAACTGACTTTCATCAATGAGGATCAAGAGTACGCTTTCCTCTTCTCCTTGTCCCAAAAGCCGCCCTGCCGCAAACTGATAATCCGTTCTTCCTTCACGGACTGCCGAAAATGTGCGGGAAAACTCTACTTCCCCCTCTTCTCCTTCTGACAACGCTGCCAGCAGATTTTTATACCAGGGTTCATACATCCAGTTTTCAGTAGACACTTCCCCTGAATTATAGCAAAATCCATTTTTCCCTAAAAATACCACCTCATAGTCTAATCCAATCCGTCCAAAAATCTCATCGTAGATTTCCTTCTGAGAATCCAGATAGGCTCTGGCCTTCTCCTGTTCCCAAAAAGACAGATCCGGCTCTAAAATCCCATGACTTTCAATCTCATGGGTATACAGGTTGGACAATGTAGTGCTGCTGGTTTTGATAATGCCTGCCCTCTCCCCAATCTGCCTTAAAACTGCAATCCGGTTGCTTCCAATCTGGCTGATAAGCAAATCCCGGATAGAACCGCTGACCAGCAGGGAAACCGCTGTAAAAAAGAGAGCGAACACAAGAAAGTAGGCCAAAAAAAGCTGGGTATGCAATTTTTTTGTGCATACTGCAATTTTCTCAAACCATCTCTTCATCTCGTGTTCACTCCCAGTTGTTCTTTCGTTGATGCTGTTATTTTATCTGATATGGTGCAAAATTTGGATTTTCTTTGATATAATCGTCGCAGCTATGGCCGGAAACTCCTTTCCCCCATAAGCCTGCCAGTCCAATCTGACCAGAACCAAAGACTGCCTCTTTTGCCCCGTCAATTTCCGGATTTACATACTTTGCAAACCAGGTTTCCAGACGCAGACGCATTTCCTGCTCCAGATTTTCAAATCCTCCCTCTTTCAGAAGATTCCTCATCTCTCCTGGATCAGTTTCCAAATCATACAGTTCATTAGGACCATACGGATATCTGGCTACATATTTAAACCGGCGTCCCCGAATCATACGGTTTGGGCCATATTCATCCATCACAACGACTTCCTCATGCTGGTCAAAATGTTCGTCTCTTAAAGCCAGTGCAAAGGACACGCCCGGCCGGTTTTTATTGTCAGAAACCTGTATATCCAGATATTCCAAAAGCGTTGGCATAAAATCATAGGCGGAAACCAGTGCAGTGCAGACCTTTCCTGCCGGAATGTGTCCCGGATGCCGCACAATAAAAGGAACTTTGACAGATTCTTCATACATATTCAGAGGAAAGGTCGCATTGCCTTTTCCCCAGAATCCATGATGGCCGCAGGAAAATCCGTTGTCTGCCGTAAATACTACCAGAGTATCCTCTGCAATCCCCATTTCGTCTAATTTTTCCAGAATCTTTCCGATTCCTGCATCCATTGCCGTTACTGCTGCAAAATAACCGATTAGATTGCCCCTTTCATCCTGAGCCACCTCATCTGTCAGGTAGATGCTGTCCGGATGTCTGGGCAAATGAGGAACTGACTGAAATGGGCAGTCTTTGTAGAGATCCGTATATTCTTTTGGATGATTATTCAGCCATGGGGCATGAGGCGCTGTATAGGCTACATGGAGATAAAAGGGCTCCTCCTGCTTTTTCCTTGTATCCAGAAATTCCAGAGCATCTTGTGTAATCGCGTCTGTCACATACCCCTCTTCCCGGTAAAGTTTTCCATCTTTATACATAGGGGCATTGTAATACGGCCCGCCTCCTGATTTATGACTAAACCAGTGGGTAAATCCCTGCTGGACTTTTCCCGCAGCTCCCATATGCCACTTTCCGGACAACGCGCAGCAATACCCGTTTTCCGCCAGAGCCTTTGTATAAGAATACTGGCCTGCCAGATATTCTAAAGCAGACTGGCGCTCATCATCATCTCTCAGCCAGTCATGAACTCCATGCTGGGAAGGGATACATCCGGTCAAAAGGCTGGCCCGCGCAGGAGAACAGACCGGAGAAGCGCAGAAAAAGTTTTCAAAACGCATCCCCTGCTCTGCCAGGCGGTCAATATTCGGGGAAATAATTTCATCATTGCCGCTGCATCCAAGGGACCAGTACCCCTGATCGTCAGCAATGATAAATACAATATTTGGTTTTTTCTTCATTGGGATACCTCCTACTACAATATATTTATGGTTAATACCCCTTACAGCCAGTAAGGAAT